>JBOHEO010000089.1:0-20784 GCA_050701055.1 Pseudonocardia sp. | reverse complement strand
GCGTCCGGGCAGAGGTTCAGCAGGCACGCCGCACTCTCGATGAGGCGGCCCGGCTGCTGAGCCGGCTCACCGCGTCCACCGAGGTTGGTGGTTCGGCCCCGTGGGGCCTTCGTTGTTGTCATGCTTCAAGACTGGGGGCTGAACACAGCCCGCAAGAAGTGGATAGGTGTATCCAACCGGCCGCCGCGACAGTTGGATACACCCGCCAGCCGACAGTGCGAGAAGGGACCGCCGTGGCTAGCCTGCTACCCCCGAACGCTCAATCAGCGTTTACTAGCCTGTTCAAGGAGCTTCGCGAGGAAAGTGGACTCTCCTATAGAGAACTTGAAAGGCCAACACTTGCCACGCGTGGGTGGATCAGCAATGTGGCTTCCGGCGCGCGGTGGCCGGATCGCTCGTGGACGGAGCGGGTGGACACAACGCTTAAAGCCCGCGGACGACTGATAAGAGCATGGGATCGGGCCAACATAGAACGTGATGCTGAGAAGCGGACGCGATCCTTACTGCTCGTGTCCGTCAAAGACTCTGAGGACATTCTCGCGGCGACACAGCCGGACGCAGTCGACGTTGACGCTCTCGGCGAGAGCGTCGCCTCTCTGAGTGTCGCTTACCTCAGCGCACGAAGCGCACCCCCGACGCCTATGTTGAACCAGGGGCTGCAGCTCCGCCATGAGGCTGTCCGCCGGATCAAGGAAGGCGCCGCGCGGCCGCATGAGCTCAAAGATCTGTACCTGGCCGCTGGCCGTGCGTTTGGCGTGCTCAGCTACGCAGCTCTCGACCTCGGTGAGCCGGAGGCAGCGAAGACGCATGCACGAGCGGCGTGGCGACTCGCCGATCTCGCCAATGATGACGAGCAGCGGGCGTGGGTGCGGGGTACCGAGTCGCTGATAGCCCGATTCCAGAAGGACTACAGGTTTGCCGCGACGCTGATTCAAGACGGCTTGAAGTACGCGGGCCCGGGGACCTCTACTGTTCGGCTCCTCTGCGGAGCTGCGCAATGTGCGGCAAACAACGCGGACTCGGAAACAGCGCAGCGGCTGCTGGACGAGGCGTTGACTGCGCGGGATGAATCGACGCTCGATACAGTCAACGGATTGTTCGCGTTCAGCTACGCCAAACAGTTGTATTACGGCGGATCAAGCCTGATGTGGCTCACAGACGAGGCGGCTCTGCGACGCGCAGAACATGACTCCGCCGAAGCGATCACCTTGTGGGCGCATGAGGGCGAGCAGTTCCGGTCGCTCGCTGATGAGGCGCTTGCTCACGTGTATATGGCTACGGCGCGGCTGAAGCTCGGCGAGATCGAAGGAGCGATGGCCGCCATGCGACCCATTATCGAGATTCCCGCCGACCGACAGATCAAGATCTCGTGGATGCGCAAGCGGGTCACGGAGCTGGTCCTGCTGCTCGATGACGAGCGGTTCGAGCACTCGACCGTGGCAGCCGACGCCCGGGAGGAGCTGCAAGCCGCCTCATCCTCGAGCCAATAATACGCTAATCGCCCCTTCCACTCTCGCAAATGCCGTAATTATCGGTCGCCCGCCGCCGTGGGTACTGTCGCGACGGCTTGTGCTGCAGGTTACCGGCCCTGCCGTGTTCCTCGGTCACGAGCGCGCGCCGGTGCGGGTGCGGGGTGCCGGGGTGGGTGCGGTGACCGTCCGGTGAGACTAGCCAGGGATGCTTGTCGTAATTGATGCGCAGAATGGCTTCGTCAATGAACGCAGCCAACATGTCATTCCTGCTGTCGTCAATCTTGTTGAGCGCTGGCAGCAGGCGGGAGGTGATACCATCTTCACGCGCTATCTCAACTGTCCCGGCATCCCGGCGCTGCTCGGGTGATCCCACCCCCGCCAGTCTTGATCTCTTGTCGGCGCTGTCTCGACAGCATGGGGAACTTCCAGCGGTTTGGCCGGCCGGTCAGCAGCGGGTAGCGTTTGGCCTTGCTGCACGTCAAGATGCCGTGGTCAACCGAGCGAGGAGTGCATGATCAGCCAGGAAAGCGCTGTGCCTGATCCGCGCGGTCAGGGCAGTCGAAAACAGGAGCGTCTACAGCTGACCCGCTCACTGCGGGTCCAGGGCAAGTCATGGGTGGAGGTCGCCGAGGTCGTTCGGCGACGCTATCGCGTCAATGCCCGGGTAGCCTTCCGCTACGCCCATGGCTGGAGCCAGCGCCAGGCCGCCGATGAGTGGAACAAGCGCTGGCCCGATGAGCTCAAGACGTTCAAGATATTCTCGTACTGGGAAGTATGGCCCAGCAGCAGCGGGCATGCCCCTTCGTTTGACAACTTCGGCAGGTTGGCGGAGCTGTATGAATGCGCGGTGAGTGATCTGCTCGTGGACCTGCCGGATTTCCGGCATCTCGATACGATCGCTGGGCCCGCCGAGCGCCCCGCGACGGTACAAGTCATACCGCGACAAGAAGCTCAACAGAAAATCAGGACGCATCCTGTGTCCCTTCACGAGGAGATTGTGATGTCCGCTGAGGAGTCGGCTCGGTTTGTTCGCCGAGCTGGCGTTGCTGTCACTCCAGAAGTGCTCGAACAGCTCGACACAGACGTGAAGTGGCTGGCTACAGAATATCTACGTCGCCCACCGTACACCGTCTTCCGGCCAGTGGCGGCACTGCGCCGTGATGTCTTTGACATGATCGACCGGAATCCTCGGCCAGGGCTTTTGACTGACCTCTACCGCGTCGCCGGCCAGCTCAGCGCCTTGCTGGCGCACGCAAGCAATGACCTCGGCCAACCGTATGCCGCTGACAGCCACGCCCGCACGGCATGGCTCTGCGCTGATCTCGCGGGCAACAACACGACGCGCGCTTATATCCGCTGGGTACAATCCCACGTCGCGTACTGGCGCGGCGAGTACCTCGACGCTGCTGAACTGGCTCGGAGCGGTCAAAGCCTAACGGGCGAGGTCAGCGACCTCCTGCGGCTGTCAAGCCAAGAAGCGCGAGCGCTTGCTGCTGCCCAGGATGAACGCGAAGCCAACCGCGCCTTGGCGGCCGCCAGCGACGCCCGAGAGCGCGTGGCAGACGGGGCACGTCCAGCAGGCGTGTTCTATTTCGCGCCAGGCAAAGCCGCCTACTACGCGAGCGAAGTGAGGCTGTCGCTCGGCGGCGAAGCCAACTTCCGGCTCGCTGCCACAGAGGCTGAGGAAGCGCTGGAGTTGCTTGCGGCCGCACCGGCACGCGAGCAGTCGGCTGAACTCATCGCCGCCGCCCAGCTCGACCTCATAGCCGCACAGCTTGCGCTCAATGATCTGGACGGCGCAGACGCTCACGCACAAACGGTGTTGCAACTGCCGAGCGAGAATCGGACCGTGCCCATCATAGGGCGCATGGCGAAAATCGATCAGACGCTTGCCGATGAAGCGTTTGAGAACGTCACGTTGGCCAGCGACCTCCGCGAACAGATCGCCGTGTTCTGCGCCTATCCAGCCGCACGTGAACTGCCACAACTTCCTGCCTCGTAAGGAGACGGATGCCCTACCAAGTCTCCGTCTGCGGCCCGCGCCACTGCACCAGAGAGGATCAGGCTAACGCCTGCAGCGTCGGCCAGCTCCTTGCCGAGCGCGGCGCGGTAGTGATCTGCGGTGGCGGTATCGGCGTTATGGCAGCGGTAGCCGCAGGCGTCCGCTCGAAAGACGGTTTGGTGGTCGGTATCCGACCGAACGACACACGTGAAGGCGCGTCGCCCGACCTCTCCGTAACTCTCGTCACCAATATGGGCGAGGCGCGGAACGCCATCATCGTATGGAGCGCTGACGCGGTGATTGTGGTTGGCGGCTCGTGGGGCACGTTGAGCGAAGTGGCATTGGCAAAGCGCCGGGGTGGCGTGCCGGTCATCTCCCTCGGTGGCTGGCAGATACTTGACCAGGATGGCCAACCGGTGTCCGGCATCGAACACGTCAGGACGGCCGAAGAGGCCGTGGAGAAGGCGCTTGCGGGCCAACCCAAGCCGTGATGCAAGCTCGCCCTGATGTGGCGTGCGGGCTGAATCTCGCGGTGATCAAAGATTAGCGCGAGGGTTGTGGGTACTGACGCCGCTCGAGCCCGGTGATGTGAGAAACGATGCGTTCCGCGCCCATCCGGGCGCCGATCAGGTTTCGCGCAAAGGGGCCGAGCTGCAGACTCGCGAGGCCGCCCATGATGTGCATGGACGTGCTCGGCCAGCGGCAGGCCGGGTCGAGCATCGGCAGTCCGTTCGCCATCGCGACCGACCTTGCGGCAACCCCCTCGAATAGCGGCACGGCATCGACGCGGAGTGTGGTTCCGGTGGCGAGCCAGATGCGGTCGACCTCCAGAAGGCGATCCTCGGCTGCTACCTGCCAGTGATCCTCCGACCACATGGCGCCACGGATGGCACGGCCTTCGATCAACTCGACAGTACCTTCGCTGACAGCCTCTCGGAGCGTCTGGGCGACCGGTGGGGTCAGGGATCCGCCTGGCAAGGCGGTCTGAAGCGACTGCACGCGCCGTCGAAGGTCTGGTTCCGCGTGAAAGTCGCGGAGGCAGGGAGGCCCCTGCCAACAGCCACTGACGTCAAAGACCTTCACCCGCAGATCGTTGCGGGTTGCGATGACGGCGTGGGCACCCCCGGCGAGGGCAGTCAGGGCGATCTGGCCAGCAGTTAAACCTGAGCCGAGCACCAGAATACGCTCACCGTCGAGAGACAACGCTCGAACGTCAAGTTGCTCGGTGTGCACGATCCGCCCCGGCGGCGCCTGGGCCGCCAGGCCCGAGGCCCATTCCGGCAGTCGAGGCACCATCGGGTTGGCGGCGAACACGACCCTTCGGGCCAGGATGGCGGTGCCGTCGGCGAGGCCGATACGCATGCCCCGGGGAGCTGGGTCGATCCGCTCGGCCCGGACGCAGCGCAACACATCACCCAAACCCAACTCGGTGACCAGCGCCCGGCAGAAATCAGCGAACAACGTGGCCCCAGGCGTGTAATACGTCCCGAGCTGATGCTGGGAATGATTCCGAGAGAACCGCCACATCGCATACGGGTCCGGGTGCGGGTGATCCGTGTAGTGCGAGCGGAGCCGGTCGATGGCGAGTGCGTCCAACCTGCGTTGCCAGCTCGAGAGCCAGCCATCCGGGTCGATGACGATCAAGCGCTCGCGCATCTGTGGACACTGGCGCAACAGGTAGTTACACAGAGTCAGCGCGTGTGGGCCCGCGCCGATCACGGCGAGCTCCCACTCGTCGCGGCCAGACAGGTGGATCACTAGGGGACCCGCAGGATCTCACCGCATGCCACTAGCGAGAAGTGCTGCATCCGCATGTCGTGTACTGGATTGCGCCACAGCCGCAACGAAGGCTGGTGGATCGACACAGTATTCATCTCGTACAGATGCGCACCGAATGGCGCGACGGTGGGGCGCACAACCTGTAGAGTGCGCTTGGTGCCCGCTCCGGTGCGGAGCGGGCCTTTCCACACACCTAACAGCGTGCTTGCCATGAACGACGGACGAAATGTGAGATCCCCGGTCTGCGGGTTCTCACGCCGAGAACCGTCGACCATGAAATTGGAGGGTACGCACGGGCCCGGTGAGGTAAACGGCGGAAGCAAATCCGCGTTCGAATCCACGTCACAGGCCAACGAGAGGTACTGACCGAGCATCCGCATCCCGGTTGCGATGCCGAGCACCGTCAGCGTGCTGCCGTCCTCGGACTCGTAGAGCGTGAGCTCCGCGGAAATCCCACTGTCCCCGACCGGCTGCAGGAGAGCGGTCGCCATGATGACCATAGCTTCTCAAGCCCTCGGGCTCTCTGGCAGTCGACGTCGTTCTCAGGAGAGCACAATCAAGCCGCATGCCCTGAGCCTGAATAATTGTGGACGAACATCCCTGAGAATATTGAGGTTGGTGACATCGGGGAGGGTAGCCTCGCGGATCGAGATCGTATTGATCTGGTTGAGGCGAACCCCCAACGGTGACGTGGTAGGTTTGGTGACATCGAGCGTCCGCGAGTTTCCCAGGATGGGCAAACCCAAGACGCCTCCCCATACTCCCAAGAGCATGCGAGCCGTGGCGACGGGGCTGAAGATGACATCTCCAGGATCGTTGCCGCCGATGGGTGGCGGCTCCACGTCAAAACTGCGGTCGTCGGCGCAAGGGGGCCTTTGAGGATCGAACGGATCGACCTGCGCGTTCGATCCCAGCCCGTACGCCAACGAGACGAAGACACGGCCGAGGAGGCCGAACCCGGTTGCGTTGCCCCTCACCGTCAGCAGGCTGCCGTCGTCCGACTGACTCAACGTCAGTGTCCCCGTGATCCCGCTGCCTTGAAACTCATTCAATTGACAGGTCGCCAAAGTAGGCATACATCCCCCTTCTCATACTCATGAACCCGAGTTGGAAGATCTCGAGCGTGTCGGCTATCACGCTTGCGACAAGGTACTGATCGTGGCGTATTATGTCCTACAGTGTCAAGCGTCCAGGGGTCAGCCCCACATCTCATCGTGACGCCTTCCAGCAGTCGGACTCGACCTTCAGCACAACGAGCGCACCGCATAGATCAAGAGCCAGGCCCGCCTCTGCGCGCTCCGGGGAGCGCTGGCCTGCGCGAACCTGTGCTCGACGGGCACGACGGTGCGCTGACGCACGCCGGGAGGTCGCGGAGCGGCAGGATGGCGGCATGGCGCTGTACGGCAATCGGCTCGGATCCGAGACTCAACGCTGTTGCCGGCCGGCGCTCGCCCTGATGGCGCAGGCCCAGGTCCACCACCACCGGAAGCAGGGCCGTCTCTGTGCCAGCTGACCATGGCCACGGCCACGGGCTCGACCCCACCGCGGTCGGACCCGACCTCCATGCCCCGGCCGGGCCGGCCGGGCGCGCGGTACGCATCGGCATCGGTGGCCCGGTCGGATGCGGCAAGACCGCGCTCGTCGCCGCCTTGGCCGCCACCCTCACCCCGCGCTTGCGGCTCGCGGTCGTGACCAACGACATCTACACCACCGAGGACGCCGACTTCCTGCGCCGAGCCGGCGTGCTCACCCCCGACCGGATCGAGGCCGTCCAGACCGGCTGCTGCCCGCACACCGCCATCCGCGACGACATCACGGCCAACCTCGACGCCGTCGAGCTGCTGGAAGAACGTTTCGGCGACCTCGATCTGGTGCTCGTGGAGAGCGGCGGGGACAATCTCACCGCCGTGTTCAGCCGCGGGTTGGTCGACCGGCAGATCTTCGTCGTCGACGTGGCGGGCGGGGACAAGGTGCCGCGGAAGGGTGGGCCGGGCGTGACCACCGCCGAACTGCTAGTGATCAACAAGGTGGACCTGGCCCCGTTGGTCGGGGCGGACATGGCCGTGATGACCACGGACGCGCATCGGGTGCGCGGCGGACTGCCGGTGATCACACAGTCGCTCGTCACCGATCCGGCGGCGACCGAGGTATCCGGGTGGGTGCTGGCCGAGGTCGCCGCGGTGCGAGCGGCTGCGGCGCCGATCAGGCCGACGAGCTGAACCCGTGTTGGCCAGGGCCCGGCTCGTCGTGGAGTGTGACCATGACGGGCGCAGCGTCGTCCGCGCGCTGCGATCGCAGCCACCGCTGTGCCTGCTACCCCAGCGCGGGACCGCGGCGGCTCGCTCGCCGGTCGTCACCGTGCGCATGGTGAGCTCGGCGACCACCCCGCTCGGCGGCGACGACGTCGAGCTCGACGTCGTGGTCGGGCCGGGCGCGCAGGTCGTGCTCACCGGGGTGGCCGCCGCGCTCGCACTGCCCGCACAGGGCGCGGGGGCGAGCAGCCGGCTCGTCGTGCGGCTGCAGGTCGGCGACGGCGCGAGCCTCCAGTACCTGCCTGAGGCCATGGTCATCACGCGGCGGGCCGACCATGCGAGCGAGCTGCGCGCCACGCTCGGGACCGGGGCGCGGCTGCGTTGCCGGGAGCTGCTCGTCGCCGGGCGCAGCGCCGAGCCGTCCGGGCGGTACCGCGGGCTGACCCGGGTGACCGACGGCGCGGCGGGCCGGCCGCTGCTCGTGCAGTGCCAGGAGCTCGGCGACGCGCGCCTGCACGCGTCGCCGGCCCACCTCGCGGGGCGCCGGGTCCTCGGCACCGAGGTGCTGGTGTGGGACGAGGACCCGGCGGACGCGGTGGCCGGGCAGTGGTGGTCACTCACCCTGTTGGCCGGACGCGGCGCGCTGGCCACCGCGGTAGCCGCCGACGCCGTCACCGTGCAGCGCGACCTGGCCACGGCGGTAGCCGCGCACCCCGGTTGGTCGTCCGGCATACCGGGCGCGGGATCGGCCGGCCGCTAGATGATCGATTCCGTGGACGTTGTCGTGCCGCGGACGGAGCTCTGATGGCTTCCGGTGCGTTCGACCTGGTGCTGCGCGGCCGGCGGGTGATCACCGCGGACGGTGCGATGGCGTGCTGCGTCGGCGTGCGGGACGGGCGGATCGCGGCCATCGCACCCTACGACGCGACGCTCGCCCCGGCGGGCGAGCGGGTGGAGCTGGCCGACGACGAGGTGCTGCTGCCCGGGCTGGTCGACACGCACGTGCACGTCAACGAACCGGGGCGCACCGAGTGGGAGGGCTTCGCCTCGGCGACGGCGGCGGCCGCGCTCGGTGGCGTCACCACCCTGGTCGACATGCCACTCAACTCGATCCCGCCCACCGTGGACGTCGCCGCGCTGGAGACCAAGCGGGCCGCGGCGCGCGACCAGGTGCACGTCGATGTCGGATTCTGGGGCGGCGCGGTGCCCGGGAACCTGGGGCAGTTGCGTGCGCTGCACGACGCGGGCGTGTTCGGCTTCAAGTGCTTCCTGCTGCCCTCCGGCGTGGCCGAGTTCCCGCCGCTGCCGCCCGACGACCTGGAACGGGTGCTGGTGGCGCTGGCCGGCTTCGACGCCCAGCTGATCGTGCACGCGGAGGACCCGCAGGCCATCGAGCGCGCCGCCGCCCCGCACGGCTCGCGGTATGCCGGGTTCCTCGCGTCGCGCCCGCGCGGAGCGGAGAACCTGGCCATCGCCTGGCTGGTCGAGCGGGCGCGCTGGACGGGGGCCCGGGTCCACGTCCTGCATCTGTCCAGCTCGGACGCACTGCCGATGATCGCGTCGGCCCGCCGCGATGGCGTCGCGCTCACCGTGGAGACGTGCCCGCACTACCTGACGTTGTCCGCCGAGGAGGTGCCGGACGGGGCGACGGAGTACAAGTGCTGCCCCCCGATCCGAGAGGAGGCCAACCGCGAGCTGCTCTGGGCGGGGCTCGCCGACGGCGTGATCGACACGGTGGTGTCGGACCACTCGCCGTGCACACCCGAGCTCAAGCACCGCGACACCGGCGACTTCGACACAGCGTGGGGCGGTATCGCGTCCTTGCAGGTCGGCCTGCCGGCGGTGTGGACGGGAGCGCAGCAGCGCGGGCATCCGCTGACCGACGTCGCCACCTGGATGGCCGACCGTCCAGCCCGGCTGGCCGGGCTGGAGGGAAAGGGCCGCATCGCGCTGGGCTTCGACGCCGACTTCGCGGTGTTCGCCCCCGACCAGACGTTCGCGGTCGACGCGGACCGGCTCGCGCATCGCCATAAAATCACGCCCTATGACGGTCGGGCGCTGGCCGGGGTCGTGCGCCAGACCTGGCTGCGGGGGCGGAGAATAGACGTTGCCCGCGCGCCGATCGGGCGGCTGCTCAGGAGGGGTTCATGACACGGCTCGACGGACCGGACCTGGACGCGGAGTTCACCCGTCTGCCCGATCTCGCATCCCGGCGCCTCGGCGGCGCGGTGGTCGACGCCAGCGACGACTTCTTCGCCGACCGGGCCGCGCTCGTGATGCCGGGGCCGGTGCAGCCGCGCACCGAGTTCGGCTACCGGGGCAAGTTCTACGACGGGTGGGAGACCCGCCGGCGCCGGGAGCCCGGCTCGGACCACGCGACGGTCCGGCTCGGCATTCCCGGTATCGTGCACGGCATTGTCGTGGACACCGCGTTCTTCCGGGGCAACTATCCACCCGAGGTCTCCGTGCACGCCACCGCTCTGGAGGATTACCCGGGACCCACTGAGCTCGCCGCCGCGGAGTGGACCACCCTGGTGGCGCGCTCACCGGCCAAGGGCGATATCGCGAACGTCTACGAGGTCTCCGGCCGGCACCGCTTCACCCATGTCCGGCTGACCATCCACCCGGACGGCGGGGTGGCCCGGTTCCGGGTGCACGGCGAGGCGGTGGTGGACCCGCGGCTGCTGCACGGCACCGTCGACCTGGCCGCGCAGGACAGCGGTGGACTGCTCGCCGGCTGCTCGGACATGTTCTTCTCCTCGCCGGAGAACCTGCTGCGGCCCGGTCCGGCCCGTTCGATGGGTGAGGGTTGGGAGACCGCGCGGCGACGCGGCGGCGGGAACGACTGGGTCATGGTCGCGCTGGCCGGGGCGTGCCGGCTGCGCGACATCGTGTTCGACACCGGTCACTTCCTCGGCAACGCCCCCGGCGAAGTCCAGATCAGCGGGGCGACGATCGAGCGAGCCGGGTCCGGCGCGACCGACCTGGCCCACCGCACCTGGACACCGCTGATCAAGCGACGCCCCGCGCAGCCCGACACCCCGCACCGGTTCCGGATCGGCCCGGGCGCACCGACCGTCACCCACCTGCGGGTGGACATCTACCCCGACGGCGGCTTCGCCCGACTCCGGGCCCACGGCGAGCTCACCCCGGTGGCCCACCAGGCGGCCGTCCGGCGGTGGCTGGACGCCCTGCCCCCGGCGCACCTGCGCGAAGCCCTCACCGGTGCCGGCCTCGACCGGGCACTCGTCGTGGGCGCCCTGGCGCGCCGGGACCGGCGCGTCGAATGGTCGTCGGAGCTGCTGGCCGCGTTCGCGCCGCCGTGAGACCCTCGCCGGCCGGGGCCAGCAGTCAAGCGTTGGCAACAGCGCCGGATCCGATCACCGCTCCGTTCTGGCCGTGATCGAGCCGTAGCTCGACGACGCAGATCCGACGACGCAGCGCGGGGGGTTGCAGACGTACCGAAGGCTGGATCGGTGACGGAGCGAGTCGAACTCGAGGTCGACCAGAGCACCGCTGCGTATCTGCGGGCCTGTGCTCGTCAGCTCGACGGGTCCATGGCCGCTGCGGCCGAGCGTCAGCTCCGCGAGCTCGCGCTCGCCGACTCTGCTGCGCGACATGCCGCTTGGGCGGCGAGTGAGCCGTCGTTCTTCGCCGACGCTGAGGCTGAGCGAGAGGCTGCCCGCACCGCCTGACCCGATCTCGCGGTGCAGCGCGGCCAGATCTGGGTATACCGTCCGGCACTACCTCGTCCTGGGCAATCGCTCCTGCGCCTGATCCTCAGTGCCGAAGGGGTCAATCGAGTCCCTGCCCTGCCTCTGGTCATCGGGCCGCAGGTACTCGATCGGGACCCGGGGGGCCTGCTCAGCGCCCGCCCCAGGTCAAGCCGGGGTTCTGGGTGTCGCTATGACCGGTTGAGCCCAAGCTCTACGGGCTGAGTGTCGGGCTTCCGCCGCGTAGCCGCCCCCTTGGCGCGGGCCACCTTCATGCCCTCCCGGGGTCCTCATCTTGATCAATTCTGCTTCGCCGGCAGGCTCTGTCGGGTAGCGCGGCGCCGAGCAGGTCGGTGTCGAGCACGGTGACGCGGCTGCGTAGGTCGTCGTCGGCGCTGACCCGGGCGAGCAGCGCCGTTCGCAGCGCCGGGTGCGGCTCCACCGCGAGGATCTCGGCGGCGGGCAGGACCCGCGCGAGGGCGGCGGTGCCCAGCCCGCTGCCGGCCCCGACATCGATGACCGGACCGATGGCGATGTCCAGCCCGGCCACCGCGCCGGCCAGGGCCGGCTCGAGCCCTTCCCACTTGGCAGGGAGCAGTACCGTCACGTATTCGGCGGTCCGGTCGTAGAACCCCACACCGGGTGACCCGCCGCCCTGTTCGTCATCGGCCATCGTCGAAGCCTACCGTTAGACGACAATTGTTTTCACCTTGAAGCTCGGTCGGTTCCCCCGGTTACGGTCGCAGACTCTGGCCGATCGCCTGCTGCGGCCGGAAGATCAGTTGTACACAGTCGTCGTCGTAGAAGGCGCGCACCGAGACGTGGTAAACCGGCTCGAGGACCTCGGGAGCGAGCACCTGGGCAGTCGGGCCGGAGCAGGTCACTGAGCCGCGGTCGAGCAGCACGAGGTGGTCGCAGTAGCGGGCGGCCAGGTTGAGGTCGTGCAGTACCACCACGGTGGTTGTGCCCAGCCTGCGGACCAGCTGCAGGATCTCATGCTGGTAGCGGATGTCGAGGTGGTTGGTGGGCTCGTCGAGCAGCAGGTGCCCGGCTTCCTGGGCGAGCGCGCGGGCGATGAGGACGCGTTGCTTCTCCCCGCCTGAGAGCATCGCGAAGCCGCGTTCGGCAAACCCGCGCATGCCGACCCGACGCAGCGCCGTGGCCGCGATCTCGTGGTCGTGGCCGGTGTAGGGCTGAAACGAGGAGCGATGCGGCGAGCGGCCGAGCAGCACCATCTCCGCCACCGAGATCGGTAGCTCCGGCGGTGCCTCCTGGGCGACCACCGCGATCCGCCGGGCGAGGTCGCGCCCGGCCATCGATGTCATCGGGATGTCATCGATCAGGACCGCTCCGGTGCGCGGCAACAGCGCGGCGTAGAGGATCCGCAGCAGCGTGGACTTCCCGCTGCCGTTAGGCCCGATCAGCCCGACGACGCTGCCTGAGTGCGCGTCGAGCGCGACGCCGGCGAGCACCGGGGTGCTGTCGTAGGCGAATGAGATGTCGGACGCGGAGATCATTTCTGCGCCTGCAGCCGCGGGTCGGTCAGGTCCCACGCGCCCGGCACGAGCAGCACCGCTGCGCTGGCGGCCAGGGTCAGCAACCCGCAGGTGATCAGCACCGGAACCTGCCCGAATGTGGTGAGCACGAGCGGCATCACGACCAGCCCGATCGGGGCGAACCCGTAGGAGACCATGAAGTCGAACGCGAATACCCGGCCCATCCGCTCGTGGGGTACCTCCCGCTGGATGGCGCTGAACCACAAGATGTTGAACGTTTCGATACCCGCGCCGCCCAGGACGTAGGCCGCCACGATGAGCACCGGTGCGTCGGGCACGGTGAGTGAGAGCGGCACCAACCCGTAGACGGCCAGCCCGGTGAACGCGACCACTCCCGGGGGCCGCAGTGTCCAGCGCCCCAGCACGAGTGCGGCCACCACCGCGCCCGCCGAGTATGCGCCCAGCGCGATGCCCAGGAACGTGTCGCCACCGAACTCGCCCCGGCTGACCAGGGGCAGGGTGAGCTGCTGCACCGCGAACCCGACCGACAGCCACACCATCAGTGCCCCGAGCCCGGCGGCGAACCAGCGGTGTCGGCCCACCTCGCGCAGCACCTCGCCGTAGTCGGCGAACGGGCGGCGCTTGGCGGCGTCGGACGCCCGCGCCGCGCCGTGGGGCA
The DNA here is from genome assembly GCA_050701055.1 of Pseudonocardia sp. Classification (GTDB taxonomy): domain Bacteria; phylum Actinomycetota; class Actinomycetes; order Mycobacteriales; family Pseudonocardiaceae; genus Pseudonocardia. The sequence goes on along the minus strand of JBOHEO010000089.1, from coordinate 7,391 downwards.
GGGTCCGTGCGATGGCCGCCGAGGCGAGCCACAGTACCCCGGTGACGGCCAGTGTGACCGCGCCGCCGACCAGCACGTAGATGACTGCCGCGAGGGTGGGGCCGGCGACGAGGAGCAGCCGGCTGCTCAGCGTCGAGACGGCGTTGGCGCGCTGGTGCTGCTCCTCGGGCACGACCTCGCCGATCAGCGCCTGGTAGGCGCCGCGGAAGCTACCCTCCCCCACGCCGGCGAGCAGGACGCACGCACACAGTAGCGGCACCGACACGGCGAACGCGCCCACCGACGCCAGGATCGCCGTGCCGCGCACCGCGCTGGCGATCGTGAGCACGGTGCGGCGGGGGTACCCGTCGGTGACGATGCCGCCGAGGACCGCGCCGAGGATGAACCCCAGCGTGCGTGCGCCCAGCACGAGCCCGAGCACGGTGATGCCGCCAGAGGTGTCAAGAACGTAGAGCGTCAGGGCCACCGGCATCACCGAGGTGGCCGCGCCGGAGGCGGTGTAGCTGAGCCAGGCCCGCCGGAACTCGCGGTTGCTCAGGACTGTCAGCACTCGGCGACCCGCCCCGCCGGGCACCACTCCCGGCAGGCCCGGTCGTAGTCGCGCGCGGCCGCCACCAGGAACGAGGCCAACTCCAGCAGCGCCACCGGCTCCATCCCCAACTCGACGAACGTGACCGAGCACGTCGGGCAGGTGTTGACCCCGTAGACGCGCAACCCGACGCCCGCGCGGATCTGGTGGTCGTCGTCATCGTCGTCGTTGCCGAGCAGGACGATCAGTGGCGGCGAGGTCATGGAAAGCGGTCTCCGATCGAACGGGACGGGGGTTCACGCGGTCCGTAACCGGCGCACGAGCACGAACAGAAACGGGGCGCCGACGACGGCGGTGACGATCCCCAGCGGCAGCTCGCGCGGGTCGAACAACATCCGCGCGACGACGTCGGCCCAGATCAGGAACGTCGCCCCGATCAGCGCCGCGACCGGGAGCAGGCGCCGGTGCACACCCCCGACGCACAGCCGCGCGACGTGCGGCACCACGAGACCGACGAAGCCGATCCCCCCGGACACCGCGACCGCCGCGCCGACACACAGCGCGACGACGACGAGCGCCTGCGCCCGCAGCCGGGCCGGGGAGACACCGAGCGCGCGGGCGGTGTCGTCGCCGACGCCGAGCGCGTCCAGGTGCCGCGCCCACACCAGCAGTACGGCGAGCGCGACCAGCGCGACCACCCCGGCAATCGCCACCGACGACCAGCGCGCCAACGTCAGCGACCCCAGCAACCAGAACAGCACCGCGCGGGCCCCGTCCGGCGAGTCGGAGGCGAAGATCAGGAAGCTGGTGGTGGCGGAGAGCACGTACCCCACCGCCACCCCGGCCAGCAGCAACCGGACAGAGGTGATCCGTCCGCCGCTACGGGCGAGGAGGAACACGACCCCGGTGGCGCCCACCGCGCCGACGAACGCGCTGCCGGTGAGCGAGCTCGCGCCGACCGCGGACCCCACCCCGAACAGGATGGTGAGAGCGGCACCCGTGGACGCCCCGGACGTGACGCCCAGCAGGTAGGGCTCGGCCAGCACGTTGCGCACGAGGGTCTGCAGCGCCACCCCCGACATGGCCAGCGCTGCGCCGACGACCGCCGCGAGCAGCACCCGGGGCGCCCGCACCAGCCACACGATGCTGTCCTGGGAGGGATCCCCGGTGAGTACCGGCGGGAACCCGAGAAGGTGGTGGCCGATGATCGACGTCACCGTCCCGGGCGGGACGGTGACCGGGCCGAGACCGACCGCGACCGGGATGCTCACCACGAGCAGCGCCGCGAGGCCGCCGGTCCACAGCAGCGTGCACCGGCGGCGGGCGCCTCGGTTGAGGTCGTCGACGGCTTCGTACGCCGCCGGAGCGGTGGTCCGGGTGGTCACCGCTGCTGGGGGCGCAGCGCGGCGAGCTGTTCGAGCCCGTCGACGGCGAGTGTCCCGTGCCCGGTGTAGAAGAAGTCGAGGAGAAGGATGTTCCGGTTGGCTATCGCCGGGATCTGGGCGATCTCCGGGCGGCCCAGCAGATCGTCACGCACAGCCTGCTCGGTGAGGTCCCGCTCCTGATACAGCACGATCACCACCTCGGGCCCGCTGCTGATCAGCGTCTCCACGTTGGGCTCGAAGTACCGCTGGTCGTCACCGGCGAAGACATTGGACAGACCCAGGAACTCCATTTGCTGGTGCACGGTGCTGCGGTTGCCGTATGCGCCCAGTGAGCTGCCCGGGCCGGGGAGGAACAGGGCAGCAGTCGCGGCACCCGGCGCGAGGTCGCGGGCCTGGTCCTGCACGGCCGCCACGCGCTCACGCAGATCGGCCACCGCGGCGCTCGCCCGGTCCTGAGTGCCCAGCAGCCGACCGTAGAGTTCGATGTCGGCGTAGATGCCGTCGAACGGCGCGATCGCCTGCGTGGACTGGCCCGCGCCGACGCCGCCGCAGTAGCCACTGACCAGCAGGCTCTTGATACCGGCCGCGTCGAGGTCCTCGGGGTTGACCTCGTTGAGACCGAAGGTCACCACGAGATCGGGCCGCTGCGCGATCATCACCTCCCGGGAGATCTCGGCTTTACCAGAGATCGGCAGCTGAGGTCGCGCAGCCAGGTCGGCCTCGGCCGCTCCGAGCGGCTCGGCCGGCAACGGGGCAAAAGTAGAGATCCGATCGGCTCCACCCGCGGCCCAGAGCAGCGTGCCCGCCTCACCGCCGATGGCCAGTACCCGCTCGGGCGGCGCGTCAAAGGTCACCTGCCGGCCGCAGTTCTCCACGGTCATCGGGAAACCGGGCGCGGCACCGACACCGGCTTCGGTGCCGGGCTCGCCGCAGGCGGCGAGCCCGACGAGCGCGAACGCGGCCGCAACTGCGGTCCCGAAACGCTGGCGCATCGAGTGTTCCTTTCTTCAGCGATACAGGTAGAGCGCCGTGGGATCGGCGCTGAACTGGGAGAACGGGAACGGCTCCGCGGACAGCGCGGTCACCCCGGCGCCGAGGAACGCCCGCGCCACCGCGCTGCCGGTCTGCGCGTAGACGATCAGCGGCAGCTCGCGAGCGCGGCAGCGGGCCAGGATCGCGTCGAAGGTGCCGTTGCCGATCGTCATGCCGGTGGCGATGACCGCGTCGGCTGCCTCGAGCACGTCAGCCATCACCGGGGTCACCGGGTCACCCCACTGGGTCTGGCCCAGGTTCAGGTCGCAGGGCAGCGGGTCTGCGCCGCGTTCTCGGATCGCCGCGACCAGGGGGTTCACCACCCCGATCAGCGCCACCTTCGCGCCGGGGGCGACGTCGAGCAGGCCCGCGACAGCGGCGTCCCGGGCCCGGGCCCGGACCTCCGGTGGGCCCGCCGGGAGCATCACGGTGCGCGCGGCGTCGGCATCGCGGTGCGGGACGGCGGCGGCCAGGTAAGCGTCCAGCGCGGCAGTGCGCAGCGCGGGCGGGCCGTCGCGCAGCAGGGCGTCGATCGGGCTTCCGGAGGCGTCCACGCAGATCCCGGGGTCGGCCTCGCCCGCCTCGAAACCGCAGGCCCCGAACACCGGCCCGACGCGGACCAGCAGGTACTGATTGCGGTAGGTGGTCGTACTCCCGGGGAGCCGGGTACCGTGGTGCACCCAGAACACGCTGGTGGCGACGAGGCCTTCCGGTGGCGGGCCGTGTCCTCCGGCGAGCACCTCGTCGACGAGCGCCGCCACCGTTTCGGCGGTCACGACCGCTCCCCGCGGACCGCGGGCTGCAGACATCGGCGCACCGGCCTGCGGCGCGGGGGTGTCGCGCTCGTGGTCGACCACGGCAGGATCAGTTCGCCGGTGCCCGCGACCGTGCGAGGGACGAGGCCCTCGACGTCGGGCACGTCCGCGTGCCCCTCGAAAGCCGCCTCGACGTAACGGTGCCCGGTGTCGGGCGCGAGGAACACCGCCGTCCGGGACGGATCGCGCCGCCGCTCGTGGCGGGCAACCAGGTAGGCGGCCCCGGCCGAGAGCCCGGCGAAGATCCCGCTGTGGCGCAGCAGCCCGATCGCCCCCGCGCGGGCGTAGGGAAACGCCACCCAGTGCAGCCGGTCATACAGGTCATGGCGGACGTTGCCGAACTCGATCGAGCTCCCGATCCCGGCGATGATCATGTCTGGGTCGGCGGTGTGCTCGGCGCCGAACGTGACGCTGCCGAAGGGTTGGATGCCGACCAGCTCGACATCGCGACCCGCCTGACGCAGATAGGTCGCCAGAGCGCCGGTGGACGCCCCGGTCCCCACCCCGCCGACGATCGTGAGCGGCCCGTCGGGCAGCTCGCGGCCAACCATGTCGGCCACCGCGCGGTAGCCCACGTAGTGGACGCCGTCGTGGTACTGGCGCATCCAGTGGTAGGTCGGGTTCTCCAGCAGCAGCTCCCCCACCCGCTGCACCCGCAGGTTCTGGTCGAGCTTGAGGTTCGCCGACGGCCGCACCTGCTCGAGCGTCGCGCCGAGGATCTCCAGCTGCACCCGCAGCGTCCGGTCCACGGTCGTGGAGCCGACGATGTGGCAGCGCATCCCGTAGCGGTGGCACGCCAGCGCCAGCGCATGTGCGTAGATGCCGCTGGAGCTGTCGACCAGCGTGTCACCGCGGCGCACCAGCCCGGCGTCGAGCAGATGCCGCACCGCCCCGAGCGCCGAGCACACCTTCATGATCGCGAATCGCAGACACACCAGCCCGGGTGCGACCCGGATCGGATCCGGGTTCTCGATGGCCTCCGCGTAGTGCTCGTGCACCCGCTCAGTCCGACCAGGACGGGAGTCCGCTGCTGCGCAGCGCAAACAGGTAGGTCTGCACGTCATCACCCGGCCAGTCCTCGACGTGCACGACCTCGGCGTCGAACCCCACCTCGAGCGCCAGGGCGACGATGTCGCGCAGCGGCGCGGTGTTGGAGACGATCAGGTACACGACGCCACCGGGAGCCAGCAGGTCCCGGCTCACGAGCTGGCCGAAGAACCGGGCCGCGATGTCGCGGCCCACGCACAGGTTGCGCACGATGTCCGGATCATCCGCCAACGGGAGCTCGATGGCCGGCGGGTTGAACGTCACCACGTCCACCTGCACGCCGTCCGGGAAGCCCTCCCAGACGTCGGCGACCACCGGGTGCAGCGGCGGGCCGTACCGGCCGAGGATTCGCGTGTAATGCCGGACGGTGGTGCGCACGCTCTCCGGGTGCACGTCGAGCGCGTAGACCTCCCGAGCCGCACGCACGCCGGCCACCACGGCCTCGACCCCGAGCCCGGCCCCCATCGCGGCGTAGCGCAGGCCCGCGACCGGGATCGTCCCGTCGAGCAGCCGGGAGTGCACCAGTCGGCTGGTCTCACCCGGATGGAACACCCCGGGCGGCAGGTCGAACTCCCACCCGTTCCACGTGTAGGTGCGGTGATCGTGAATGGCCCCGTTCGGGTGGTTGACGGCTCGGATCTGCTCGGGCGAGAGTGTCTGCGGCAACCGGGCATGCAGGTCCCAGCCGGAGGCGGCGCCGGGTAGCACCGGGCTCCCGGGTCGGATCAAGGTCATATCACCACCCTAGGGAAAATGATTATCGACACAAGTCAGTTCAGTGTGGTCGCGGTCCCCGATCGCCAGCACGCGCCGGGGAGTGCCCGGCGACGTCGCCACCACGACGACATCGATCTCGTGGCCACGCTGGTGCTCCGTGCAGGCCACGGTCGCGGGAAGCACGTCATGCGCGGATCCGCCGAGTGTCCGCGCGCTCGCGTGCGACAGGCACCACTCTCGCGCCAGGTCCTCCAGATGCGGCCCGTAGATCTTTGCGGCCACGGTGTCCGCGGTGTCCGCCCACACCTCGTCGGCCCGTCCCCGTACCAGCAGGCGTTCGTTCGGCCCGATCACCAGCTCATGCAGCCGGATGAGGGGGTCGTTGAGCCGGTAGGTCCCCCGCCGTTCGCGGAATGCGTCGACCAGCCGCCGACCCGAGAACTCTACGTCGGCAAGGGCTGGCGGATCCATGAGCCCGGGAGCGGGACATCGCGCCGGAGCGCCCGGCTCTGGCGGAGTCGATCGGCCAGAACCTGAGCGCCCGCGGGCTCACCCCACATGACATCGCGATCATCGCCGGATTCTCCGAGCCAGGCCGCAACACTTTGTTCCGAACGGGCGGGCTACGGGCCGTCTGAGCTGCCGGTGAGCCCCGGAAGGTCTCCGGAGGTGGTCAGCATCCGGCCACCAGCCGCCAGATCCGGTCCCGCGACATCGGCAGCTCGTAGGGCCGCACGCCGATCGCGTCCCGGATCGCGTTGGCCAGCGCGGGCGCGACCGGATTGTAGGGCGACTCGCTCATCGACTTCGCCCCGAACGGCCCCAGCACGTCGGCCGTGTCAGCGAACAGCACCTCGGTGCACGGAACGTCGGCGAACTGGGGGACGTGGTAGTCGCGCAGCACCCGGGTCGTGACCGCACCGTCGGCGTCGAGGATCAGCTCCTCGTACAGCGCGGTGCCGATCCCCTGCGCCACCCCGCCCTCGACCTGGCCGCGGCACTGCTCGGGATTGAGCACCGTGCCCGCGTCGGCGGCCTGCACCGATTGCAGGATCGCGACCTCCCCGGTGCCGGTGTGCACCGCGACCCGGAAGGCGTGCACGTTGAAAGCCAGTGACCGGGGGGTGCCGTCGTGGCGGGCGTGCGCCGCGAGCCCGTCGACGCCCGCGATCTCGGTGAGCTCGACGAGCCGCTCCCCGCACTGCACCCCGACCGGGCCGAGCCGGCCGGCGGTGGGATCGACACCGGCCACGAACCCCGCCGCAGCGACGATCCGGTCCCGCAACGCCCCGGCTGCGGTATGCAGCGCCCCGCCGGCCACGACGCTGCCGGCCGAACCGAACGCACCGGTGTCATAGCCAACGACGTCGGTGTCGGACTGGAGCACGGTGATCCGCTCCGGCTCGGTGCCCAGGACCGCGGCCGCGATCTGGGTGTGCACGGTGGTCGTGCCGTTCCCGAACTCCGCCGTGCCCACCCGCACCGTGTACGTCCCGCCCGGCTCCAGCGTCACGGACGCCTCCGCGACGTGACCGCGCGGCGGAATCGTTGCGATCATCGCGACCGCCATCCCCTCGCCGACCCGCCATGCCGCACCCGGCGGTGCCACCACCCCGTTCCCCCGGTGCAGGGCGGCTTCGGCCAGGTCGAGGCACTGGTCGAGACCGTAACTGCCGAACGTGAGGTCGTCGCGCTCATCCGAGTCAGCCACCACCGGATCACCCGGGACGATGACGTTGCGCCGGCGCAACTCGAACGGGTCGAGCCCGAGCTTGCGGGCGAGCTCGTCGAGCGCGCTCTCGATGCCGAACATGACCTGCCCGAGCCCGTACCCGCGGAACGCCCCGGACGGCAGGGTGTTCGTGT
>JBOHEO010000088.1:0-20785 GCA_050701055.1 Pseudonocardia sp. | reverse complement strand
CGCTGCGCACCGCCTACCGCGACGAGCTGCTCATGCTCGCCGCCGCCGACCTGGCCGCGGTCGGTGAGACCGAGCTGCCGGTGCTGCCGGTCGAGGACGTGGCGCGGCGGCTGGCCGACCTCGCCGGGGCCGCACTCCGGGCCGCGCTGGCGGTGGCCCTCGCCGAGGCCGGCGACACCGAGCCCGGCCGGCTCGCGGTGATCGCGATGGGCAAGGCCGGCGGGTGCGAGCTGAACTACGTCAGCGACGTCGACGTCGTGTTCGTGGCCGAACCTGCCGGGAATGGCACCACCCGGCTGGCCACCCGGATGATGCGAATCGCGGGTGCGGCCTGCTTCGAGGTCGACGCCAACCTGCGCCCCGAGGGTCGCCAGGGTGCGCTGGTGCGTACCCTGGACGGGCACGTCTCCTACTACCGGCGGTGGGCCAAGACCTGGGAGTTCCAGGCCCTGCTCAAGGCCCGGCCGATCGCCGGCGACCCGGAGCTGGGAGCTGCCTACGCCGACGCCGTCGCCCCGTTCGTGTGGAGCGCCACCGAGCGGGAGGACTTCGTCGCCGACGTGCAGGCCATGCGCCGACGCGTCGTGGAGCACGTCCGGCCCGACCAGACCGAGCGTGAGCTCAAGCTCGGGAGCGGCGGGTTGCGCGACGTCGAGTTCGCGGTGCAGCTGCTCCAGCTCGTGCACGGCCGCACGGATCCGGCGCTGCGCTCGGCATGCACGCTGGACGCGTTGGCCGCACTCTCGGATGGCGGTTATGTCGCCCGCGAGGACGGTGCCAACCTGGCGGCGTCCTACCGGTTCCTGCGCTCGCTCGAGCACCGCCTCCAGCTCCAACGCATGCGCCGCACGCACCTGCTCCCGGCCGAGGACGACACCGACGCGCTGCGCTGGTTGGGCCGTGCCGCGCGGCTGCGCTCCGACGGGCGCCGCGACGTCGTCGGGGTGTTGCTGGCCGAGTGGCGGCGCAACGCGCGCCGGGTGCGCCGGTTGCACGAGAAGCTGTTCTACCGGCCGCTGCTCACGGCGGTGTCCCGGTTGTCCGCGGACACGGCGCGGCTCTCGGAGTCCGCGGCCGCGGCCCGGCTGGCCGCGCTGGGCTGGGCGTCGCCGGAGGGAGCGCTGGGCCACCTGCGCGCGTTGACCTCGGGGGTGTCGCGGGCCGCGGCGATCCAGCAGACCCTGCTGCCGGTGCTGCTCGACGAGCTGGCGCACAGCCCCGATCCGGACCGCGGGCTGCTGGCCTACCGCCGGGTCTCCGAGGCGCTCGCGAAAACGCCGTGGTACCTGCGGCTGCTGCGCGACGAGGGGGCTGTCGCCCAGCGGTTGATGTGGCTGCTCGGCACGTCCGCGCTGGTCCCGGACCTGCTGGTGCGCGCCCCGGAGGTGCTGCGGCTGCTCGCGTCGCCAGGGGCCGGGCAGGCCGACGAGCTCACCCGGGACCCGGCGGAGGTGGCCGCGTCGCTGCGCACCACCGTCGCCCGCCAGACCGACCCCGCCGTCGCCGCCGCCACGGCCCGCTCGCTGCGCCGCCACGAGCTGCTCCGGGTGGCGTGTGCGGACCTGCTCGGCGAGCTGCCCGTCGAACGGGTCTGCGAGGCGCTGAGCTCGGTGTGGGTCGCGGTGCTCCAGGCGACGCTGCACTCGGTGGAGCAGGCGTTGAGCCCGGGCGCGGCGCCGGCCCGGATCGCGGTGATCGGGATGGGCCGGCTCGGGGGGGCCGAGCTGGGGTACGGCAGCGACGCCGACGTGCTGTTCGTCTGCGAGCCGGCCGGTGCTGGTGACGGTGCTGGCGACGGGGTGGGGAGCGATCACGAGGCCGTCCGGTACGCCACGAGGGTCGCCGAGACCGTGCGGAGCCGGCTGGCCGCGCCCAGCCCCGACCCTGCGCTCGTCGTCGACGCCGACCTGCGGCCGGAGGGCCGGTCCGGGGCCCTGGTCCGCACGTTGAGCGCCTACCGGGAGTACTACGCGCGCTGGTCGCAGGTCTGGGAGGCCCAAGCCCTGCTGCGGGCCCGGCCGATCGCCGGCGACGAGGATCTGGGACGCCGGTTCATCGAGCTCATCGACCCCATTCGCTACCCGGTCGACGGGCTCGGCGCCGCGGCCGCCACCGAGATCCGGCGGATCAAGGCCAGGGTCGACGCCGAGCGGCTGCCGCGCGGCGCGGACCGCGGCACGCACACCAAGCTGGGCCTCGGCGGGCTCGCCGACGTCGAGTGGACGGTGCAGCTGCTGCAGCTCCAGCACGCCGGTGACCTCCCCGAGCTGCGCACCACATCCACGCTCGACGGACTGCGGGAGGCCACCGAGGCGCGGTTGCTCACCAGGCAGGACGCGGCTGAGCTGGCGGCCGGCTGGACGATGGCCACTCGCGCGCGCAACGCGGTGATGCTCGTGCGCGGCAAACCCGGGGACCAGCTGCCGCGATCGGGCCGGGAGCTGGCCGCGACCGCATGCGCCCTCGGGTACCCGGCAGGCGGGGACTCCGGGGTGTTCCTCGACGACTACCGCCGCGCCACCCGCCGCTCCCGCGCGGTCGTGGAGCGGGTGTTCTACGGCGGCTGACGCTCGAAGTTGATCCGGTGCACCACCGGGATGCTCACCAGCAGCAACACACCGGTCACCAGGAACGCCGCTGCGTAACCGCGGGTCTCGGCGAAGGCGAGAACCGGCACCCGGCGAACGTGTCGATGGCGAATCCGGCCAGTACCGGGCCGGCGAGAACCCCGAGCCCCCGGCTGGTGCTGAACAGGCTCGCTCCCGCGGCGTGGTCGCGGCCGTCGGGCAGCAGCCGATCAGCACCGAGTACGGCAGGGTCAGCAGCGCCACCGCGGCGAACGCCACGGGCACGACCGCGACCATGAGGATCGTGTCGTTGCTGAGCACGGCGGTCAGCGCGCCGAGCGCGAACACCCACAGGGCCACGAGCATCACCGGGCGAGCCCCGAAGCGGTCGGCGAGCTTGCCCGAGACGGGGGCCGCGACCAGCGCGACCAGCCGGTCCAGGAGCACGGGCAGGTAGGTGGAGACCACGGTGTAGGCGAGGGCGACCCCGAAGGCCGGCAACCCGAGGACGAGCAGGAAGCGACGCTGGCCCCAGCTCAGAGCGCGGCTCGCCGCCGGCTGATAAGTCGGCCCGGCGCTCACCCGCCGGACTGCCCGGAACGCGGTAGGCCGAAACCATGATCCGACGCCTGCACCTCACCGCAGCGACCGGACCTCGAACGCGGCTGGAGTGGTAGTGGCGCGGCGCGCGGCGCCCGTTGTGCCAACGCAGGAAGTCCACGTCATCGGGAGTGGCCGAATACCACCAGGCGCTCCTCGCTCGACGACCGACCAGTCGGTGCGAACGGCACTTTCGTACCCGGTCCTTGGTGCGAACGGCACATTCGCACCGACCTAGCGGGCGAGGGTGCCGCTCGACCCACCGGCACCCGTCGCTACGCCTGGATCGCGGCGCCCACCCGGCCTTCCACGCGCGAACCCGCTACACCCGCGACCATACGGGGCCGATCGACCACGACGAGTTCACCTGAGACTTGCCTGGAACCAGCTACGCGGAAATTCGCGTTAGTCAAGGCGCTTGCACCAAGGCGTGATGCAGAGTCGACCCCGAGGACCGGCGCAGGATCCCGACGGCGATGGGGCGATCCAGTATCGCACGAGGAGCCGTTGACCCACCGCGATGAGGGCGCTACCTTCTACCCAGAAGGGGAGTACTCCCGCGTAGCTGTCCGTCATCCCGGCCGTGCGGCCCGGGCAGTTGGCCCGATCTGCAGATTGACGGGCGGAAGAGACCTTCAAGACAGGGGCACTTGTCGGCGGAGGTCTCATGGTTGCGAATTCCTTGGTGGGTAGGCAGATTGGGCTGTCTCCAGTTCTGCCAGGCAATTTATCGGAGTTCATGCGTGATGCCCGGTGAAGCGCCCACTTCGGCGCACACTTAGATCGCGCCCAAGATTTTATGGCGCACTGTGCTCGATCCTGGTGCTTGCTGTTGGACTTACTAGCGCCGGCGCTCTCTCGGACGGTACATGGCGAGATTTGCTAATCAATCTCGGCGCCTCGGTTAGCACAGTATTTCTGGTGGCGCTGGTCTTGGAGCCGATAATCGAGCAAGGGCGTCGTCCGGAGGAGCTCATACATCCAGACTTTCCGCATCAGCGGTACATAGATGGTGTTTCAAGCAGCTCACAGCGGGTCCGCGTGATGGGAGCGTGGCCTTACGTGATGGATCAGCAGTGGCGTGGCGACTTCCTGCTCGCCTTGGAAAAGGCGCTTGAAAGAGGCGTTGTGGCGCAGATCCTGGTCTTGGACCCGACGAGCAAAGCTGCCGAGCAGCGCTCGCTTGACCTTGACAATGAGCTACGAGTCTCCCTGGTCATAGCAGACGTTTTGCAGACGCTCTCCACCTTTTGCCAGGTAATGGAGTCAAATAGCTCGGTGGGAAGACTCTCGGTAAGGGTGTACAACTCGTTGCCGCCAGCGCGGTTATACCGCTGGGATAATCGGGCGATTAGCTCGTTCTTCCCAGGGGGAACGGGAGTAGGTGCAGAAGTTCGTCATTACGAGACCAATGTGACGTCCAGTCTCGGCAAGTTTGTCGACGAACAGTTCGATATCGTCTGGGGTGACGATGACACAAATGACATTCAAGAGTATCTGTCCCTCTCGTTGAAGCTATTGGCGACAGGTCATGAATATTTAACACCGTACATCGTTCTGCAGAATGTGTTATATGTTACGTCGATGGAAGTCGTAGATAGTCTCTTCCGAAACGCCGTAGGTGAAGCCGAAGTTCACGTGACTTCACGCTACCGCACTGAGGGCATGATGCGGCTCAACTCGTTCACTTTGCAAACAGTGCCTGATAACGATCCGTCAGCTGCCGCGGTTTGTGATCTGTTTGCGAGGAAGTACAGCGGATACACAGTCGTGCCGAGTAGTATGCAGGGCGTACTGCGCCTCATGAAGCGAGACGAGGCCCCACCCAGCTGACACCTCCGGAAGCACGAATAGCCGACGGCGATGCCTTCCCGTTGGAAGGCTGTGCGGTGCTGGTGCGGGCTGTAAGCGCTGTGCCCCACGACGCTGCTGCCAGTGCCCGCGATATCGGAGGGCCAGCGTTCCCGGACGAGAGCGGGAACGCTGGCCCATCACTGCCTGACGGCCTGCCAACGGCGTGATCATGCCTTCTGACTACGTTTCCGCAGTTCAGAGCACGTTACCGATCAGACGTCGTAGTACAGCGCGAACTCGTACGGGTGCGGGCGCAGCCGCAGCGGGTCGATCTCGTTCTCCCGCTTGTAGGCGATCCACGTCTCGATGAGGTCGGGAGTGAACACCCCACCCTCGAGCAGGTAGTCGTGGTCGGCCTCGAGCCGGTTGATGACCGCGTCCAGGCTGCCCGGCACCTGCGGGATGTCCTTGGCCTCCTCGGGCGGCAGCTCGTAGAGGTCCTTGTCGATCGGCGCTGCCGGCTCGATCTTGTTCTTGATGCCGTCCAAGCCGGCCATCATCATCGCGGAGAACGCCAGGTACGGGTTGCCCGACGAGTCGGGGCTTCGGAACTCGAGGCGCTTGGCCTTCGGGTTGTTGCCCGTGATCGGGATCCGGATGCAGGCCGAACGGTTGCGGGCTGAGTAGACCAGGTTGACCGGGGCTTCGAATCCGGGCACCAGGCGGTGATAGGAGTTCACGGTCGGGTTGGTGAACGCCAGCAGGCTCGGCGTGTGGTGCAACAGGCCACCGATGTAGTACCGAGCCATGTCGGAGATCCCGCCGTAGCCGGCCTCGTCGTGAAACAGCGGCTGGCCGTCCTTCCACAGCGACTGGTGGGCGTGCATGCCCGAGCCGTTGTCGCCGAAGAGCGGCTTCGGCATGAAGGTGACGGTCTTGCCGGCGTGCCAGGCGGTGTTCTTGATGAGGTACTTGAACAGCATCATGTCGTCGGCGGCGTGCAGCAGCGTGTTGAACTTGTAGTTGATCTCGGCCTGGCCCGCCGTACCGACCTCGTGATGGCCGCGTTCGACGTCGAAGCCGCTGGCGATCATGTTGGCGACCATGTCGTCGCGAAGGTCGGCGTAGTGGTCCACCGGCGGCACCGGGAAGTACCCGCCCTTGTAGTTGACCTTGTAACCCAGGTTGCCGCCGACCTCGTCGCGGCCGGTGTTCCACCAGCCCTCGATCGAGTCGATGTGGTGGTACTGCTGGTGCGGGTCGGACCCGAACCTCACCGAGTCGAAGATGTAGAACTCGGCCTCGGCCCCGAAGTAGCAGGTGTCGGCGACGCCCGACGCGGCCAGGTACTGCTCCGCCTTGCGCGCGACGTTGCGGGGGTCGCGGCTGTAGGGCTCGCCGGTGATCGGGTCGTGCACGAAGAAGTTGATGTTGAGTGTCTTGTGCTTGCGGAACGGGTCGAGCCGGGCCGTCGCGGCGTCGGGGAGCAGCGCCATGTCGGACTCGTTGATCGCCTGGAAGCCTCGGACGGAGGAGCCGTCGAAGGCGATGCCGCCGTCGATGAAGTCCTGGTCGAAGACGGTGGCCGGGACGGTGAGGTGCTGCATGACACCGGGAAGGTCGCAGAACCGGATGTCGATGTACTCGACCTTCTCGTCCGAGATGAAGCGCAGGACCTCTTCGGAGTTGCTGAACACCCTCACTGACTCCTTCGAACAAATGATGATCTTTGACCGACACTGGATTGAGCGCGACCGTATGGTCGCGGTGTTGCCCGTCCGTCACTCATGCGTTTCACGGAGGTTAACGGCCTGGACCGGGATATGGGTTGCTGCCCGTCGCATAGGGTGGGTTTCATGGCCCGCTGGCTCGACTCCTGGTTGCCCGGATCGACGGTAGGTGCGAACGGTCGAGTGATCGTCGGCCATTCGGGCGAGCAGTTCGGCCTGCCCGCTTCGGGCGCCGGGTCCGTCGCCGGGTTCGGCCGCAGGTTTGCCGCACTGACCATCGACTGGCTGCTCGCCTACCTGATCGCCGTGCTGCTCACCGGCCCGGGCGCCGTCGAGGATCCGAACATCAACTGGCGGGTGCTCGGGGTGTGGTTCCTGCTCACCGCCGCGCCGGTCGCGGTGTTCGGCGCCAGCACAGGCATGGCGGTGCTCGGGATCCGGGTGTCCTCGATCGGCGGCGCGGCGATGGTCGGGGTGCCGCGGGCGTTGCTCCGCACGGTGTTGGTGGCGCTGGTCCTGCCGGCCCTGGCCCGCGACGCCGACGGCCGCGGTCTGCACGACCGAGCCACCCGCACGATCGTCGTGCGCACCCGGGCCTGACCCGTGGCCCGCCGCCGTCATAGGTCAGCGCCGGCGCACCGTGCGCTGCACGCTGCGCATCTTCGCGCCCTGCGGCAGCGGCCCCTTCGGCAGGGTGGCCGACCGTGAGCCCAGCGATGTGAGCTTGGCCTCGATGGCGTCCATCTCCGCGGCGGTGATGTTGCGGGGCAGCTTCATCAGGTGGCGCTGCAGCTTCTTCAGCGGCACCTGGCCCTCGTCGTTGCCCACGACGATGTCGTAGATCGGCATCTTGCCGGCCACCCGGGCCGTACGCTTCTTCTCCTGCGCGAGCAGGCTCTTCACCCGGTGCGGGGCGCCCTCGGCGACCAGGATGACCCCGGGACGGCCGATCACCCGGTGCACGGCATCAAGGTGGGTGGTGCCCGCGACACCCGGGGTGACGCGCCACTGGCCGCGCATGGTGTCCAATGCCCACCCGGCCGCGCCCGGTTGGCCCTCGGCCTTCGAGTACACCGACCGTTGCACCCGCCGCCCGAACACGCTGATCGCCGCGAGCAGCCCGGTCGCGATCCCGAACGGCAGGAGGATCCACTCCAGGCCGAAGATCAGGCCGATCCCGAAGGCCATGACGACGGGCAGCAGGAAGACCCCGACCATCCACGGGATCAGCGCCTTGTCCTCGCGGCGCTGCATCTTGAACGCCTCGAATATCTGCTTGCGTCGCTGCTTGGACGCCGCCCGCTTGGCGCGCGCGACCTCTTTCTTGGCAGCCTTGTCGAGCTTGGGCTTCACGGCCATACGAGCAGGATACGGGCAGGCTGGGCCCCATAGCCGTACACGGGCGGGATCCGGTCGAGGACGTCGGCAGGACAATCACCGGGCCAGCAGTGAACGTGCCTCCTGCGCCGCCGCGCCCTCCGCGGCCAGGTGCGCGAGGGCGTCGGACAGCTCCTCGCCACGGTGTCGCACGGTCTGCGCGTAGAGCCGGCCCGCCCGATACGACGAGCGCACCAGCGGTCCGGCCATGACCCCGGCGAATCCGATCCGCTCGGCCGCGGCGGCGTGGGCGACGAACTCCTCGGGCCGCACCCAGCGCTCGACGGGGTGGTGCCGCGCCGAGGGCCGCAGGTACTGGGTGATCGTGATGATCTCGCAGCCGGCGTCGTGCAGGTCGTGCAGCGCGGCGGTGACCTCGGTGGGTTCCTCGCCCATGCCCAGGATGAGGTTGGACTTGGTGACGAGCCCGGCCGCGCGGGCCTTGGTGAGCACGTCCAGCGAGCGGTCGTAGCGAAACGCCGGCCGGATCCGACGGAAGATCCGCGGGACGGTCTCGAGGTTGTGCGCGAGCACTTCTGGACGGGCCTCGAACACCTCGGCGAGCTGCGCGTCGACGGAGTTGAAGTCGGGGATCAGCAGCTCGACGCCGGTGCCCGGGTTGAGTTCGTGAATCTGCCGGACCGTTTCCGCGTAGAGCCACGCCCCGCCGTCGGGAAGGTCGTCGCGGGCCACCCCGGTGATGGTGGAGTACCGCAGGCCCATCGCCGCGACCGACTCCGCGACCCGGCGCGGCTCGTCACGGTCGAGGTCGGCGGGGCGACCGGTGTCGATCTGGCAGAAGTCGCATCGCCGCGTGCACTGCTCGCCGCCGATCAGGAAGGTGGCCTCGCGGTCCTCCCAGCACTCGTAGATGTTCGGGCAGCCGGCCTCCTCGCACACGGTGTGCAGGCCACCGCTGCGCACCAGCGCCTTGAGCTCGGTGTACTGCGGCCCGGTGCGCGCGCGGGTGCGGATCCACGGCGGCTTGCGCCCGATCGGGGTCTCGCTGTTGCGGATCTCCAGGCGCAGTAGCTTGCGTGCCGGCGCCGTGGGGGTCGTCTCGCTGACGCTCGTCTCCCGTGGTGCTGTCGTCACGGCCCCGAGGCTACGCCGCGACGTGCGCCCCGAGGCTATCGCCGCGACATGCAGGGTCGAGTGGTTCGCTCGCGCAGGCGTCGCTCGGTGCGATGGTTCGCTCGTGAGCATCGCTCACCCGGGATCGGGTTGCACGCCGGTGGCGGTCGCCGTGGTCGCCCACAACCTGCCGGCCAGGTCCTCGTCCGCGGCCGCTGCGCTCCGCCGGGCCGGACCCGGGTGCCCGAACACCTCGCCGGGCCCGCGGGGGCCGACGTAGTCCCCACCTCGCACCTGGGGCGCGGTGGCCGCGTAGAGCTGCGGCAGCATCCCGATCCGCACGTTCTGGGTGAACAACGTGTTGAGGGGTGCCGTCAGCGTCGCGAGCAGGCCGCTGCGGTGACGCATCGAGTTGGCGAACAGTTCGGTGCCGGTGACGCCGGGATGCGCGGCGACGCTGATCACCTCGGACCCCGCGGCGCGGAGCCTGCGGTCGAGCTCGGTGGCGAACAGCAGGTTGGCCAGCTTGGACTGGCTGTAGGCGCGCGAGGCGCGGTAGGGCCGCCGGACGAAGTGCAGGTCGTCGACGGCGAGGTCGTCGCCGCGGTGGGCCAGGCTCGACAGCGTCACGACCCGCGCGGCACCCGCGCCCCGCAGCGCCGGCATCAGCAGCCAGGTCAGCGCGGCGTGGCCCAGATGGTTGGTGCCGATCTGCAGCTCGAAGCCGTCCACCGTGACCCGGGGCGGGGTGCCCATCACCCCGGCGTTGTTCATCAGCAGGTGCAGGGCGTCGCCCGTGCGATCGCGGACGTCGGCAGCGGCGCGGCGGACGGAGTCGAGGTCGGCGAGATCCAGCTCGACGAGCTCGGCGTCCGGACCGCTCGCGCGCAGCACCCGTTCCACCGCGGCCTTGCCGCGCTCGGGATCACGGGCTGTGAGGAGCACCCGGGCCCCGGCGCCGGCCAGCGCGACTGCCGAGGCCAGCCCCAGACCGGACGTGGCGCCGGTGACGAGCACGGTCCGACCGGTCTGGTCGGGCATCGAGTCCACGGTCCAGCACATGATCGCAGTAGTACCCGTTGGTCCGGCGGCGCGCCAGTCCCGCCGTGAGCGCTAACCTCGGCTCGTGGACTTCCGGATCTTCACCGAACCCCAGCAGGGCGCCGCCTACGTCGACCAGCTCCGCGTCGCGCAGACCGCCGAAGCGGCAGGCTATGACGCCTTCTTCCGATCCGACCACTACCTCGCCATGGGTGACGTGTCCGGCGAGCCGGGCCCGACCGACTCCTGGTTGACCCTCGCCGGGCTGGCCCGGGAGACCGAGCGGATCCGGCTGGGCACGCTGGTGTCCTCGGCCACGTTCCGGCTGCCCGGACCGTTGGCGATCTCGGTCGCGCAGGTCGACCAGATGTCGGGCGGGCGCGTCGAGCTGGGCCTGGGCACGGGCTGGTTCGACGGCGAGCACGCCGCCTACGGCGTCCCGTTCCCCCCGCTGCGGGAGCGGTTCGACCGGCTCGCCGAGCAGCTGGAGATCATCACCGGTCTCTGGCGGACGTTGCCCGGCGAGCGGTTCGGATTCACCGGCAACCACTATCGCCTCGACGACAGCCCGGCCCTGCCCAAGCCCGTGCAGCAGCCGCACCCGCCGGTGATCGTCGGGGGACAGGGGCCGAAACGCACTCCTGAGCTGGCGGCGCGGTACGCCACCGAGTTCAACGTCGGGTTCTCCTCGATCGAGGCCGTCGCCGCCCAGTTCGAACGGGTCGACGCGGCCTGCCGGGAGCTCGACCGCGACCCGGCCGAGCTGGTCCGTTCCGTGGCACTGGTGGTCTGCGTGGGACGCGATGACGCCGAGGTGGCCCGCCGCGCGCTGACGTTGGGTCGTGAGGTCGACGAGCTGCGCGCGAACGGCCTGACCGGCACGCCGGCCGAGGTCGTCGACCGGTTGGGCGCCTGGCGTGAGCGCACCGGTATGAGCCGGATCTACCTGCAGCTGATGGACCTGGCCGACCTCGACCAGGTCGAGCTGATCATCGCCGGTGTGGCGTCGCAGCTCTGAGAGAGCGTCTTGAAACCGGGGTTGGGCGGCCTCGGCGCGTCGTGATCCTGAGATCAGGAACTCCTGATCGCCGCGAACGCACGCTGACGCATGATCGGCCATGCGTAGACGTGCGTTCGCGAGAATCTTGGCCTGCATTCGGGAGAGGGAGCTCGGCCGTTGGCCCACGCCAGCCGAGCCTGACCGAGTTTCAAAACGCTCTCTCAGGTCCTCGCAGCCCGCCGGCATGCGGCGAGGCCGCCACAACGTATTTCGCCAGTCCGACCTCGACGAGCAGTCGGACCTGTATGGGCGGATCGCTCAACTCCTCTGGAACCCGAAGGACCTGCTCAGCATTGTCCCCAACGCCTCGGTGCGAGCGGATGACTCCGGCTGAGAGCGCGAGCATCCACCCCGGCAGCGTCGTCGACCGCAGCTGGACCACGAATATCGAGGTACGGCCCGCCGTCCTGACTTGAGTCCGGCCGCCTGCCTCCGCTTTGGCGGCCAGCGCTCAGCGCAGGGACGGATGCAGTTGCAGGTCCAGCCCCGCCGGTGAGGCGGATCTCGGGACGGGGTGAGCGGTGACGGGCAGGCAGCCGTCGAGGGCGTCGGTGACCGCGGCCGCCGTCATGTCGAGCACCTCGACCACGGCAACGGGACGGCCGAGCTCGGCGGACAGCGAGCTCACCCCGGCGTCGGTGATGCCGCACGGCACGATCCGGCCGAACGCGGAGAGGTCGGGATCGCAGTTCAGGGCGAATCCGTGCAGGGTGACCCCGCCCTGCACCCGCACGCCGATCGCGGCGATCTTGCGCTCCGGGCGGCGGTCGTCGGCGGGCAGCCAGACCCCGCTGCGCCCGTCGACCCGCCCGGCCCCGCATACGCCCAGGTCGGTGGCCACCGCGATGAGGGCCTCCTCCAGGCGACGCACGAAGTCGACTACGTCCAGCGGCTCGACCAGCCCGACGACGGGATAGCCGACGAGCTGCCCGGGCCCGTGCCAGGTGATCCGCCCGCCACGGTCGACGTCGATGACGGGCGCGCCGTCCACCGGTCGGTCCGTGGGCCGGGTGCGTCTGCCGGCCGTGTAGACCGGCGGGTGCTCGAGCAGCATCAGGACGTCGCGGCCGGAGCCGTCGCGGCGGGCCGCGGCGTGGGCCCGCTGGGTGTCCCAGGCTGTGAGATAGTCGACGGTGCCGAGCACGTCGACCAGGAGGGGCTCCGGGCTGCGGCGGCAGGACCGGACGGCGGCGCGCGCGCGGCTGCTCATGACACTCACGCTACGCGGGGACGGTCACCCGAAATCAAGGAGTCACCGATCGACGACCGCGTCGAGCGCTTCCGCGATCGTGCGGTGGTGGAACCGATAGCCCGCGCCCTCCAGCTTTGCCGGTATCGCTCCGGGCCCGGTGAGCACCATCTCCTCGGCCATCTGCCCGAGCACGGCCCTGAGCACGAAGCCGGGTACGACCAACGGCGCCGGACGGTCCACCGCGAGCGCCACGGCGCGGGTGAACTCGGCGTTGGTGACGATCTCGGGCCCGACCAGGTTCACCGGGCCGCTGATCGACGGGGTCTCCAGGACGAACCGGATGGCGCCGATCTCGTCGTCGAGGGAGATCCACGGGAAGTACTGCAGGCCCGAGCCGAGGCGGCCGCCGAGCATGAGACGGAACAGCGGCCGCAGCCGTCCGAGGATACCGCCGGCAGGCGAGAGCACCGGCGCCGAACGCAGCACCGCCACCCGAGCGCCGGCCACGGCCGCCGGCGCGGTCGCGGCCTCCCAGTCCTGGCAGACCTCGGCGAGGAACCCGTCGCCCACCTGCCCCGTCTCATCGACGACCCGCGCGCCGGTGTCCCCGTAGTAGTTGATGCCCGATGCACTCACCAATGTCGCCACGCCGTGTTCGGCGACGGCGGCCGCGAGCACCTCGGTGGGTACGTTGCGGCTGTCCCGGATCGCCTGCTTGCGCGCCCCGCTCCAGGGCCGGTCACCGATGCCCACCCCGTTGAGGTTCACCACGGCGTCGACTTCGTCGAACGTCCCGCCGTCGATCCATCCGGCAGGCGGGTCCCAACCCCGCTCGTCCGGGGCCGCCGGCGGGCGCCGGACCAGGCGCAGCACGTCGTGCCCGGCGGCGCGCAGGTCGGAGACGAGGGCAGTACCGATCAAGCCGGACGACCCGGCGACGACGACGCGCACGCGGTGATCCTTGCGGACGGCCGCGACGCGCGCGATTCGGGCCCGGCTTCCTGGCGCTCAGCGCCGATTTTCGCGTCCGACATGATCATGTATTGGTCGGCCGCTCGGTAAGACGCATGACGGCGGCAGAACCCTGTGCCAAGGAAATGACGTCGCGGCGGTCGACTGGCCAGCGGTGATCGTCACGTGCGGTGCAGGAGCCGCGCCCGTGCAGCTCCTGCACCGCAGACTCCGATCATGACTGGTCGGGCGGACTCGGAGACGTCGGTGGTGACCCACTACCGGCCGAGGTCGGCCTCGAACGCGCCTTCCTCCAGCCGCGTCCTGATCGCGGAGACGAACCGGCCGGCGACTGCGCCGTCGACGAGCCGGTGGTCGTAAGTCAGCGGCAGGTAGCACACCGAGCGGATCGCGATGGCGTCCTCGCCGTCCGGACCGGTGACGACGACGGGCTGCTTGGTGATCGCCCCCGTGCCCAGGATGCCGACCTGCGGCTGGTTGATGATCGGGGTGTCGAACAGGGCGCCGACGCTACCGATGTTGGTGATCGTGAACGTGCCCCCGGACAGCTCGTCCGGCCCGATCTTGCCGTCCCGGGTGCGTGCGGCCACGTCGGCGATCCGCCTGGCCAGCCCGGCGAGATTGAGGTCCTCGGCTCCTCTGATCACGGGCACCAGCAGACCTCGCGGGGTGTCCACCGCGATCGCCAGGTGCACGGCGCCGTGATAGGTCACCTCCCGGGACTCCTCGTTGATCGAGGCGTTGACCTGCGGGAACTGCTTGAGCGCCTCCACGGTGGCCTTCGCGAAGAACGGCAGGTAGGTCAGCCTGACGCCCTCGCGGCGCTCGAACTCGGCCTTCGCTCGGGCGCGCAGCCCGGCGATCCGGGTGACGTCGACCTGCTGCACAGTGGTGAGCTGGGCGGAGACCCGCAGCGACTCCGTCATGCGCTGGGCGATCACCTGGCGCAGCCGCGGCAGTTTCACGGTGTCACCCGGTTGGGGAGCACCGGCCGCGGGCTTGGCCGTGCGCGCTCCTGACGGGGCGGGCCGCGCGGGTGCCGACGCCGCATCGACGGGCTCGGGTTCGGGCTCCGGCTGCTTCGTCGCCTCCGCCGCGGCCAGGACGTCCTGCTTGCGGATGCGTCCGCCGACGCCGGAACCGGTGATCACGGAGAGGTCCACGTCGTGCTCGGAAGCGAGCTTGCGGACCAGCGGTGTGACGTACGGAGCGCCACGCAGAGCGTCGGTACCGACACCGTTCGGTGCCGCGCCGTCCGCCGCGGCGACCGGCCGCTCGGGCTGCATGGCGGGGAGGTCGTCGCGTTCAGCCTGCTCCTCGGTCTCCTCGACCTGCGCCTCGGCCGGGGGGGCGGAGGCCTGCCCCGGCTCGGAACTCTGCGCCGGCCCAGACTGCGCTGGCTCGGCGCCAGGCGCCGGTCCAGAAGTCTGCGTGGGCTCGGCGGCAGGTTCGGGTTCGGCGGCAGGCGCAGGTTCGGAAGCCGGTGCGGGGTCGGGTGCCGGTGCGGGCGCTGGTTTCGCCGCTGTGGACGCGTCACCGATCACGGCCAGCCGCCCGCCGACGTCGACGGTCTCGTCCTCGACCGCGATGATCTCCAGGAGTGTGCCGGCCACCGGTGCGGGGATCTCGGTGTCGACCTTGTCGGTGGACACCTCCAGCAAGGGCTCATCCACCGCCACGGTGTCGCCGACCTGCTTGAGCCAGCGCGTCACGGTGCCCTCGGTGACGCTCTCGCCGAGCGCCGGCATGGTGACCGCGGTGCCGGCGCCGGTGGCCTCGGTGTCAGCCCGCGGGGCGGACTCCGGCTCGGCCGCCGTTGTCGGCTGGGATGCCGTCGTTGTCGGCTTGGCCACCGCCGTTGTCGGCTCGGATACTGCCGCCGGCTCGGCGGCCTGGTTCGGGGGAGCCGGGGGTGCGTCCGCGTCGGCTTCCTCCTCCGGCGGTGCCGCCACCGACTCGCCGGGGGTGCCATCCCCCGAGGGGCCGGCGCCGGCATCGGACGCGTCACCGTCGCCGATCACCGCGAGCTCGCCACCCACCTCGACCGTCTCGTCCGCACCGGCGACGATCCGCTGCAACACACCCGCTGCCGGCGACGGGATCTCGGTGTCGACCTTGTCGGTGGACACCTCCAGCAGGGGTTCGTCGACCTCGACCCGATCGCCCTCCTGCTTG
The DNA here is from genome assembly GCA_050701055.1 of Pseudonocardia sp. Lineage (GTDB taxonomy): Bacteria > Actinomycetota > Actinomycetes > Mycobacteriales > Pseudonocardiaceae > Pseudonocardia. The sequence goes on along the minus strand of JBOHEO010000088.1, from coordinate 5,203 downwards.
AGCCACCGGGTGACGGTGCCTTCGGTGACGCTCTCGCCGAGGGCGGGCATCTGGACGGAAAACGCCATGGTGGGTCGGAGCTCCTCTTCGCGGCGGTTCGTGTCCGGCGAGCCGGATCAGGTTCAGCTGTGGCTGTGCAGCGGCTTGCCGGCCAGGGCGAGGTGTGCCTCGCCGAAGGCCTCGGTCTGGGTGGGGTGGGCGTGGATCAATGCGGCGACGTCCTCGGCCTGGGCGTCCCAGTTGTAGACCAGCTGGGCCTCGCCGATCAGTTCGCCGACGCGGGCGCCGACCAGGTGAATGCCGACCACCGGGCCGGGGGTGCCCTCGGCGCCGGCCTTGATCAGCTTGATCGCGCCCTGGGTCCGCAGGATCTGCGACTTGCCGTTGCCGGCCAGGTCGTAGACGAGGGTCTGGATCTCGCCGTGGCGCTCCTTGGCCTGCGCCTCGGTGAGGCCGACCGAGGCCACCTCCGGCTCGCAGTAGGTGACCCGGGGGATGCCCGCCTCGTCGATCACCGGCGGCGCGAGCCCGGCGATCTCCTCGGCGACGAAGATGCCCTGGGCGAACCCGCGGTGGGCGAGTTGGAGACCGGGGACGATGTCGCCCAGCGCGTAGACGTCGTCGAGGTTGGTGCGCAACCGATCGTCGGCGAGGACGAACCCGCGATCCATCGTCACCCCGGCCTCCTGGTAGCCGGCATCGGCGGTGTTGGGGCCGCGCCCGACGGCGACGAGCAGGTAGTCGGCCTCGATCTCCTCACCGGACTCGAGGCTGACGGTGACCGCGTCGTCGGTCTGGGTCGCGCCGGTGAACCTCACCCCGGTCTTGAACGCGATCTTGCGGCGCCGGAACGCCCGCTCGAGCAGCGTGGAGGCGAACTCGTCCTCGTTCGGCACGAGCCGGGGCAGCGCCTCGACGATGGTGACCTCGGAACCGAAACTCCTGAAGACGCTCGCGAACTCGACCCCGATGACGCCGCCACCGAGGATCACGATGCGGCCGGGCACCTCGTCGAGGCGGATGGCCTCGTTGCTGGTGATGATCCGGCGCTCGATGTCTAGCCCGGGCAGGGACTTGGCGTAGCTGCCGGTGGCCAGCACGATCTTCTTGCCGACGTAACGCTGGGTGGTGCCGTCCGCTTCGCGAACCGACACCGCGTTCGGGCCGACGAACCGGCCTGTCCCCGCCACCAGATCGATCTTGCGGGACGTCACCAGGCCCCGCAGGCCCTTGAAGAGCCTGGCGACCACGCCGTCCTTGTAGGCGTTGACCCCGGCCATGTCGATGCCTGCCAGGGAGCTCTTGACGCCGATCCGGTCGCCCTCGCGGGCAGCGTCGGCCACCTCCGCGGCGTGCAGCAGCGCCTTGGTGGGGATGCAGCCGTAGTGCAGGCACGTCCCGCCGAGCTTGTCGCGCTCCACCAGCACGACGGACATGCCCAGTTCGGCCGCGCGCAGCGCACAGGCGTAACCGCCCGATCCACCACCGAGAATGACCAGGTCGGCGTTGTGCTCGGGCACGTGAGTTCTCCCTCATCGCTCGCCGGGTACCGGTGTTCCCCATCTTGTCATTCGCGATGTCCGGTGCGGGGTCTGGGCCGTTCGGGAGAGAATCGGTCGGGTCGGGCGTTGAACCGGCAGGAAGACCGCGGGAGGTGGGCCCAGTTGGGACTGTTCGGCAGGCTGCGCAAGGCTCGACCGGGCACTCTCCGCGCAGCGGACGGTGGTGACGAGGCCCACCTGCGGGCATGGACCGCGGCACATGAGGGCGTCGAGGCGTTCGTCGAGCCACGCACCACGGTGACCGACACGACAATGGTGCTCGTGGCCAAGGACGGGGAGTGGACGCGGCGGCGGATCTCGGGCCCGGCCGCGGCCCGCAAGCTCGCCCGGTCGCTGAAGATCCCGGTGTACGACGTGCAGCTCGTCGGGTATCCGCAGCGGATGCGCGACCACGACGCCAGGCAGAAGATCCTGCGGGAGCGGGAGCGCCGCGGCGACCTCGGGGCGTGACGTGGCGCGGCGCGGGTCGCCCGGCGGCCACCGGCGAATCCGTCGCGCCAGCTCGGGAGTTCATCGGGATCACGCAACGTGGGGCCGAGATCAGGTCGGCTGGGTCGAGGAGGTCGGCACATGGTATTTCCGGTCACGGGGCTCCCGGTGGATGTTATCGACGAACTGGAAATCGCCGCCGCCCAACGGGGTATCAGCCGGAACGCCTACGTCGTCGAGCTGCTGGTGAGCGCCGAATCCTCGTCGAGGCCCTTGAGCTCGTTGCCGATCTCGGAGATCAGGAAGTCATGAGGTCGGCCTGGTCGTGACGGACTGGCTGATCGATAAGTCGGCCCTGAACGCTTGCGCACATGGACGCATTGGTCCCGGCCCGACTGCATCGCGCGGTTCCACTACCCGACGTCCTGATCGGCTCACCGGCCGTGTACGACGATCTGGACTTCGACCGAATACACGACACGTACGGGCGCCGGCCGTCAACTGCTGCGGCTGTAACCGATCTACCAAGGCCGAAGGTCCTGGTGGACGGGGCAGCGCGTTGGTCCGTGCTGGAATGCGCAACTCGCCGTGCTGGAATGCGCAACTCGCGGCGTCAGCCGTTCTCGGCGATGTCGGTGAGCAACGCCGCGAGGGTGCGGACGGGCACGCCGGTGCCACCCTTGCCCGTGTAGCCGTACGGCGCGCCGCTGTTGAACGACGGGCCGGCGATGTCGATGTGCGCCCACGTCAGCCCGTCCGGCACGAACTCGCGCAGGAAGATCCCGGCGGCGAGCATCCCGCCCCAGCGGTTGTTGATGACGTTGGCGAGGTCGGCGATTCGGGAGTCCAGGTCGGCGCGCAGGTGTTCGGGCAGCGGCATCGCCCAGGCGTCCTCGCCCACGGCGCGGCCGTGCGCGGCGACGCGGTCGCGGAACTCCTCGGTGCCCATGACGCCGGCGGTGCGCAGCCCGAGCGCCACTTGCTGGGCGCCGGTGAGCGTGGAGGTCTCGACGAGGTAGTCGGGGGAGTCCTCGGCGGCGCGGACGATCGCGTCGGCGAGGACGAGCCGGCCTTCGGCGTCGGTGTTGAGCACCTCGACGGTCTTCCCGCCGTACATGCGCAGCACGTCGCCGGGACGGTAGGCGGTGTCCGAGGGCATGTTCTCGGCCATCGGCACGGTGGCGGTGACGGCCACCGGCAGCTCCAGCTGCGCGGCCAGCACCGTGGCGACGATCACCGCGGCCGCCCCGGACATGTCCGAGGTCATATGGTCCATGTTCGCCGCCGGCTTGATCGAGATGCCGCCGGTGTCGAACGTGATGCCCTTGCCGACCAGCGCGACCTTCGCGCGCGGGGCCGTGCCGCCGGACCAGTGCAGCCGCACCAGGCGGGGCTGCCGCGACGATCCGCCACCCACCCCGAGCAGGCCGCCGAATCCGCCCTCGGCCAGGGCGTCGTCGTCGAGCACCTCCACGTCGAGCCCGGCGCTCTCGGCGAGCTCGCGTGCCCGGGTGGCGAAGCTCTCCGGGAACAGATCGTTGGGCGGGGTGTTCACCAGGTCGCGGGCGGTGCGCACGGCCGTGGCGACGGCGACGGCGCGTCGCACCACGTCAGTGGCATCGTCGGCGTCGGTGAGCAGGTCGACGCGCCCCACCGGGGTGCGGCTGTTCGTCGCCTGGTACACACCGAACTTGTACGCCCCGAGCAACGCGCCCTCGGCGGCCGCTGCCAGATCGATGCGGCCCAGCGTGCTCACCGCTGTGCCGGTGCCGGCCAGCGCGCGCGCCGCCGCCCCGGCGCCGCGGCGCACCTGGTCCATTCCGGGCGCGCCGCTCTCGCCGGGCTTGCCCAGGCCGACCGCCACCAGCAGCGGCGCAGCGAGCGCACCGCGGGTCGGCAGCTTGATGATCTCATCGGCCTTGCCGGTCGCTCCCGCTACGGCGAGCAGCGCCGCGAGCTCCCCGTCGAATGCGGCGTCCACCTCGGCTGCGCCGGGTGCCAGCCGGGGATGGGCGTCATCACCGGGTTCGGCGTTCGCGGCGGGCAGCAGACCGATCATGACGGCGTCAGCCTCGGTGGTCGCGGCGGACCCGCGCGCGGCGTGTAGTTCGGTCACGTCACTCCTTGCCGGTGCTCGTCGAAGCGTGTCCGGCGGTCAAGGTGATGATCTGGTGGCGGTGATGGTGCTGGTATCGGCGGCGAGACCGCTTCGAGATGTTAATGACACCGCGGCGGCCCCGCTCCGGGCAGGCCCGGATGGAAGGCTGATCCGCGTGCCTTCGAGCGTGCAGCGGCGTCTGGGGACCGCCGATGCGGTGGTGCTCGGCCTGGCTGCGATGTTGGGCACCGGAGTGTTCGCGGTGTGGGCGCCCGCCGCGGTGGCCGCAGGTCCGTGGTTGCTCGTGGCGATCCTGCTCGCGGGTGTCGTCGCCACCTGCAACGCGGCGTCCACCGCCGACCTCGCCGTCGCGCACCCGGAGAGCGGTGGCGGGTACGTGTACGGCCGCGAGCGGCTCGCGCCGGCGGCGGGGCGGCTGGCCGGGGTGGCGTTCCTGGTGGGCAAGACCGCGTCGGCGGCGGCCGCGGCCGGCGTGTTCGGCTGGTACGTGCTGCCGGCGAAACCCCTGGCCACGGCACTCGTGGTGATCGTCGTGGCCACGGCGATGAACATCGCGGGCGTGCGCTGGACCGTGCTCACGGCATGGGCGTTGGTGGGCGGCACGATGGTGGTGCTGCTGCTGGTCGTCGTCGCCGGGATCTGCGGTGGTGCGGAGGAGGTCTCCACGTCGGCGGCCGCGCAGGCATTGGGGCCGGCCGAACCGCTCGGGTCAATGCCCGACGGCGGGATCCTCGGCGTGCTCACCGCCGCGGGGTTGATGTTCTTCGCGTTCGCCGGCTACGCCCGGATCGCCACGCTGGGCGAGGAGGTCCGCGATCCCAGCCGGACGCTCCGGCGGGCGATCATGATCGCGCTGGCCATCACCATGATCACATACTTGCTGGTCGGGACTGCGCTGCTGGTCGGGCTCGGCAGCGAGCGCCTGGTCAGCGAGACCTCGCCGCTCGTGGCGCTCGTCGACACCGAGCAGGCCTCGGCTCTGGGCGTGCTGGTGCGGGTGGGGGCAGCCGTCGCGGCGGGGTCCGCGCTGTTGTCGGTGCTGGTCGGGGTGAGCCGCACCACGCTGGCCATGGCGCGGCGCGGCGAGCTGCAC
>JBOHEO010000087.1:0-20869 GCA_050701055.1 Pseudonocardia sp. | reverse complement strand
CCACCGCCCCGCCCACCGACGGCCGAAGCGAACGTCGGGATCAGCTTCCCGGCCGCGAGACCCCGGTCGCGGGCCGCGGCCGTGGTGGCCACCACGAAGGAGACCTTGCCCGCGGCAACGTCGACCGCGCCGTTTCCGGAGAACAGCGCCACGACCCCCGGCCGCGATCCGAGCCGACCACGCACGTCGCAAGCCAGCGCGCGCAGGTCGGTGCCGCTGATCCCGTCCGGAGCCGCGACGGCCACCAACGCGATGCCGTCGACGTCCTCGGCGGCATCGGCCAACGCGGCGGCCGCGGAGAGCACAGCGCCGGCACGCACCTTCTCCAGGTCGCGCTCGGCGGTACGCAGCCGTTCGACCAGCGCGTTGATCCGCTCCGGCAGATCCTCGGGGCGGGCCTTGAGCTGCTCGGCAAGCTGGGACACAAGAACGTGCTCGCGCGAGAGGAACCGGAACGCATCCAGCCCCACCAGCGCGTCGACCCGGCGGATACCGGACCCGATCGAGGCCTCCGACAGCACCTTGACCATGCCGATCTCACCGGTGCGCCCGACATGGGTGCCACCGCACAGCTCGCGGGAGTAGTCGCCGATGTCGACCACGCGGACCCGGTCGCCGTACTTCTCGCCGAACAGCATCATCGCGCCGAGCCGGCGGGCCTCGTCCATCGACGTCTCGTAGGCCGCCACCTCGCGGTCCTGCTGCAGGACGGAGTTCACCTCGTCCTCGATCTCGGCGAGCGCCGCGGGAGCGACGGCGCCGGTCGGTGAGGTGAAGTCGAACCGCAGCCGGCCCGGCGCGTTGAGCGATCCGGCCTGCGCGGCCGAGGGACCGAGCGCGCCGCGCACGCCCGCGTGCACGAGATGGGTGGCGGTGTGGGCGCGGGAGATCGACGCCCGGCGGGCCCGGTCCACCTCGGCGACGACGGCCGCGTCGAGCGTGACCTCGCCGTCGACGACGGTGCCGCGGTGCACCCGCAGGCCCGCGACCGGCACCTGCACGTCGTCGACCCGCACGGTGAACGAGGCGCCACGCAGCTCGCCGGCGTCGGCCTGCTGGCCGCCGGCCTCGGCATAGAACGGGGTGCGGTCGAGCACGACCTCCACCTGCTGCCCCTGGGTCGCGGCCGGTACCGGGGCGCCGCCGACGAGCAGGCCCGTGACCGAGGCCTGCGCCGACAGATCGGTGTAGCCGACGAACTCCGTCGTGCCGCGGGTGTCGAGCACCGTGCGGTAGATCGAGCCGTCGCCGTGGCCGACCTTGCGGGTGGCGGCATCGGCCTTGGCGCGAGCGCGCTGCTCGCCCATGAGGGCCCGGAAGCGGTCCTGGTCGACCTCGAGTCCGGCCTCGGCAGCCATCTCCAGGGTGAGGTCGATCGGGAAGCCGTAGGTGTCGTGCAACTGGAAGGCCCGGTCGCCGGGCAGCCGCGCCCGCCCGGACCGCACCGTCTCCGCCACGGCGACGTCGAAGATCCGCGAGCCGGCGGTGAGCGTGGTGAGGAACGCCTCCTCCTCGGCCCACACGACCGCGGAGATGCGTTCGAAATCGGCTGCCAGTTCCGGATACGCCGGGGCCATGGCGTCGCGGACCACCTCGGCGAACGCACCGAGGACCGGCTCGTGCACCCCGAGCAGCCGCGACGAACGGACGATGCGCCGCAGCAGCCGGCGCAGCACGTAGCCTCGGCCCTCGTTGGCCGGCGTCACCCCATCCCCGATGATCATCACGCCGGAGCGGGCGTGGTCGGCGATGACCCGGAACCGGACGTCATCCTCGACGCTCGCACCGTAGCGGTGGCCGGAGAACACCTCGGCCTGCGCGATGACCGGCCGGACCAGGTCGGTCTCGTAGACGTTGTTTACACCCTGCAGCAGGTACGCGACGCGCTCGACACCCATGCCGGTGTCGATGTTCTTGCTGGGTAGCACCCCGATGGGCGGGTGACCCGACTTCGGACTCAGCTCACCGCGCTCGTCCTGCATGAAGACGAGGTTCCAGATCTCCAGGTAACGGTCCTCGTCGACGACCGGGCCGCCGGGGCGTCCGTGCTCAGGCCCACGGTCGAAGTAGATCTCCGAGCAGGGACCGCCCGGACCGGGCACGCCCATGTCCCAGTAGTTGTCCGCGCCGTCCCGGCGCTGGATCCGCTCCTGGGGCAGGCCGGCGATCTTCCGCCAGAGGTCGATGGCCTCGTCGTCGTCGACGTAGACGGTGACCCAGATGCGGTCGGGATCGAACCCGTAGCCACCGTCGGACTGCGAACTCGTGATCAGGTTCCAGGCGTGCTCGATCGCCCCGGCCTTGAAGTAGTCACCGAAGGAGAAGTTGCCGGCCATCTGGAAGAACGTGTTGTGCCGGGTAGTGCGACCGACCTCCTCGATGTCGCCGGTGCGCACGCACTTCTGGATCGATGTGGCGCGCGGGTAGGGCGCCGGAACCTCGCCGAGGAAGTACGGCTTGAACTGCACCATGCCGGCGTTGACGAACAGCAGGTTCGGGTCGTCGAGGATCAGCGACGCGCTGGGCACGCCGATATGGCCGGCGCTGACGAAGTGGTCGGTGAAGCGACGAGTGATCTCGTGGGTCTGCACGGTAGCTCTTTCGAGGATGGTGACGGGATGGACGCCGCTGGCAGGGGAGGACGAGGCGTCTACTCCCCTGCCTGGCGCGCTCGCGCCGAAGCAGATTCGGCCACCGCGTCGGCGACCGACGGCAGCGGCGTCCCCGTGCGCCGCGCGACGAGTTCGGTGAGCTCCTGCTCGCGCTCGGTCATCCCGGCCCGCACCTCTGCCCCGAACGCGCCCAGACCGGCACCGAGCTCACGCAGCCCGTCGGCGAGGTTGGCGCCGATTCCGGACGGGGTGAGGCTGTGTGCCACCGTAGTGGCACGGCGCGTGACGTAGGCGCCCGCGGCGAGCCCGACGCCGAGCCAGAACAGGCGTCTCATCGCCGACCTCGACGCCGGAGCCCGGGCCGGCGTCGCAACTGTGCCTTGGCGTCCTTCCCGGCCCGCCGCGCCTTCAGCGCCCGGTTCAACCCGTAGGAGAACGCGGCCGCCCGCACCAGCGGCCCACCCAGGGTAGCGGTGAACAGCGAGGTGAGCACCGAGACGTTGCTAGTCACGGTGCGCGCGCTCGAGGTGATGCCATCGACCCGTTCGAGCTGCGTGTTCACCTGTTGCAACGTGGTCTGGGCGTCGCTCAGGAGGGGTGCACTGCCCTCATGGGCCTTGTGGATCGCCAGGGTGGCCTCGTCCAGGGTGCGCCCCAGCTTGAGCAGCGGGACCGCGAGCAGCGCCACCAGGACCACAAAGGCCCCCGCGGCGATCAGGGCAGCGATCTGACCAGCCGACACAGGGCCTCCTCGTAAGCCTTCCGACAGCAGATGTGATCGCCGACAGGCTACTCCTCGGCCCGGGTTCGGCCACCGGGGGTCGGACCCGATCAGGTCGACCTTGCGGGCGCGGTGTCGTCAGGACAGGCGGAGTCAGGACAGGCGGAGTCAGGACAGGCGTGGTGGTCGACCCCGGGGAAGATGCCGCGCAGCCGATTGAGCGCGCGGTGCTGGGTGACCCGCACCGCACCCGGTGTCGACCCGACCACCTTGGCGGTCTCCTCGGCGCTCAGACCGACGGCGATGCGCAGCACCAGCACCTCACTCTGGCGCGGCGTCAGGAGGTGCAGGAGCTCACCGACCTGCTCGGTGAGCTCCGCGGCGAGCAGCCGGAACTCCGGCCCGTCGTGCAGCACCGGTGTGTCGGGCAGGTCGGCCATCGGTTCGGAGCGGTTGCGCCCGATCGCCCGGAACGCGTCGGTGACCTTGTGCGCGGCGATGCCGTAGACGAACGCGCGGAACGACAGGCCCTTGAGCGTGTAGCCGGGCAGCGCGCTGACCACGGCCAGGCAGATGTCCTGGGCCACGTCATCGGCGGATCCGAGCACGGTCTCGTGGCGGCCCAGCCGGGCCCGGCAGTAGCGCAGGACGAGGGGCCGGAGTTCGGCGAGCAACTGTTCGGTGGCCCGGCCGTCACCGCCGACGGCCGCGGCGACGAGATCTTCCAGGAACCGCGGCACAGGTGCCCGGTATCCGGCGGACCCTGTGGAAACATCGGGCACTGCGGACCCGGCAGCCATTGCGGACGATGACCAGGTCGGCTCGGCGCTCATCGGGCGGTCACCGCGGGGGCGAGCTCGAAGACAAGGCGAGCGAACATCGGCGAAATCCCCTCCCCTGCACCCGCGACGAGTCGCCGGTGCCACACGGACGCACGCCGCAGTTCGGCAGTTCGCCCGAAGCGCGTGGTGCAGGTCTAGGGAGACCTCCGCAGCCGGCCAGTACGCGATCCCCGACGACTTCATCGAATCGCGCCGACTCCTTCGGCGTTCCCCTGAACGGTTACCTACCCCGTCGTGCCCACACGGTAGGTTACCGCCTGTTGTTCGCGGCTAGTGTGGGCGATCGTCCAACCGGAGTCAAGAGCAATTTTTCCGTCGAAATTGACTACGCTGAGATCAATGCAGCCACCTGAAACACCTCGATCGGGTGGTCCTCGAGCGAGGAACGTGTAGACGAAGGGCGACCGCACCGCGTTGCTGGACGCCGCCGAGATGACGTTTCGGCTCCCGGGGCTGGGCACGCACCTCAGCGCAGGTCGGTGAGCACCGCGGCCAACGCATCCACCGCGGAGCCCAGCTCCTCGGACGTGATCACCAGGGGCGGGGAGAACCGCACCGTCGAGCCGTGGGTGTCCTTCGCGAGCACCCCGAACCGGGCGAGCTCCTCGCAGACCTCTCGGCCGCTGCCGAGCCGTGGGTCGACGTCGATCCCCGCCCACAGCCCGGCACACCGCACCGCCAGCACCCCGTGCCCGACGAGCTCCGTGAGCCGTCCCAGCAGCTCGTCGCCGAGAGCGTGGGCGCGGGCGAGCATCCCGTCGGCCCCCTCGTCGCGCAGCAGCTCGACCACGGCCCGCCCGACCGCGCAGGCCAGCGAGTTGCCCCCGAACGTGCTGCCGTGCTGGCCCGGTCGCAACACCCCGAGCACGGAGGCGTCGGCCACCACCGCCGACAGCGGCATGATCCCGCCGCCGAGCGCCTTGCCCAGCAGGTAGACATCGGCATCCACCCCGGCCGCGCGGGTGGTGAGCAGGTGACCAGTGCGGCCGAGCCCGGATTGCACCTCGTCAGCGACGAACAGCACCCGCGACTCGTCACAGAGCTCCCGAACCGCGGCCAGGTAACCCGACGGCGGGACGACGACGCCGGCTTCGCCCTGCACCGGCTCGATCAGCACGGCGACGGTGTCCGGGGTGATCGCGGCGCGCATGGCGTCGGCGTCACCGTAGGGCACCACGTCGAAGCCCGGGGTGAAAGGACCGAACCCGTCGCGGGCCTCCGGGTCGGTGGAGAACCCCACGATGGTGGTCGTGCGGCCATGAAATCCGCCAGCCGCAACGATGATCCGGGCCTGACCCGGCGCTACCCCCTTCACCTCGTAGCCCCACTTGCGCGCGACCTTGATCCCGCTCTCCACCGCCTCGGTGCCGGTGTTCATCGGGAGCACCAGCTCCTTGCCGACGAGCGCGGCGAGCTCGGCACAGAACGGGCCGAGCTGATCGTTGCCGAAGGCGCGGCTGGTGAGGGTCACGCGGTCGAGCTGGCGGTGCGCGGCGGCGAGCAGCGCGGGGTGCCCGTGGCCGAAGTTGAGCGCGGAGTACCCGGCGAGGCAGTCGAGGTAGCGGCGGCCCTCGACATCGGTCACCCAGGCACCCGCGGCCTCGCTGATCACCACCGGCAGCGGGTGGTAGTTGTGCGCCGAGTGCTCCCGGACGAGGTGTTGATGATGTGCCGTCCGGTTGCCGGACGCAACAGCGTTCTCGGTGAGCAGGGTCATGGTTCCACGGTATGGACCTCGGGGCGGCGCGACAATCACGACGGTGGACCCGGTGATCGCCCCGCCGGCCCGCAGCCGGTCCACCCGCCGTTTCACCGCGGACGCGGTCAGCCCGACGCCGGTCGATTCGCCTCGGCCCATCCCAGCAGAGGCAGAATGAGCCCATGTACCGCGTGGATTCCGAGGTCGGCCAGCTGCGGCAGGTGATCCTGCACCGCCCCGGCCTGGAGCTGAGGCGGCTCACCCCGGCCAACATGGATCGGCTGCTGTTCGACGATGTGCTCTGGGTGGCGCGCGCGCAGGCCGAACACGACACGTTCGCGGCGACCCTGCGCGAGCGCGACGTCACCGTCCACCTGTTCGGCGAGCTGCTCCGCCGTACCGTGGAGATTCCCGAGGCCAGGAAGTACCTGCTCGACCCGATCTTCGACGAGCGCGTGTACGGCCCGCTGGCCATCGACGCCCTGCGCAACGCCTTCGACGCCATGGACGCCGACACCCTGACCGAGCACCTCGTCGGCGGCATCACCAAGCGCGAGGTACTGATGCGGATCCCGGAGCCGCGCTCGATCGCCTTCCACGTGCTCGCCCCCGACGACTTCGTGCTCGAGCCGCTGCCCAACCACCTCTACCCCCGCGACACCTCCGCCTGGATCCACGGCGGGGTGTCGATCAACAGCATGCGCAAGACGGCGCGCGCTCGGGAGACGGTGCACTACGAGGCGATCTACCGCTGGCACCCCCTGTTCGCCGGCGCGCCGTTCGAGGTGTGGTCCGACGGCACGGCCAACGGGGTCGCGACCACCGAGGGCGGCGACATGCTGGTGCTCGGTGGCGGCGCGGTGCTCGTCGGGATCAGCGAGCGGACGACGGCCGCGGGTGTGGAGCGGCTCGCGCGACGGCTGTTCGACGGGGGTCAGGTGGACCGGATCGTGGCCCTGCGGCTGCCGGAGACCCGGGCGCTGATGCACCTGGACACCGTGCTGACGATGGTCGACCCCGAGACGTTCACCAAGTACGCGGGGCTCGGGATGCTGCCCGCGTACACCGTGCGGCCGGGCGAGTCGGACAAGGAGCTGCACGTCACCGACCATGATCCCGACGACATGCACACCGCGATCGCCGCGGCGCTGCGGCTGGCGGACATCCGGGTCCTGACCGCCGTGCAGGACGTGCGCACCGCCGAACGCGAGCAGTGGGACGACGGGTGCAACACCCTCGCCGTCACGCCCGGCGTCGTCGTGGCCTACGAACGCAACGTCACCACCAACAGGTTCCTGCGTCGGCACGGCATCGAGGTCCTCGAGGTCCCCGGCGGGGAGCTCGGCCGCGGCCGGGGCGGCCCCCGCTGCATGAGCTGCCCCATCCGCCGCGACCCGCCCTGAACCGGGCTCCCGCGACCCGCGGTGCCGCATCAGGAGCGCTCGCCGCGGACGGCTCGGCGCAATTTCGGCAACCGCTCGGCAAGCACCCGTTCGGCGCCATGGGTACCCGGCCGGTAGTAGTCCTTCCTGATCAGCGCGTCGGGCGGGTACTGCTGGGCCAGCACCCCGTCCGGGTCGTCGTGCGGATACCGGTAACCCACGGCGTTGCCCAGCTTCTGCGCCCCGGCGTAGTGCCCGTCGCGCAGATGCGCCGGTACGGCCCCGGCGGCGCCGCCGCGCACGTCGGCCATCGCCTCATCGATCCCGACGAGCACGGCGTTGGACTTGGGTGCCGTGGCCAGGTGCACGGTGGCCTGGGCGAGCGCAAGCCGCGCCTCCGGCATCCCGATGAGCTGCACGGTCTGGGCGGCAGCGACGGCGACGGGCAGCGCGGTGGGGTCGGCCAGCCCGACATCCTCGGAGGCATGCACCACGAGGCGGCGCGCGATAAACCGCGGGTCCTCCCCGGCAACGATCATGCGGGCCAGGTAGTGCAGCGCGGCGTCGGGGTCGGAGCCGCGGATGGACTTGATGAACGCGCTGATCACGTCGTAGTGCTGGTCACCGGCCCGGTCGTAGCGCACGGTCGCCTCGGTGACGGCGCGCTCCACCGCGGCGACGTCGACCAGCCGCGCCCCCTGCGCCAGCACCCCGTCGGCGGCCGCCTCCAACGCGGTGAGCGCCCGGCGCGCGTCGCCTCCGGAGAGCCGGACCAGCGCGTCCTCGGCGTCGGCAACCAGATCAACGGCGCCACCGAGTCCGCGGGGGTCGGCAACCGCCCGGTGGAGAAGCTCCAGCACCTCGGCGTCGTCGAGGGCCTCCAGCCTCAGCACCAGCGACCGCGACAGCAACGGCGCCACCACCGAGAACGACGGGTTCTCCGTGGTAGCGGCCACCAGCAGCACGATCCGGTCCTCCACCGCCCCCAGCAGCGCGTCCTGCTGGGTCTTGGAGAAGCGGTGGACCTCGTCGATGAACAGCACGGTCGACGTGCCGGCGCGGCCGCGGTCGAGCCGGCGGCGGGCGTCGTCGATCACCGCTCGGAGCTCCTTGACCCCGGCCGACAGCGCCGAGAGCGCGACGAACGTCCGCCCCTCCCCCGCCCCGGCCATCAGCCTGGCCAGTGTCGTCTTGCCGGTCCCGGGTGGGCCGTGGAGCAGCACCGACGCTGGCGCCCCACCCTCGACGAGGCGCCGCAGCGGGGCGCCGGGCCGCAGCAGGTGGGCCTGGCCGACGACCTCGTCGAGCGAGCGGGGGCGCATCCGGACGGCGAGCGGCGCCGTCGCGGCCACCCGGTCCTGGACCGGGGTCGGCTCGTCCAGGTCGAACAGCCCGTCGGTACTCATCGACGTCCAGCCTGCCACCGGTTCGATCCGCTCACGACTGTCGGTGGGCCGTGGGAGGATTCCCGCGTCGAAAGGAGTGCCGGATGACCCTGTTGTGGCCGAACCATCTGCTCACCCTCGAGGAGTGGGAAGCGCTGCCGGAGGACGACCTCCGGCTCGAGCTCGTCGAAGGGGTTCTCGCAGTGTGCCCTCAGCCCGTCTCGTGGCATCAGCATGCTGGGAACCGGGTGACCTACCAGACCAACGAGCAGTTGCCGGCCGCCCTGGTCGCACTGGCCGAGGTCGAGGTCGTCATTGCCGAGCGGCCCCTCACCATCCGGGTTCCTGACGTAATCATCACGCGCACGGCCCTGTTCGACGCCAATCCGCCGCGCTACGCCGCCACAGATGTACGCCTCGCCGTCGAGGTGTCGTCCGTCGGCACCCGTCGCGTCGACAGCGTCGTGAAGTTCTTCGAGTACGCCGAGGCCGGCATCCCACAGTACTGGATCGTCGACCTCGACCCGCCGACATCACTGACCGCATACCTGCTGGTCGGCGATGCGTACGAGCTGTCGGGGGAGCACACCGGCTCCGTCACGCTCGACGTCGCGGGCCACCCCGTCGCGCTCGATCTCCGCTCGCTCACCCGCCGCTGAGGTCCACAGGAGGAGGTCCACACTGTAGGAAGACTGTTCCAAGATGCAGATTCCTCCCTCATCATGAAGGATGCCCGTTCCTCCCTCATCATGAAGGATGCCCGGCATCTCGGGCCCGCAGCACTCGCCCTGTCGATCCAGGACGCGACACCCGTCCGACCGACCTGCGAGGTACCCGTGATCCCCCTGTCCACCCGGCTCGACGCCGTGCGCGGCTCGGCCATCCGCGACCTGCTCACCCTCACCGCCCGCGACGACGTGATCAGCCTGGCCGGGGGCCTGCCCGCGGCCGACCTGCTCCCCCGCGAGCGGATCGCCGCGGCCGCCGAGCACGCGCTCACCGACCCGGCGAACGTCCAGTACGGCGAGACCGCCGGGCTCGCCCGGCTTCGCGCGGTCATCGCCGCGCGCGAGTCGCGCCAGCAGCGCAAGCCGCTGCGGGCGTCCGATGTGCTGATCACCAGCGGGTCTCAGCAGGGCCTCGACCTGGTGGCCCGCGCGTGCCTGGACCCCGGCGCCGCGGTGGTCGTCGAGGATCCGGCATACGTCGGGGCCTTGCAGGTGTTCCAGGCCGCCGGTGCCACGCTGCACCCGGTGGCCGTCGACGACGACGGAATGGATCTCGACGCGCTCGCCGTGCTCCTCGCCACCGGCCTGCGACCACGGCTGGTGCACACGGTGAGCAGCTTCCACAATCCGCGCGGGGTCACGCTGAGCCAACCCCGGCGGGCCCGGCTGGCCCGGCTCGCCGACCGCTACGGCTTCCTCGTGGTCGAAGACGACCCCTACGGCCTGCTCGTCTTCGACGGCGACCCGCCGGTGCCGGTCGCGGCCCACGGCGACCATGTGGTGCGGTTGGGCAGCGCGTCGAAGATCCTCGCCCCGGCGCTGCGGGTGGGTTGGCTGACCGGGCCGGCCACGGTCCAAGCCGGGGTCGAGCGGCTCAAGCAGTGCGCCGACCTGTGCGGCTCCACGCTCACCCAGACCATCGCAGCAGACCTGCTCGCCGACGACGCCTGGTTCGCCGGCCACCTCGGCCGCGTCCGCGTGGCCATTCGGGAGCGAGCGCGCGCGTTCACCACGGCCATCGCGGCAACGTTCGGCGACAGCGTCGGCTGCTCGACACCCACCGGGGGGATGTTCTGCTGGCTCGAGTTCCGGGACGGCACCGACACCGACGCGCTGCTGCGGCGCGCGCTGCGCCACGGTGTCGGGTTCGTCCCCGGCAGCGCCTTCGCGGTCAGCCGTCCACTGCGCACCGCGGCCCGGTGCTGCTTCGCCTCGCACCCGCCGCCGGTGCTCCGCGACGCGGTGACCCGCCTGGCCACCGCCTGGTACACCTGAGCACCGATCAAGAGCCCGAACAGGGCGGTGGCCGTGATCATGGGCGTCCGACAGGATCCAGACTCACTCCGGCCACATCCACTCGGCAGTGCGGCAGCGCGTGGGGTTCGTGGTCAACATCGGGATCGACCGCGGAGCTCGGTGGACACCTGCGCCCAGCGCGCGAGCAATCCCTCCGCCGCACCCGTATCGACGGCTGCGGCCACCCGCTGCAGCGCCGCCGGGAACTCGTCCGCCAGCCCGACCTCCGACCCCGCCGCCGAGCCAGCTCCCCGCCCCGCCGCCGGCCGGGCCCCCGATCCCCCTGACACCCCGACTCCCGGCCCCGCCGCCGCCCCGCCCCCCCGCTGGTCGAAAGCCACCACCGCCCCAGCCGCGTTGAGCAGCACCGCATCGCGCGCCGGGCCGCGTTCACCGGCCAGAAGCCGCCGGCACACCGCGGCGTTCACCCCGGGGTCTCCGCCGCGCAGGTCGTCCCGAGTGGCAGTCGCGATCCCCAGCCCCGCCGGATCGAGCGTCTCCACCCGTACCTCGCCGCCGCCGACCACCCACACGGTGCTCGTCGTCGTGGTCGTGAGCTCGTCCAGCCCGTCATCGCCGCGCACGACGAGCGCACTGCCACCGCGCCCCGCGAACACCTCGGCGATCACCGGCGCCAGTCGCGCGTCCGCGCAGCCGACCAGCGCCGCGGGGGGCTGCGCCGGGTTGGTCAGCGGGCCGAGCACGTTCATCGCGGTGGGCACGCCCAGCTCGCGGCGCGGCCCGGCCGCGTGCCGCATCGCCGGGTGGAAGACGGGGGCGAAGCAGAACCCGATGCCCAGCTCGGCCACGCAGGTGGCCACCGCGTCGGGCGGCAGGTCGATGGCCACCCCGACCGCTTCGAGGAGATCCGCCGAACCGCATGCCGAGGATGCCGCCCGGTTGCCGTGCTTGACCACGGGTACCCCGGCCGCAGCGACCACCAGCGCCGCCATCGTCGAGATATTGACGGTATGAGCTTGGTCACCCCCGGTGCCGACCACGTCCACCGCGCGGCCGGGAACGACGACCCGGCGGGCGTGGCGCAGCATCGTCTCGGCCAGCCCGGCGATCTCCGCGGCGGTCTCCCCCTTCGCCCGCAGCGCGATCAGGAACCCCGCCACCTGGGCCGGGGTGGCCTCGGCGGAGAGCACCCGGTCCATCACCCAGGCCGTGTCGACCGAGCCGAGGTGGTGCCCGCCGAGCAGCCGGGCGAGCAGGCCCGGCCAGCTGAGCTCCGCGCCGGCCTCAGCCACGGGACGCGGGCAGGCCGGTTGGCGACCGCCGCAGGACCTCGGCCACGGTCTCGGCGGCGGTCACCGGGTCGAGCGGGTGCACGAGCACGGCGTCGGCCTGTGACCAGGTGGCGAGCCACCTGTCGTCGCGCCTGCGGACCGTGACGATGATCGGCGGGCAGTCGTTGATCTCGTTCTTCAGCTGGCGCGACAGCCCCATCCCCCCGGTCGGTTGGGCCTCACCGTCGAGGATCGCCAGGTCGACCTCGCCGGCGTCGCACGCGGCCAGCACCTCGGCTATCCCGCCGAGCTCCAGGAAGCGCACCCGGCCCACGTCGGACGCGGGACGGCGGCCGATGGCGGTGGTGATGGCCTCCCGGACCTCGGGCCGGTGGCTGAACACCAGCACCGTGTGGGTGGGCTGCGGTGTGCGGGCGGGAACGGGGCTGCTCACGGGGGTGATCGTAGCCACGACGACGCCGGGACCGAGTGACCGGGAAGACAGGTATCCCGACAGGCTGTAGAAGTTGGGCGGGGGTCATAATGCCCTCGTGACGACAGCGGCTCCCAACATCAGCGCGCGGATCCACTCGCTGAACCGCCCCAACATGGTCAGCATCGGCACGATCGTCTGGCTGTCCAGCGAGCTGATGTTCTTCGCGGGACTGTTCGCGATCTACTTCACCGCGCGGGCCCAGAACGACGGCGAGTGGCCGACACCGCCCACGGAACTGAACGTCCCCTACGCGCTCGTCGTGACGATCATCCTGGTGGCGTCCTCGTTCACCTGCCAGTACGGCGTGTTCGCCGCCGAACGCGGTGACGTGTTCGGGCTGCGCCGCTGGTACATGCTGACGCTGATCATGGGCACGGCGTTCGTGCTCGGCCAGGTCAACGAGTACCGCGTGCTGGTCACCGAGCACGACACCACGCTCTCCTCCAGCGCCTACGGCACCGTGTTCTACCTCACCACCGGCTTCCACGCGTTGCACGTCACCGGGGGCTTGATCGCGTTCGTCTACCTGCTCATCCGCACGAAGTTGAGCAAGTTCACCCCGGCGCAGGCCACTGCGGCCATCGTCGTGTCGTACTACTGGCACTTCGTCGACGTGGTGTGGATCGGCCTGTTCGCCGTCATCTACTTCATCAAGTGAGCACGACCGGCCAATGATCCCGACCCCTAACCCTGAGCCCGCGCCGAACGGCCGCGAGGGCTGGCTGTATCAATTGACTGGAATGGCGCCGACGATGACCACCAGATCACCTCAGAGATCGGCGCCGCGGGCTCGCAGCCGGCTCCAGCGCCGGGTGGCCGGCGCGATCGCGCTGGGCCTGGGCCTGCTCACCGCGGGTGGGCTCTACACCGCCTTCGCCCCGCAGCCGCAGGTCGCCCTCGCCCAGGGCGACGGCGCGTTGATCGCCGCAGGTCAGGAGCTCTTCGACAACCACTGCATCACCTGCCACGGCGCGAACCTGCAGGGCGTGCAGGACCGCGGGCCAAGCCTGATCGGCGTCGGCGACGCGGCGGTGTACTTCCAGGTCTCCAGCGGCCGGATGCCGCTGGCCCGCCAGGAGGCCCAGGCGCAGCGCAAGCCTCCGATCCCGCAGTTCGACCCGCACACCGAGCAGGGCCAGGCCAACCTCGACGCGCTCAGCGCGTTCGTGCAGGCCAACGGTGGCGGCCCCACCCGTCCCGACGCCACCGGGGCCGCCCTGCGCGGTGCGGACCCGGCTCGCGGCGGCGAGCTGTTCCGGTTGAACTGCGCGGGCTGTCACAACTTCACCGGCACGGGTATCGCCCTGTCCTCGGGCAAGTCCGCACCCACGCTCGATCCGGCGAACGAGTCACAGATCTACACCGCCATGCTCTCGGGACCGCAGAGCATGCCGAAGTTCTCCGACCGCCAGCTCACACCGGAGGAGAAGCGGGACATCATCGCCTACGTCAAGTCGGTCACCGACGGGAACAACAACCCCGGCGGGAACGGTCTGGGCGGCATCGGGCCCACCGCCGAAGGTGTGATCGCGTTCGTGATCGGCCTGTCGGTAATGATCGGTTTCGCACTGTGGATGGGAGCGAAGTCATGACCCTCTCCCGGCAGGACCGGCCGGAGATCACCGCAGCCGACGTCGAGGACATGGCTCCGGATCAGCTCGCCCGGCTGGCCCACGACCTCGACGATGTCGAGGTCATCCACAACCAACGGAAGTGGCCCGTGCCCGGCACCCGGGCCGAGAAGCGGGCCGAACGCGCGGTCGCTCTGTGGTTCGTCCTCTCGGCACTGTCGGGTCTCGCGTTCGTCATCGCCTTCATCTTCTGGCCCTACGAGTACCGGTCGCCGTTCGAGGAGGGCTACACCGCCTACGCCCTGTACACCCCGATCATCGGCGCCACGTTCGGCTTCGCGGTCACCGCGTTGGGCGTCGGCATGGTGGTGTACGTCAAGAAGTTCTTTCCCGACGACGTCTCGGTCCAGCAACGCCACGACGGAGCGTCCGACGAGATCGCCCGCCGGACCGTGCTGGCCCAGCTGGCCGAGGCCGGCCAGGACACCACCTTGGCCCGCCGCTCGATGATCAAGCGATCCGCGGGTGCCGCCATGGGGATCTTCGGACTCGGCCTCGGCGTCGCGGCGATCGCCCCGCTGGTCCGCAACCCGTGGAAGGACGGCGACCAGTCCGCGCTCTGGGTCACCCCGTGGGCGCCGGTCGACGGTGAGACGGTCTACCTGCGCCGCGACACCGGCGTGCTCGGCGAGGTATCGCTGGTCCGACCCGAAGACCTGGCCGCTGGGTCGCTCGAGTCGGTGTTCCCCTTCCGGGAGGAGGAGCGCGGCGATGAGGAAGCCCTGCTGCACGCGCAGCGTGCCTCCGACGCCTCCGTCATGCTGATCCGGCTGCGGCCCGACCTCGAGGTGATCAAGCGTTCGGGTCAGGAGGACTTCAACTACGGCGACTTCTACGCCTACTCGAAGATCTGCACGCACCTCGGCTGCCCCGCGTCGCTCTACGAGCAGCAGACCGGCCGCCTGCTCTGCCCGTGTCACCAGTCGCAGTTCCTCGTCACGCAGTACGCCCGGCCGGTGTTCGGTCCGGCCACCCGTGCGCTGCCGCAACTGCCCATCACGGTGAACGACGAGGGATACTTCGTTGCGCGGAGTGACTTCATCGAACCCGTCGGACCGGCCTTCTGGGAGCGGAGACCATGAGCGCGATCACGACGCCCACCTCGTCCGGCGGCGACCGCATGGCGAAGGTCGGCAACTCCCTCGACGAGCTCGACCAGCGGTACCACCCCGCAGCCGGGTTGCGCCGGTCGTTCAACAAGGTCTTCCCGACACACTGGTCGTTCCTGCTCGGTGAGGTCGCGCTGTACAGCTTCATCGTGCTGCTGCTGTCCGGCACCTACCTGGCCCTGTTCTTCGACCCGTCGATGGTCGAGGTCATCTATGACGGGCCGTTCGACAACCTGCGCGGCGTGGCCATGTCGCGGGCCTTCGCGAGCACCCTGGAACTGTCGTTCGAGGTGCGCGGCGGGCTGTTCGTCCGCCAGGTCCACCACTGGTCGGCGCTGATGTTCATGTGCGCGATGGTCGCCCACATGTTCCGCACCTTCTTCACCGGCGCGTTCCGCAAGCCGCGCGAGGCGAACTGGATCATCGGTGTCCTGCTGCTGTTCCTGGGCTTCATCGAGGGCTTCACCGGCTACTCGCTGCCCGACGACCTGCTCTCGGGCACCGGGCTGCGGATCGCGTCCGGCTTCATCCTGTCGATTCCGGTCATCGGCAGCTGGGGGCACTGGGCGCTGTTCGGCGGGGAGTTCCCGGGCACCGAGATCATCCCACGGCTCTACATCGTGCACGTCCTGCTGGTGCCGGGCATCCTGCTGGCGCTGATCGCGCTGCACGTCGGGCTCGTGTGGTACCAGAAGCACACCCAGTTCCCCGGCCCCGGACGCACCGAGCGCAACGTGGTCGGCATCCGGATCCTGCCGTCCTTCGCCGCGAAGGGCGGAGCGCTCACCTTCATCACCATCGGCGTGATCGCGGTGATGTCCGGACTATTCCAGATCAACCCGGTGTGGAACTTCGGGCCGTACAACGCCGCCCAGATCTCGGCCGGCTCGCAACCGGACTGGTATGTCCTGTTCACCGAAGGGATGCTCCGGATCTTCCCACCCTGGGAGATATACATCGGGGACTACACGATCCCGCCGGCGTTCTGGGCCAGCCCGGCGTTCCTCCCGATGCTCTACATCCTCGCCGCGGCCTATCCGGCGATCGAGCGGAGATTCACCAAGGACAACGCGCTGCACAACCTGCTCCAGCGCCCGCGAGACGCCCCGGTTCGCACATCGCTCGGGGTCATGGGGATCTCGTTCTACATGGTGCTGGTGCTCAGCGGCGTCAACGACTGGATCGCCTACTACTTCGACATCTCGCTCAACGCCACGACGTGGGCCGGCCGGATCGGGGTTCTCGTGGTGCCACCGATCGCCTACTGGGTCACCTACCGGATGTGCCTGGGCCTGCAGCGCTCCGACCGCGCCGTGCTCGAACACGGCCTGGAGACCGGCATCATCAAGCGGCTGCCACACGGCGAGTTCATTGAGGTGCACCAGCCACTGGCCGGGGTCGACGTGCACGTCCACCCCATCCCGCTGGCCTACCAGGGCGCCTCGGTACCCAAGCGGATGAACCAGCTGGGCTTCGGCGGCGCACCGGTCCAGGGTTCATTGCTCACCCCGGACCCGGTCGAGGAGACCGTGGCGCTGGAACGGGCCAAGGCGATCGAGGCCGCCGCAGAGGCGGCGGCGCACAACGGCCACCTCGCCAACGGCCACCCCGCAACCGTGGACGGCGGGATCCCCGGCGAGGGGCGGCGCGAGCTGGTCGGGCGTCCGAAGGACATGGCGGACTGATCGCACGGACACAGCACGGGCAGGGGGCCCGCCGGTTCGCCGGCCGGGCCCCTCGGCTGCCGGGTGAGCAAGATCAGCCGTATCTATCTCGGTCAGTCGAAGGTGTCTCCTGGGGACACCAAGCTGCTCGCCGAGCTGTACGGGGCGAGCCCCGAGCTGACCACGGTCCTCGTCGACCTCGCTCGCAACCTTGGACAGAAGGGTGACTGGACCGGCTACCGAGGGGTCTACCGCGAGTCGGTCCGGATGCTGGTCGACCTGGAACAAGCCAGCAGCCGCATCCACCTGGTCCAGTCCGAGATCGTCCCGGGACTCCTCCAGACCGAGAACTACGTTCGAGCCCTGACCGAGGCACCCAGCCCCTTCGGCGCCAGCCCTAACGCAGATGATGTGGCACAGACACGGCACGAACGCCAGAAGATCGTTACCCGCGACGGCAATCCACCCGTGCTGAGCTTCATCTTGTCCGAGTCCGCCCTGCGACGCGAGTACGGCGGCCGTGACGTCATGCGCGAACAGATGCAGCGACTGCTCGACATCGCCCGACTTCCCAACGTGCAACTCCAGGTGTTGCCGTTCGCCAGCACCAGCCCGGTGACCTACGCGTGGCTGAACTTCGCGTTGCTGCACGTGCCCGGACCCGGGATAGCCTCGCCCCTGAACTTCGCGTACGTCGAGCAGTTCGACGACGCCCGCTACCTCGACGAACGCGAACGGGTCGACGCCTACGAACGGCTCTGGAGCAACCTCCAAGCCGCCGCGCTGAACCCGGTGGAGTCAACGGACTTCATCGCCGGAGTAGCGGACGAGTACCTGCCGACCGAGGCGTTCGAGGGCGCTGGGTGGCAGAAATCGACGGCCAGCGCGCCAGAGCAGGGCTGTGTAGAGTTCGCCAAAGTGGGCAACATCGTCGCGATACGTGATTCCAAAATCACCGACGGATCGATCCTGCAATTCAATGAACAAGAGGTCAAGGCCATGTTCTCAGGTGTCAAGAACGGAGAGTTTGACCATTTCTTCTCAGCGCTTCTCACGCGGAGTTCGGAAAGAGAAGAAACCAGCTGACCTTTTCCGTGATCCCTCCGTCCCTGATCGTGAATGCGCGATCATGAACCACAACGCCCTGCTCGGCCTGACGTGGCCCGCGCGCTGGCATCTGTGGCTGAGTGTCCCACGGTGACGGGATTTCAATGGCAGACTCATTGAGAGTGTCCACAGTAGCCGCGGTGCAGCACACACTGACAAGTCGTTTTGGCGCGTGAGAGATCATTGCCGCCCGCAATTCCCCCTGATCTTCGAAGCGGCATCGGACTACGAGCGGCACCCGGCCGCCGGAACCGTTCGTCATCGTTGGGCCGACGCTTTTGTGCGGAACCTTCAGCCAGCGCCTGCGGCGCTACCTCGGTTTTGCTGTGACCAGGTGGTGAGTTCGGCGCGGGCCTGCTCGGCGCGCTGCCACAGCGCCGCGAGGTACGCCGCCACCCGCTCGGCGGCTCGTCAACACGGCCGAGGCCATACCCTCGGGCCGCCGAAGGCGGGGTCGGGTGCCCCGGGACGGCACGACGTTACGGCTCGGCATCGACGGCCACTACGGGGCATCAGGTCGGCTTCGGCGTCGGCCAGCCACAGCAGCTGCGTCGATCGTCGGACCGGGACACGTCGAAGAGCTGTGAGAGATCACGGTCTTCTCCATCCGCTCTCGTCCCGCTCTCTACGACCCGGTCATATAGTAGGGTCCTCAGGTATGGCAACTACCACCAAGATCACGCTCAGTGTAGACTCAGTAGCCTTGTCCCTGGCGCAGCGAGCTGCTGAACTCGATGGCGTGTCGGTGTCGGCGATGGTGTCGAGGATCCTGCGCCGCCACATCCTCACCGACTACGGGCCCCCTTCGGTAGGGCCTTACGGTGCGGACCGGCAACGCGACGAGGACCAAGCTGCTGCTGACCTGGACCTGGCCGACCATGCTGCACACCTTGACCAGGAACCAGAGGAGCGGCGTGCGGCGGGGTGAAGTCTGGCGCTACCAGGTCGGTGGGCTGGCAGAACGGGTCGTGGTGCTGGTGTCGGCGCAAGCGGTGCTCGACAATGCCGCGTACCGGGTGTTGTACGGGGTGCAGATCAGCGACACCGACCCCGGACACGTGCTCGCGGTGTCGGGCATCCTGGATGACACGCCGGTCTGGCTCGACGCCGCCGCCGGTCTGATGGCACTGCGGCGCAGCCTGTTGACCAAGCACCTCGCCACGATCACCGCAGACACGCTGGCCAGCCTCGACGCGCGCCTGGCCGCAGCCCTCGACCATTGACCCCGGACTCGCCCGAGAGTCTCCGGCTACCGCCACGGGCCCCACCGGCCGGCGTCCCACGCCCACCCTTCGGTCGTGCTCGGCGACCTGGACGCCGGTTCCGGAAGGGAGGGTCGATGTCGGGAACGAGGAGGTAGCGACGTCGTAGGTGACGTGCCTGTCAGCACGGATCGGCCGTCGACCGCCGCGAATGCACCGAGCAGCCGATACGTGATGTACCGACCCGGCGAGCAGTAATGTCGACCGACCGCTGCTGCACGAGTCAGCGGCCGGTCGAGCGGTAAGGCGGCCCTTACGGAGCACACGGGAAGGGATCGCGAGTGGCACTGGACTGGAGCAAGATCGGCGGCGGATCCAAACAACCGCTGCTGCGGCCCCGCGACATCTACGCTGCGTTACCTCACCGGCCATGACCGTACCTGCGTCAGGAACAGGGCGAGGTGCTGGAGAAGTGGTTCACCCGCAGGGACGACCACGACGTGTGATCAAACAGAACACCGGTGGCGGCAAGACCGTGGCTGGCTTACTGATCGCCCAGAGCACCTTGAACGAGGGCATCGGCAAGGCCGTCTACCTCGCCCCGGATACCTATCTGGCCACTCGGGTCCGACAAGAGGCGCAGCGGCTGGGCCTTCCCACCGCCGAGGACCCGAACGATCCTGAGTTCCGCGGGCGGCAGGCCATCCTGGTCACCACCTTCCAGGAGCTCGTCAACGGGAAGTCGGTGTTCGGGGTCGCCGGTGACGGCCGCTAACCCATCGACCTCGGCATGGTCGTCATCGACGACGCCCACGCGGCCCTGGCGACGGCGGAAGGCCAGTTCCGGCTCGTCGTGGCCCGCCACCCTCGACCTTCCCGCCGAGCCTCACCGGCATCCTCGGTGCCGCGATCGGCACCGACCCGACCAGCCACCTCTCATCGACCGAGCCGGCCGACACCACCGACCCCCGAGGTCAGCGCTCCTGGGCGACGCACCTCGCTGAGGATCTCCTGTCCACCGTCTACCGCGCGATCGAACGAGCCCGCACTGCAACTCCAGCGACTACCGCCGCCGCAGAGTCCTGACCCCACCTTGCACTTCAGGCCAGCTTCGGGAGTTCCGGGCCCACGAGCAGCGCCGGGCCGCGCTTGCCGGCGAGCAGGTAGGAGAACCCGAGCACCCGCAGCACACCGGGGTGCGGATCGCCGAAGCCCAGACCGTGCAGGCCAGCGCCGAGCGCGACGCCCGCGAGGTGCGCCGCCGCGCCGAGCAGGAGACCGAGCTGCGGGCCCAGGCCGACCAGGCCGCGGAGGACGCGCTGCGCGAGGTCGAGACCGTGCGCGCGAGACCGCCGAAACCCTGGCCCGGATCACCGCGAAGACCGACGCCCGGGTCGCCGAGCACCAGGCCCGCGCCGAGCAGGCCGTCACCGCCGAGACCACCGTCCAAGAGGAACGCGACCGGATCCGCACGGAGGCGGCCGAGCAGGTCGCCGCCGCCCAGGCCGCCGCGCAGGCACACCGTCGGGAGGTCGAGGCCGAACGGGACCGTCAGGTGGCCGAGCACGATCAGCAGTCGCGGGAGGAGATCGAGCGGGTACGGGCTGAGGTCACCGCGGCCGCTGACGAGCGGATCGCCGCCGCTGAGAACCGCGCAGCCACCGCCGCGCAGGCCGCCGATACCGCCCGCCGCGACGCCGCGGTCGAGGTGAGAGCCGCGCGGCGGGAGGCGACCGAGGCCGCGACCGCGCGCACCCCGGGCC
>JBOHEO010000086.1:0-20947 GCA_050701055.1 Pseudonocardia sp. | reverse complement strand
AGCGTGACCGGCGCGCCGATGGGCAGTGTGGTACCGGCGCTCGGGTCGGTTCGCACGACCGCGCCGGCCGGCACGGTGTCACTGGACATGTCGGCGTCGGAGTCCTGAACGGGGTTGAGCCCGGCGTCGCGCACGGCCTGCTCGGCGGCGGCCACTGCCGTACCCGGCGCGATCGCGGGCACGACGGGACGTCCGGTGGATACGGTGAGTCGCACCTGGCTACCGCGGAGCAGCCGTGACTCCGGGGCGGGGTCGGTGGCCGAGATCAGACCCGCGTCGACCCGGTCGTCATAGGTCTCGGTGACGGTGGCGACGAGGTCCGCCTCGGTGAGCAACCGCTCGGCGAGCGGCTGCTCCACGCCGACCAGCGATGGCATCGCGGTCCAGCGGCCGCTGCCCACCCACCATGCGGTCACGGCCAGGAACAGGCCGAGCGCCACGACCAGGGCGATCCACGCGGTGAAGATACGTCGGCTTCGACGCCGGGCGATGACATGGGGCGGGTCGTCGGGGGCGAGCGTGGTGGCCCCGGTCGGGAACGGATGCATGCCGGTCGGCCCAGGTCTGGGCATCGCCCGGGTGCCACCAGGGCCGGGCGCGGCGGCGCGGCCGTTCGTGCCGGGCGCGACCCCGGCCGGCACGGTGTGCTGCTCCTCCGGTGGACGGCCCGGCGGCGTCGGCGGCGGGACCCGGGGCACCCCGAGCCGGTCCCGGACGTCTCCCAGCGCGACGAGCAGCGCGGCGGCGTCGACGGGACGGGCGGCCGGGTCTCGTCGGGTGGCGCGGTGCACCAGCTCGTCGAGCTCGGCGGGAACGTCGCCCGCGACCAGTGACGGAGCCGGGACGTCCTCGTTGACATGTCGGAACGCCACCGAGATCGCGGTGTCACCGGTGTAGGGCGGGGTACCGGTGAGGAGCTCGTAGAGCAGTACCCCGGCCGCGTACACGTCGCTGCGGGGATCCGCCGCGCCGGTGGTGACCTGCTCGGGGGAGAGGTACGCGACCGTCCCCATGATAATTCCGACGTGGCTGGCACCGGCCTGCGCCGCGGCGGTGACCAGCCCGAAATCAGCCACCTTGACCTCGCCGGTGTGGCTGATCAGCACGTTCTCCGGCTTCACGTCACGGTGCACGAGGCCGAGCCGGTGCGCCTCGGTCAGCCCCGCCAGGACCGGCTCCAGCACCGCGAGCGCAGCGGGAACGCCCAGTGGGCCGCGCGCTCGCAACACATCGCGCAGCGTGCCGCCCTCGACCAGCTCCATCACCAGGAACAGCACCGGCTCCGGGCCGCGTACGTCGTCTCCCTGGTCGTGCACGTCGACGACGGCCGGGTGGTCGATCCGGGCCGCCGATCGCGCCTCGCGCTCGAAGCGGGTGCGGAACGCCGGGTCGCCGGCCAGGCGAGGGTCCATCACCTTGATCGCGACGGGTCGGTCGAGTCGGGTGTCGGTACCCCGGTGGACCGTCGACATCCCCCCGCGTGCGATCAACGGCCCCACCCGATAGCGCCCATCGAGCAGCGCACCGGCGAAGGGGGGAGCATTCACCCCTCGACGGTACCGCCCGGCTGAAACACTCCCGGAACACCGGGGTCGTGTGGCATCGTGTGCCGCTGTGAACGAGGTGTCCGATGCCCCGGCGACGCTGTCCGCGGACGTGGCGATGTTACCCGTCGCCGAGGTCGCTCAGTTGTTGTCCATCCCCGTGTCCCGCGTGCACCAGTTGGTCCGCGACGGGCACCTTCTGTCGTTGCGCCGCGATGGTGCGGTGGTCGTACCCGCGGACTTCCTCGACGGCGCGGCCGTCGTCAAGGGCCTGCCCGGCACCATCACCGTGCTGCGTGACGGCGGATACCGCGACGCCGACATCCTGCGGTGGCTCTTCGCCGAGGATGACTCCCTGCCGGCTGCCCCGATCTCCCTGCTACGGGGCGGGCGACATCGTGAGGTGAAGCGGCGCGCACAGGCGATGGCGTTCTAGCCGGCGCTTTCCTCACGAGCGCGCCCTGGCCATCAGTGCTCGGGCGAGGCTCGGCAACCCCACCGCGAGACGCCGCCGGTTCGACACCGCGACCCGGCGGTGGAGCACGTGGTAACCGGCATCCTCGATCTCGTCGAGAATGCCCTGGTAGAGGGTGAAGGCACACCGCACGCACGCGCGCGAGGCCGGCTCCAACATCGCGATCCCCGGTTCGGCGCGGCGGTAGACCGCGCGGGTGTGGGCCACGAGGTGGGCCAGGGCACGGCGCACCCGGGGGTCGGGGCGTCGGTTGCGGCGGCACCAGGTGAGGAGCTCACGATCCACCCCGAACGCGGCCAGTTCGTCGGCCGGCAGGTACACCCGACCGCGGTCGAGGTCCTCGCCGATGTCCCGGAGGAAGTTGGTGATCTGGAAGGCGACGCCGAGCGCCGCGGCGGGTGGTTCGGCCTCGGCGCGCGGCACCGTCGTGCCGAGAACCGGCAGCATCTGCAGCCCGATCACCGCGGCCGAGCCGTGCACGTACACGGCGAGATCATCGAAGGTCAGGTAGCCGGTGACGTGGGTGTCCATCCGCATCGACACCATGAAGTCGAGGAAATGTCGGTGGTCGATATCGTAACGGCGGGCGGTGTCGGCCAGCGCCGCGAGCACGGGCAGGTCCGTCGGCGTCCCGGCCAGGGCGGCCGCCAGCGCCGCGGCCAGCTGATCGAGCTTGGCGGCCTTCGCTGCCGCCGGGCGGCCGTCCTTGAGATCGTCGACGATATCGTCGGCATACCGGGCGAAGCCGTACAGCGCATGAACCGCCGGTCGACGCCGGACCGGGAGCAGTCGGGTGGCGAGGAAGAACGTGCGTCCGTGCGTGGCGTTGAGCCGGCGGCAGGTCGTATAGGCGGCCCGCAGCGCCGGGTCGGTGATTCCGGCGGCGTCGAGCTCAGCCGGACCGGTGCCGCGCACCGCTCGTCACCGGTGCATCTGGCACGGGGGTCGCCCGGTGCCCGTCGCCGCGCAACCGAAGTGGGTCGGGCCGCCGCAGCGACACCGCAGCCAGGGCGCAGAGCAGGGCGCACACGGCGAGGTAGGGCCAGTTGTACAGCGCGGCCTCCCCGTTGGGGTAGTAGACGACGATCAGCCACAGCGACGTGAACACGACCGCGGTCAGGCCGCGGGCGGTCCATGCCGCCATCGCCAGGAGTCCCATTCCCCAGCTCACGTACCAGGGCAACGTCGCCGGGGAGAGCACCGACGCGGCGAGCAGCACGACGCCGGCTCGGCGGATCGCGTCCGGCCCGCCGTCCCGGGCGGCCAGCCACTGATGGCAGGCGATGTACAGCAGCGCCACCCCGCCGAGGATCCGGGCGCTGTTGATGAACGGCTGTTTGGGTACCTCGGCGACCCACCCGACGACGCCGTGCGCGATCTCGCCCACCCCGGTGGGGATCGACATCCAGTTGACGATCATCGACGGGGCACTGAGCGCGGGCAGCCAGCCCAGCCCGACCCCGGCGGCCAGCGTGCACGCTCCGAAGACGACCGTGAACACCCCGACACCCGCCGCGGTGGCCTTGAGGATCCGGG
Organism: Pseudonocardia sp.; assembly: GCA_050701055.1. Lineage (GTDB taxonomy): Bacteria > Actinomycetota > Actinomycetes > Mycobacteriales > Pseudonocardiaceae > Pseudonocardia. The sequence goes on along the minus strand of JBOHEO010000086.1, from coordinate 17,392 downwards.
TCCGGCGCGAGCCCTGCACCTGCGCGGCCCACACCAGCACGAGGAACGGCAGCGCCAGACCGGCGCTGGCCTTCACCGCCATCGCGGCGCTGGCGAGGGCGATCCCGGCCGCGGAGCCACCCCGCAGCGCGATCAGCGACCCCGCCGTGAGCAGCCCGACCACCAGCAGGTCGTTGTGCCCGCCACCGACCATGTGGATGATCATGACCGGGTTCGCCACCGCGATCCACAACGTGACCGGCACGCGCCCGCCGAGCCTGCGGGTCAGCTCGGGCAGTGCCCACAGCATCAGGGCGAGACCGGGAAGCAACGCGAGCCGCATCAGGACGACGCCGAGGATCATGTTGTCCCCGACCAGCGCGGCAATCGCCTTGGCTTCGAGGATGAACAGCGGACCGTACGGGGCCGGGGTGTCCTGCCAGAAGTAGTGAACGTTGTCGGTGAGGATGCCCGGGATGGCCTCAGGGCCGACGGCGTAGGGATCCAGCCCGGCCAGTGGCAGCGAACCCTGGGCGAGGTAGCTGAAGATGTCGCGGGTGAACAACGGCGGCGAGATGAGCATCGGTGCGAACCAGACGCACGCGGTGGCCAGTACCGCGCGCCCGCGTACCCGGCCGGCCAGCACGTCGCGGCCTAGCCGGACCCACGCCCAGGCGAGCAACGCGACGCCGGCGTAGATCAGCACAGTGGCGAGCTCGCGGCCGTGCCCGTAGCGCCAGAAGCCGAGCGCGGAGTTCGACAGCAGCGGATCCCGAACCAAAATGCCGCCGGCGCCGAAACCTCCCAGAACCATCAGCAGGGAGGCGATCAGGCCGAGGAGCAACGGGCCTACCGGTGGCTCCCCGAGCCGCACGCGCCACACCCCCGCCGTTGACGCTGTCGGCACCGGGGGGGTGGGCGTTGGTGTCACCTGGTCGGGCGACGCCCCTCTGCCGGCCAGTGATGTGGGGTGCACGGTCATGACGGGGCACATGCTCGCATGACCGGCGTCAGCTGGCGGTGGGCACCCTGCGGGCCCGGACGCTGGATCTGGGTGTGGCCCCAGCCCCGGTGATGCGGGCGGCAGCGAGGCGCCCGGAGATCAGCACCGGCGGGATTCCGACGCCCGGGGTGGTGCCGCAGCCGGCCAGTACCACGTTCTCCAGCCCGCGCACGAGGTTGCGCGGCCGGAACGGACCGGTCTGGGCGAGGGTGTGCGCGGCGGAGAACGGGGTGCCGGCCGCTAGCCCGTCGGCGGTCCAGTCCGCGGGGGTGACCAGGCGGGAGATCTCGATCTCACCGGTCAGGTCGGGCAGGCCAGGATGCGCGCGCGCGGCGAGCACGCCCAGCAGCTCGTCGCGGTACGCGGGCCCGATCCGTGCCCAGTCGAGTGGCCCGGTTTCGGTGTTGGGGCATGGGGCCAGCACGAACAGCAGGTCGGAGTCCTCCGGAGCGAGTCCGGGGTCCGTCGCGGTCGGCCGGGTGATGAGCAGCGAGGGGTCGCTCATCAGCCGGCCCTCGTCGATGATCTCGCGGAAGGTGCGGCGCCAGGCGCCACCGAACGAGATCGTGTGGTGGGCCAGCTCGGGGTGGGTGCTGGTGAGGCCGGCATGCAGGACGATCGCGCTGGGCGAGTACCGCAGGCGGACCGGCCGCCGGGGCGCCCGCCCGATCATCCGGTGGACCACCGGAAGGTCCGGGGTGAGCACGACCCCGTCGCAAGCGAGCTGCTCGGTCGGGCCACCCTCGCCGGTGGTCCCGTGCCGTACGGCGGTGACCCGGGAACCGCGGCGCTCCAGACCGGTGGCGGTGCAGCCGTAGACGATCTCAGCGCCGGCGGTCACCGCGGCGTCGGCCAGGCCCTGGCCCACCGCCCGCATGCCGCCCCGGGGGAAGAACACCCCGCCGATCGTGTCCATGTAGGCGATCACGCCGTACGCGGCGAGGGCCCGGTGCGGAGGCACCCCGGCGTAGAGGGACTGGAAGGAGAAGATCCGTCGCAGCCGCTCGTCGGGTAGCAGGCGCCCCACCCGCCGGCCGAGCCGCCCGAAGCCGCCGAGCGCGGCGAGGCGAACCAGGTCGGGACCGAGCAGATCGAGCGGGGAGTCGATGTTCGCGCCGATGAACGTGTCGATCTCGGCCCGGTAGAGCTGGGTGAGCCAGTGCCGCATCCGGCGATAACCCGCGGCGGCATCCGCGCCGCAGACCCGACGGACCTCGGCCTCCATCGCCGCACCATCGCTGTGTACGTCGATGGTGGAGCCGTCGACGAAGTGGGCCCGGTATGCCGGATCGAGCGGGATCAGGTCGATCCGGTCGGTGAGCTTCTCCCCTACGGCGCTGAGCGCCTCGGCGAGCAACGACGGCATGGTCAGCACAGTGGGGCCGGTGTCCACCCGGAAGGTGCCGCGCTCGGTCCGGAGATCGAGCCGACCCGCTCGTCCCCCCGGATGCGCAGCCCGCTCCAGGATCGTGACCCGACGGCCGGCACCCAGCAGGTGCAGGGCGGTGCTGAGCCCGGCCAACCCCGCCCCGACGACGACGATGTGGTCGGTGCGGCCCGGCACCGTGCGGACCGATCTTGAGCAGACCGATCTCGAGCGGGTCACCGGCAACGCCTGGTCGCGGCCACGGCGAGTACGGCGAGCGTGGTGGCGGCGGGTTCGGCCACCTCGGCGGCGTCCAATGTGTCGAGCGCGGAGCTGGTGAGCGCACCGATGCGCTGCTCGACGGCCTCGACCGCGCCCAGTTCGCAGAGCAGCGTGCGTACCCGATCCAGGTCCAGATGACCGGCCTGGTCAGCTCCGTGCGTCGGGCCACCGGCGACGGTGCTGACACCGGGGACGGTGCTGGTCGACGGGACCGGTGGGGGAGCGTGCAGGGAGGACGAGGTGGGCACCCGGCGAGGGTAACCGCGAGCTCCGACAGCGCGCGGATCGGCGGCGCACCCGGCCATCGGCCCTGCGCCGTAGGCTTGCGCTGTGCGGGTGACCCAACGGATCAGCGGTGGCGGACCGGTCTTCTCGGTGGAGTTCTTCCCACCGAAGGACGAGACCGGCGAGGCGGAGCTGTGGCGCGCCATCCGCCGCCTGGAACCCCTCGACCCCGCATTCGTGTCCGTCACCTACGGCGCAGGTGGTTCCAGTCGTGACCGGACGATCCGCACCACCGCCCGCATCGCGTCTGACACCACGCTGGTGCCGATGGCACATCTGACCGCAGTGGCGCATTCCGTGGCCGAGCTGCGCCAGGTGATCGGCGCCTACGCCGCCGCGGGAATCTCCAACGTGCTCGCCGTGCGGGGCGACCCCCCTGGCGACCCGCTCGGGGAATGGATCTCTCACCCGCAAGGCCTCAGCTATGCCGCCGAGCTCGTCGCGCTCGTGCGCAGGCTCGGCGACTTCTGCGTGGGCGTCGCGGCGTTCCCCTACGGTCACCCTCGTTCGGCCGACCCCGACTCCGACCTGGCCCAGCTCCTGGCCAAGATCCGGACGGGTGCCGACTTCGCGATCAGCCAGCTCTTCCTCGAACCCGACGGTTTCCTGCGGTTGCGCGACCGGCTTGCCGCGGCCGGCTGCGACGTACCGCTGCTCCCGGGAATCATGCCGCTCACCACGCTCCGCACATTGCGGCGCGGCCCGGAACTCTCCGGAGCCCCGGTGCCGGCTGCCCTCATCGCGCGACTGGAGCCCTACGTCGACGACCCTGCGGCATTCCGAGCCGCGGGCATCGACGCCACGACCGAGATGTCACAGCGGCTGTTGGACGAGGACGTGGCCGGGCTGCACTTCTACACGCTGAACCGTTCCACGGCGACCTCGGAGATCGTGCGAAACCTGGGGCTGGGCGCCCGGCGGTCGGTTGCGGTCAGCGGCTCGCCCGCCTGATCGGCGCATTCCGGGTGCGTCGGGCGAGCTCCACGACCGCCCCCACTGCCAACGCGACGCTTGCGGCGAGCAGGAGGCTCCACCTGAGGACGGATGGACCGTTGGGATCGTCGAATTCGGCAACCGCCGTGACGTCGCCGACCTCCCCCGGCTTGAAGGTCCAGCTCACCGTGCCCGACTCGGCGTCACCGGTGGTCTCGAGCACCTCACCCGGAAAGCTGATCTTGAGCTGGAAGTCGGCGCGGTCGCCCAGGATGGTGGTCAGATCGACCGACCCGTCGACCAGTACCCGGTTGCCGACGCGGCGCAGCGCGAACGGAGCCGCCTCACCGGCTGGTGCGGCCCGCGTGGCGAGCATGGACACCTCCGCGAAGGTGAGTCCGGAGAAGCGCAAGACCGAGCCCGCGTAGCCGTCCTGGTGGTACTCCGAGACGTCCACCGCGTCGGCGAGCTCGCTCGGTACGGTGACCACCGGACCGGAATCGTCGGGGCCCTTCTCGGGGGTGGCCACCACGATCTCGCCGACCACAGTGTCGTCGGGTTGCAGGGCGAGCGCGGTGCGGACCCGCGCGCAGCCGCCGAGCAGGGTGAGAGCAACCAGCAGCGCCATCATCAGCGGCAAGACAGGTGGACGGCGCCGGATCGGGGGCGAAGACGGAAGCGGCACGACGTCATCGTGCCACGCAGGTCCGACACTATCGGTCAGGACGATCGGAGCCGCCCCGGCCGGTCGGTCGGGAGGATCGACGCGCACCGATCAGCGCGACCAGCGATGCGGGTAGTCGCCCGCGACGGGCCCGGCCGGCGGTTCCAGCGGCAGGGTGCGGCCGAGCACCGCGAACGGTCGGGTGTCCCCGGTGAAACGGTGCTCTCGCAGCACGTCCAGGAAGCCGAGCCGCCGGTAGAGCTGCCATGCGCGGCTGGGTTGGCCGGGGGTGTGCTCGGGGGTGGAGAGCAGGACGCGGGCCCGGTCGGTTCCGGCCAGCAGCCCGCGCACCAGGCCTTCGCCGATGCCGCACCCCTGGGCGTCCGGACGCACATGCAGCTCGGTGAGCTCGAAATAGTCGGTCAGCCAGGCCCGCCGCCCAGATCTCTGTCCCCGCAGCCCACGGCGGACCTCCTCGAACCACCACTGGCCCGGCCCGCCGACGTAGCCGTAGGTGATGCCGAGAAGGCCGTCGCCCGCGTCCAATGCCCCGACCGAACGCCAACCGGGGCGCTGAACATGGTCCAGCCACAGGGCGCGGCGGCCGCGAGCGGTGCCCGGTGGGTAGCTCATTGCGGAGACGTAGATGGTGAGCGCATCGGTGAGTCGATCGACGAGATCACCGCGGTCGAGCTCGACCAGCCGGTGCCGTGGTGGGGCGGTGGTCACCGATGCTCCGGTCTGCGCGGGACGCCGGGCCCGGGGCGCCGACGGGGCGTGTGCACGCCACCATCACATCATGTCCGTTGGTCATTTTCGCTGGGCCGGCCGATAGGTGCGGGTTCCACTTGACGGCGGGGCCGGGACGCGCTGTACTGGTAGGGATTCGAACATCCGTTCGATCGCGATCCACCGCAATGCTCGGAGACCCTGCGGTCGATCGGTGCAGTGACCATCTCCGGATGGTCTCGCGGCTGTCCGAACCGTAGCGGACGGAATGGAGAGTACTGAGTGAACACCTTCAGCAGGGTCTTCGGCTCCCGGCGGCCGACGCCGATCCACGTCCGGTACCAGGATGGTGAGCCAGTGGAGTTTCAGCGACGGCCGGTCCGTGGGGGGCCACAGTTTCTGGTCACCGACGTGCGCGAGAGGTGGGTCGAGGAGTCGCCCTGGCCGTTCCCATCACCGATGCCGGTCGGGGGTGACCGGATGCGCTGTTGGCGGGTGGGCGCGCGGTCCGCCGCTGAGCCGGAGGCCCCGGCGCAGGAGTTCGTGCTCAGGATGCGAGCCGGTCCCGGTGTGTGGGAGCTGATTCGGGTGTCGGAGTGATACAGCACGGAGGGAGATCGCAACGATGACCGTCATGATCGCTGAGGCACCCCCATCGCGGGCCGCTCTCGGGCTGCTGCGGCAGGCCACTGCGGGGCTCGCCGATGCCCACCGCGAGGACGACATTCTGGTGCGATACCCGGCTGCCTACCTCGCCGCGCTTCGGGCCGCCGCTGCTGTCCTCGCGGTGCGGGCCCGGCCACGTCCGCGGCGCGGGGCCACCCGCAACGTCTGGCAGTTGCTCGCCGAGGTCGCTCCCGAGCTGGCCGAGTGGGCTGCCTTCTTCGCGTCGTGCTCCGACACCCGGGCGGCTGCCGAAGCCGGAATTGCGCGGTTGGTGGGCCGGCGGGAGGCCGATGATCTGCTCCGGCAGGCCGAGCAGTTCGTCGGTCTGGTCAGGGTCATGGTGCCGGTGCGGTGAACGCGCGCGAGTCGCGGCAGACGTGATCAACCTTCTACTGGCACCGCCGCCGCGACGCCTGAATGGCGCGGCCGCTCGCTGCGCAGCACCCGGCCCAGCAATGCCGAGAACACCGCCGACACCTCGCGAGCGCCGGGGGTGTCCCACCGCTGAATGGGCATACACGCACCCTGGGCCTGCTGGACTGCCGACCGGTCGGGCAGCATGCCGCTGAACACGAGCGGACCGAAGAGCGCCCGGAGCTCAGCGATGCGAAACTCGTGCTCGGCGTTGCGCGAGCGCACCCGGTTGATGAGCACCCCGAGCGGCTGGAGGTCGGGGTTGTCGCGTCGCTCGCTCTGCACCGCATCGAACGCCCGCTGCACCCCCGAGACCGCGAACATCGTCGGATCGGTCACCAGCACGGCTCGTTGCGCGGCCGCGAGGGCGCTGCGGGTCAGCTGTCCCAGCGACGGTGGGCAGTCCACCACCACGAGGCGGTACGGCTCGTCGTCCGGGTGGTCCGCGGTGCTGAGCCGTTGGAGTGCCCGGGCGAGCTTGCCGATCTGCTTCGGCCCGGGGTCGGGGTGGTTGTGCCGCTCGGTCTCCTCGGTGCTCACCAACACATCGAGGAACTCACCCCAGCCGCTGGGCACGATGGCCCGGCGGACCACCGAGCGACGTGGCTCGTCGAGCACGTCTGCCACGGTGGCGGTGGTAGGACCGACGTCGAGGGCGATCGTCGCGTTGGCCTGAGGATCGAGGTCCACGAGGAGGGTGCGTACCCCGCGCTGCTGTGCGGCTCCGACGAGGCCGAGCGCCACCGTCGTCTTGCCCACTCCACCCTTGAGGCTCAATGTGGCGACGACCTGCACGGCGATCAACGTACCGTGTCAGGTGGCCAATTGGTCCCCCACTGGCGGATACGCCATAGGCTGCTGCGGTGGAGCTGGGAGCGTGACGATGGCGGTGGGAGAGCTGGTTGGCACCGTGGGCGGTGGACCGGTGCACAGGGTCCTGGCGGCCGAGGTGGCGCGGGTACGGGCCCGCCGTTCGGGCCGGTCGGCCCGCGTGCTCGATGTCGGCGGCGGGAGCGGCGCGTGGGCGGTGTCGATGGCCAGGCTCGGTTGTGTGGTCACGGTCGTCGACAACAGTCCCAACGCGCTGGCTGCTCTGCAACGGCGCGCCCGCGAGGCGGGAATGGACGACCTCATCACTGCGGTGCAGGGTGATGTCGATGCGCTCACCGACGTGGTACCCGCCGGTCGTGCCGACCTGGTGCTCGGCCACGGTCTGCTCGAGGTCGTCGACGACGCTGTCGCCGCGGTCGCGGCGCTCACCTCGGCCACGGCCGCGGGTGGAGCCGTATCGGTGCTCGTCGCGGGCCGCCACGCGGCGGTACTTGCCCGTGCGCTCGGCGGGCGGCTGGGTGAGGCGCGCGCGGTGTTGATCGATCCCGACGGCCGGTTGGACCCCGGTGACGCACTGCGCAGACGGCTGGACGTCGCCTCGTTGCGCGAGCTGCTCGAGGCCGACGGCACCCTGCGGATCGAGGTGCTCCAGGGCGACGGCGTGCTGGACGGTTGGGTTCCGGGGGCCGTGCGTGACGGCGGCCCGGCAGCCGCCCGGGCGGTGGCCGAACTCGAGGAGCTGGCCGTCCAGGCGCCGGCCCTTCGGGACGTGGCAACGAGGCTGCACGCCCTGGCTCGTCGACCCGCGGGCTGACCCGCGCGGCAGGGCAGCCCGCGCGGCAGTTTCAGGGCGTGCAGTGTAGCCCGATCGGTGCAAGTCCGGCCGCCGGAAAAGATCCCACTGCCCACTTGACGAGTCCGGGTAGTCGTCAGCGTCTGAGACTCGTATCCTCACAGCAGACGCCCACCTCGGGCGCTCGTCGCGTCGTTCCGGCACCATGGAAGATGACTCGACAGGAATACCGTGTGCCGGAGGCGAAGCCATGCCCCTCTCCGAGCACGAGCAACGACTGCTCGAACAGATCGAACGCGCTCTGTATGCCGAGGACCCGAAGTTCGCGTCCACCGTTCGCGGAGGCCGATTACGCCGACCCACGCGTCGCCGTCGCGTCCAGGGCATCGTTCTGTTTGCGCTCGGCCTCGTGATGCTCGTCCTGGGGGTCGCCCTGCGGATGCTCTACCTGGGCGGGTTCCCCGTACTCAGCGTCGTCGGCTTCCTCGTGATGCTCGGCGGCGCGGTCCTTGCGGTCACCGCTGTCGGTGCCGGTTCACGGACTGCCGCGGTCAGTGACACCGAACTGGACAAGAACCGGTTCACCGGACGGATGGAAGAACGTTTCCGTCGACGGTTCGAGCAGGAGTGAGCTGAGCGGGTCAGGACCGGGGGAGCGCGGTCTCGTCGTGTCCGGGCCCCTTTGGCCGCAGCCGCGGGAGCCGGTTGAGCACCGAGCGGGGCAGGAGTTTTCCGCGGAGTCCCAGCGGGCTACCTGTCTCGATGCTGCGACGGACGTCCTGTACCGAGGTGTCGAGCGCGGCTGGTTCCGGGTGCGTGTCGCCGTACCAGCTTGACTCGACGGCCTTGATGACGCTGCGCAGAGCCTGCTGCGCGCCATCGCCCAGCTGATGCTCCCGTACTATGCTGCGCGCCGCCGTCCGCACGGTGTTGTTGGTCTGGCTGGGCGCCCCTCGATCCGCCGACTCGGCGAGCAACTCGGCCCACGCCGCCCCGGCCGCCGCTGGGCCGCCGGCTCTGACCGCGGCCAACCGGCGCCGGCGATCGAGTGCGCGGTGCCCGGCCGGTGCCGTGACCCCGAGCGCGAGGATCGCGGTCAGGACCAGCGGCCACAGGGGGAATCCGGCGGCCGGATCCGGTTCGGCCGGGTCCGGCGCGGTCTGATCGGGGGCGTCCGGGGTCGGCTCCGGCTCGGGCTGGGCTCCCGATGCGGCCGCCTCCGGTGCAGGCAGGTCGGTGGCCGTCCCGGCCTGTTCCCGCGCCTGCTCGACGTAGGGCGGCAGCAGGTTTCGCCCGTCGGTGAGCGGGGTCGGGTCGAAGGTCGTCCAACCGATCCCGGGGAACCACGCCTCGACCCAGGCGTGTGCGTCGGCGGTGCCGACCGATCGGAGCTCCCCGGTGTCGGTGCCCGCGGTGAATCCGACGGCCACCCGCGCTGGAACGCCCACCGTCCGGAGCATGACAGCCATCGCCGACGCGAACTGCTCGCAGTATCCGGTGCGACCGACGGTGAGGAACTCCACGAGTGCATCGTCGCTGCCGCCCGGGGCGGTCTGCAGGCTGTAGCGGAAGGGCGAGTCCGCCGCGGTGAAGAAGTCGAGGATCGCCATGGCCCGGTCGAAGCCCGTGCCACTGGTGGCGGTGATCCCTGCGGCGACTTGTGCAACCCGGGCATCGACGCCGACCGTGTCGAGGTAGCCGGGGGGAACGGCACCACCAGTGGCGGCCCGGAGCTGGGCGGCCGACGGCGCCGGCAGCAGCGCCCCCTGCTGCCACCGCTGCTCTGCCCGCGGTCGCGACGTGTACGCGGTACCGCTGTTGGCGTCGTAGGCCCACCGGTCCGGTGCAACGCCGGAGACGTCGAGCGGCAGCCCGTACAGCGGCAGCCAGTAGTCCCGGAACCCGATGTTCTCGATCCTGACCGAGGCCTGCTCGCCCGACCCTGGCGGATCGGGCAGATCACCGGTCAACGGCACGCCGGGCTCGGGTCGGCCGGCCTGGAACCCGGACTCGGGTGCGTAGTCGCGCAGGGTCAGGGCTCGCAGGTAGGCCGGCCGCGCAAGGCCGCGCGCCTGGAACAGCTCGATCGGCGGGGACTGGGTGAGGTGCCCCCGTAGCGCCGTGAACGGGTTCAGCCCGATCGCCCCGCTGCTGCCGCCACCACCCGTCGCGCCGTCGAAGCGACCCGCGGTGCCCACTGCCCCGGCCGCGGTGCCGACCAGCAGGGCCAGCGCGATCGCTCCCGAGACGAGGGCGGTGCCGCCAGACAGCTGCCGCCGGGCGCCGCTGCTGAGCAATACCATCCCGTACCCGGCGGCTGCCGCGATCGGGGCCCACCAGGGCAGCAGCTCATCGGCCAACGCTGCGGGTACGGCGAACGCGGTGAGCAGTGGCACGGCGGCGGCCGCGGGTGCCGCGACGCTGACGGCGGCGAGGTAGGTTGCTGCGGTGACGAGCCCGAACGCCACGGTGACGAGGAACAGGACCTCCGGGGTGGCCGGAATGGGTGCCGGGCTGATGTCGATCTGTTTCCCGGCACCCGCGATGAGCGTGGCCATCTCGTCCAGTGTCGCGGGCCCGGGCAACAGACCGAGCACGCCGCCGTCGCTGAACAATGCGGTGAGGAGCACGAACACGGCGGCCAGCTGTGCCGCGACGACGGCCGCGACGCCGGCGCGCGCAGCGAGCATGCCGGCCGCAACGACGACCATGATCGCGGCGGAGGCGTGCACGAACCAGCTCGCGCCCTGCACGACCGCCGCGACCGGAGCGCCGGCGACCAGCACCGCCAGACCCGAGCCGACGGCGACGATCCACCTGGGTCGCCCGGTTCCGGCCCGCCCGGCTCGGCCGGCCCGCCCGGCTCTGATCCGGCCGGATCTGGTCGGGGGAGGTGCGGGTGCCGGCGGGATAAGTGTGTTGTTCGTCACGTGGATTCCACGCCGACGGTGTAGGCGGAGGCGCCGGCGATGAGCTCGCTCCAGACCCGGTCGGCAGTCGAGTCAGCGGTGGCGATGGCGACCCGCCAACCGGCCTGGCGCAGCGATGCCGCGGCTGATCGGACCGGGACGGCGCCGGAGCGCGTGGCCGGATCCCAGCTCGCGGCATCGAGCAGTACCGCCTGGCCGCTGTCCCTCCCCCCGCTCGTCCGGCGCGCGAACAACCCATCGAGCTGGCCGGGCGCGACGGCCCCGAGCACGGCGATCGTCGACCCTCCGGTGCCCAGCGCGAGCCCGGCGAGGTCGATGCGGGCCGAGGGACGCAAGGTCGCGAGGGTCTCGAGGATTAGGTCGGCGCCCGACCGCGTCGTGTCGACGGGCTTGTCGCCGTCGCCGAGCACCGGCCTGGTCGGGTCGGTGCCGTCCTCGGTGACCAGTGCGACCGGCTCTCCCCGGGCGATCAGGTGCACGCAGATGCTGGCCACCAGCTCGACGGCGAACTCGAGACTGGAACCGGCGCCACGGCCACGGTGGGCGCTGTCCCGGCGGTCCAGCAGCACCGTGATCGTGCCGCGCCACGGCCGCTCCTCGAGCCGCACCATGAGCTCGTCGTGGCGGGCGGTGCTTCGCCAGTGCACGCGGCGCAGCTCGTCGCCGGGCCGGTACTCGCGGATCAGCACGTCGGACTGACCGTGACCCTGATGCGCGGCGGTCGCTCCCGCGCCGTCACCGGTGCTGAGCGCCTGCGGCAGCCCGTGCAGCGCGACCACGCGGGGCAGCACGAGCAACCGCTGCGCACCGGCCAGGTCTCGCTCGAACGCAGCGAGGCCGAACGGGTCGGTTGCGTGCATCCCGAGCGGACCGATGCGGTGCACACCGCGCAGTGTCGGGCGCAGCGGATAGGTGAGCATCGCGCCGCAGCGCCGCGACAGCCGATGTACCGTGAACCTGGGCGGTGTGGCGGACTGCGACCCCGCCGCGTCCGGTACGGCATCGATGAGCCGTAGTGCCCCGAGGATCGGGCCGCCCGACAGGTGCAGTGCGACGGTGGTCTCGCTGCCGACCGGCAGCCGTTCCGGGGTGACGGCACGCCCGACGCGGACCGTGCGTCGGGTGCGTGCTGTGAGGAGCAGCGCGAGCAGCGGCAGCAGGGCCGCGAAGGCGCCGATGCGGAGCAGATCGCGCTCGTCGAGCGCGATCGCACACACCGCCGTGGCCATCCCGCCGGCGATCAGGCAGCGGCCCCGGGTGGTGAGGCCGGCGAGCAGGCCCGCAAGGCCACCCCGGCGCGCTGCGTCCGATGGTGCCCGAGCCAGCTCGTTCACGGCGCTCAAGCTCCGCCACGCGACGGTATCGGCACCGGGACGCGAGCGAGGAGCGCGCGCAGCAGCTCCGCGGCCGTGCGACGCGAGTTCTGCGCCTCCGAGCTGAGCAGCAGCCGGTGGGCCAGGACCTGTACCGCCACGGCCTGCACGTCGTCCGGGACGACGAAGCCGCGGCCGGACAGTGCGGCCTGCGCCCGCGACGCCCGTACCAGCTGCAGGGTGGCCCGCGGTGACGCGCCCAGCCGCAGCTCGGGGAGCCGGCGCGTGGTCGCGGCCAGCTCCACGCAGTACTGCCGTACCTCCTGCCCGACATGCACATGGCGGACGCTCTCGATCACCGCCCGCAGCTGGCGGGCGTCGAGGACCGGCTGGAGGGCCTCGAGCGGGTCGGCTGCCGAGTGCTCGTCGACCATCGCCAGCTCGGCGGCCGGATCGGGGTATCCGACGCTGACGCGCGCGGTGAACCGGTCGCGCTGGGCCTCGGGCAGCGGGTAGGTGCCGTCCATCTCGATCGGATTCTGGGTGGCCACCACCATGAACGGGCTGGGGAGGGCGTACGTGGAGCCGTCGACGGTGACCTGGTGCTCGGCCATGCACTCCAGCAGCGCGGACTGCGTCTTCGGCGAGGCGCGGTTGATCTCGTCGGCGATCACGACGTTGGCGAAGATCGGGCCGGGGCGGAACTCGAACTCGGCGGTCTGCCGGTTGAAGATCGACGTACCGGTGATGTCGCCGGGCAGCAGGTCCGGGGTGAACTGCACCCGGCTGACCGAGCAGTCGATGGACCGGGCGAGCGCCTTGGCCAGCGAGGTCTTGCCGACCCCGGGGACGTCCTCGACCAGCAGGTGACCCTCGGCGAGCAGGGCGACCAGGGCGATCCGGATGACGTCGGGCTTGCCGATCAGGACCCGCGCCACGCTGGCGACGATCCGCCCGCTGAGCTCGGCGACCTCGGCCAGTCCTGCGCGCGCGGCGCTGGTGGAATGCGCCTCGGCGCCCTCCACGGCGGACCGGTTGCTCGTCGTCGTCACCGAACCTCCTCGTGGGCCCGTTCTCCACGCTGCCGGCGATATCAGGCCCGGACGCCGCCGACGTCGGCCGACAGTCTGTCAAACCGCGTTGTCGGCGTGCGGTCCGCCGGGTGCCCCACTTTCACCCACCGGGCTTGGCCGTGCGCGTCGGGCGGCACCGTCGAGGCCGGTGCAATCCCGGCGAGCAGCGGAAACAGCCGGCAGAAGGCGGAAACCGGCGAGAGCCCATCCAGCGCGCCCGCTCCGGAGCCCGGCACTCCTCGCCCAGTTCGGACCGAGCCCGCACCGGACCCCACCGCGACCCACCTCCATGAGCTGCGGATTCAGCTTCCTCAGGGGCAGTCTGGGGATCTGCGACGGTTGACGGTGGGGGAAAGTGGGGTAAGGTGGCCATCACTGGGGCCTGACGGGGGCCACGGGCGGTGGAGGTGGGGCCGGTGTTCCTCGGCACCTACACGCCGAAATTGGACGACAAGGGGCGGTTGACGCTGCCCGCAAAGTTCCGTGACGAGCTACGAGGCGGGCTGATGATCACGAAGGGTCAGGACCACTGCCTGTACGTGTTCACCCGCGAGGCGTTCGGTGAGGTGGCCGGCAAGGTCGCCTCGGCACCGCTGACCAGTGAGTCGGCCCGCGTCTTCCAGCGCAACCTGTTCTCCGGGACCGACGAGCAGAACCCGGACGCCCAGGGGCGGATCGCGATCACCCCTGAACTCCGGCGTTATGCGGGATTGAACAAGGACTGCGTGGTGATCGGTGCGTTCACCCGCGCCGAGATCTGGGACGCGCAGGCCTGGCAGCGCTACCAGGACGAGCACGAGGAGACCTACGCCAAGGCGCAGGAGGAGGTGCTGCCCGGATTGATCTGACGGGACCGGTAGTGACCCGAAATGACGTGCGCAGTGGGGCGCGAGATCCAACGAGTCGTCGGTGCCCCCACCCGGCGGCCCTGGTGCACCTTCCCCGGTGCCAGGTTCGCCGGGTGGGGGTATCGGCGGCAGACCCGGCTGGGGAGCGGGGATCTGCCGGCGATCAGCGAGTTGTCAGCAGCGGGCGGCGCGGGCGGTGCCGGTCTCGGAGGTGAGCGGTGGGGCAGCACCCGGACGAACGGTGGCCTGACGGTGGGACCGGCGGCGGCCTGGCTGGGGCCAGGCACGTACCCGTGCTCCTGCCCCGCGTCGCCGAGCTCCTCGGTCCCGCGCTGGTCGGGCGCCCCGCGGTGCTGGTGGACGCCACCGTGGGCGTCGGCGGGCACGCGGCCGCGTTGCTGGCCCAGCATCCTGAGCTCACCGTGGTCGGCATCGATCGTGACCAGCAGGCTCTGGAACTGGCCGGGCGACGGCTCGTGGCTTTCGCCGACCGGCTGCACCTGGTGCACGCCGTGTACGACCAGATCGTCGACGTGCTCGTGGAGCTGGGGTTGGGGCGCGTCGACGGCGTGCTGTTCGACCTCGGGGTGTCCTCGTTGCAGCTCGACGCCGACGAGCGCGGCTTCTCCTACTCCCGCGACGCCGACCTCGACATGCGGATGGACCCCACGACCGGGCCCACAGCCGCGGACGTGCTCAACACCTATCCCGTTCCGGAGCTCACCCGCGTGCTGCGCGAGTACGGGGAGGAGCGGTTCGCCGGTCGGATCGCCTCCGCGGTGGCCCGGCGCCGGGCGCGGTCGCCACTCGTGCGGAGCGCAGACCTCGTCGAGGTGCTCTACGAGGCGGTGCCCGCGGCGTCGCGGCGGACCGGCGGGCATCCGGCCAAACGGACGTTCCAGGCGTTGCGCATCGAGGTCAACGCGGAGCTCGACACGTTGCGCACCGCGCTGCCCGCGGCTCTGGACTCGCTCACCGTGGGGGGACGGATCGTCGTCCTTGCCTACCACTCACTCGAGGACCGGATGGTCAAGCGCGAGCTGGCGACCCGCGCGACCTCGAGCACGCCGCTGGACCTGCCCGTCGAGCTGCCAGGACATGGTCCGCAGCTGCAACTCCTCACCCGCGGCGCCGAGGTCGCGACGAAGGAGGAGATCACCGACAACCCGAGGGCCGCTTCGGTGCGGCTCCGTGCAGCGATGAACATCCGTGGCGAAGCAGCATGAGCGTCAGCGAGGAGGGGCCGTGAGCGCACCCGTTACCGAGCGCACCCGTACGACGGCGGCCGGGGTCGGCCGAACTCGGGCCGCGGTGATCCCTGCCCAGCGCGGGTCGACCGTCGTCGCGCCGAAGCCCGATGCAGCCCGGCGTGCGTATGCCAAGCGTGACGAGCGGGTCCGCCGACTGGTCGGGTCCCCTTCGGCCCGCGGCGGCACGGCGACCGGCCGCGCCCAGTTCGTGCTGCTGGTGATGGGTCTGCTCGGCGCCGGCCTGGTGGTGACGCTGTGGCTGTCCACTGCCGCGGCCGCGGACTCCTACCGGCTGCAGGACGCCCGCTCGACGGCTCGCACCTTGAGCGAGCAGAGCGAGCGGCTGCACCGTGAGGTCGCGTCGATGGCGTCACCGCCGGCGCTGGCGGAGCGGGCCACGGAGCTCGGCATGGTGCCGGTGCAGGATCCGGCCCGGCTCGTGGTAGGCCAGGACGGCATCGTGCAGGTGGTGGGGAAACCCAGTGCGGCGGTTGCGCCGACGCCCCCCGCCCCCCCGGTTGCTCCGGTGGCGCCGGTGGCTGGGGGGGATCCGGCTGGCGACCCCGCTCCGGCCGAACCCGTTGCCGCCCCCGCGTCGCCGGATGGCGCGGCAGCGGTCGGCACGGCCTGATGCCAGCGGCCCCGCCCCGATTCCGATCCGCGGGCGCGGCCCGCACGTCTCCGTCCACCCGGTGGTCGTCCGGCGGGCAACCGGGCAGCGCACGCCCGGCCGCGCGGGGCGCTGCCGGGTACGCCGACCGGCTGAGACTGGGTCGGATCGTCCTGGTGGTGGTGCTCGCCGCGGCCGCGCTCAAACTCGTCGCCGTGCAGACCGTGCAGGCCGGCGAGCTGACCGAGGGCTCCTCGCGGCAGCGCACCACCGAGATCACCACGGCGGCCGAGCGTGGCTCGATCCTGGACCGGGCCGGCGCGCCGCTTGCGTTCAGCGTCGACGCGCGTGCCCTGGTCACCAACCCACGACTGATCACCGCGACCCTCGGGGACGATGCTCCGGCCTACGCCGCCGAGATGGCGACCGTGGTGGCGCTCGCGACCGGTCAGGACCGGACCGAGCTGCTCGGTCTCCTGACCAGCGATCGGGGGTACGTCGTCCTCGCCAAGCTCGTCGACCCGGACGTCGCGCGGGGGCTGCGCGAGCGTTTTCCCGAAATTGCCGAGGAGAAGCGGGAATCGCGGCACTACCCGGGAGGCTCTCTCGGCGCGAACGTCGTGGGCGCGGCGTCGTGGAACGCCATGGAGCAGAAGCTGTCCGGACTGATCGGCCTGGAGAGTTCACAGGACGACCTGCTCGCCGGCTCGGACGGGCTCCGTGTCGTGGATACGGCGGAGGGCAGCTCGGCGGTCATCCCGGGCAGCACCCGGTTCGAACGCCCGGCTGTCCCGGGCTCGGACTTGCAGCTCACCCTCGACTCGGACCTGCAGTACACCGTGGAAGAACTGCTCGCCGGCGAGATCGCGCGCACCGCGGCGTCGGGCGGCTCCGCCGTGGTGCTCGACGCGGCCACCGCCGAGGTGCTGGCGATGGCCAACGGTGCCACCTTCGATCCGCGCGACCTCGCCGTCGCCGATGCGGCTCAGCTGGGCAACCCGGCCATTTCCAGCCCGTTCGAGCCCGGCTCGGTCAACAAGATCGTGACGATGGCCGCGGCGCTGGAGTACGGCCTGGCCACCCCGACCGAGGTCCTCGCGGTGCCCGGTGACATCCGGGTGGCTGACCGCACGGTCAGCGACGCCTGGGTGCACGGCCTCGAGAACTACACGTTGACCGGTGTGCTGGCCAAGTCCTCCAACGTCGGTACGATCATGACCGCGCAACGGGTGGGCGAGGACCGGTTCGCGGAGATGCTCGCCCGCTTCGGGCTGGGCGTAACGACCGGGGTGGGTCTGCCGGGCGAGAGTGGGGGCAAGGTGCCGCCGCGCGAGTCGTGGTCGGGCTCCACGTTCGGCAACCTGCCGATCGGCCAGGGCCTGTCGATGACCGTGTTGCAGATGGCCGGGATGTTCCAGGCCGT
>JBOHEO010000085.1:0-20993 GCA_050701055.1 Pseudonocardia sp. | reverse complement strand
CGTCGAGGCCAGCCGCAACCCCAAGATCTACACTTCCGGCCCCGGCGTCGCCTCGGTCACGGACCTGCCCGTCGAGTTCACCGAGTTCTTCGGCTCGATGATCAACACGGACGATCCGCGGCACTCCCGGCTGCGGCGCATCGTCTCCCGCGGATTCACCCCGAAGCGTCTCGCCTCCCTAGTCGGCGACGTCGAGCGCACCGCGGCACGGATCGTCGACGACGTGCTCGACGCCGGCGAATGCGACGCCGTCACCGCGATCTCCGCGCGGTTGCCCCTGAAGATCATCTGCGACATGATGGGCGTGCCCGAGAACCAGTACTCATTCGTCTTCGACCGCTCGAACATCATCATCGGAGCCGGTGATCCCGAATACGTTCCGGACGCGGACAACATCCTCGTCGCGATGTTGCAGGCCGGCCACGACCTCGCCGAGCTCATGCGCGACCTGGGCGCCCACCGCACTGCCAACCCGACCGAGGATGTCACCTCCGCACTGGTCAATGCCGAGATCGACGGCGAGCGACTCACCCCCGACGAACTGGCCAGCTTCTTCATCCTGCTCGTGGTGGCCGGCAACGAGACCACCCGCAACGCGATCAGCTGGGGCATCCAGCTGCTCACCGAGCACCCCGAGCAGCGCGCCGCGTGGCTCGCCGACCTCGACGCCGTCACGCCCACCGCGGTCGAGGAGATCGTGCGCTGGGCCTCACCGGTGATCTTCATGCGGCGCACGCTCGCCGTGGACGCCGTCCTCGGCGGGCAGCCGATGAGCGCCGGGGACAAGGTTGCGATGTTCTACTGGTCAGCCAACCGGGACCCGGCCCATTTCGCCGACCCCGACGCGTTCGACGTGCGCCGCGCACCGAACCCGCACGTCGGCTTCGGCGGCGCCGGTCCACACTTCTGTCTCGGAGCACACCTGGCGCGGCGGGAGATCGCGGTGATGTTCCGGGAGCTCCTCACCCGGATCCCGGATATCCACGCGACTGCCGAGCCGCAACGATTGCGGTCGATGTTCATCAACGGGATCAAGCGCCTACCCGTCGCGTTCACCGCCTGAGAGCTGCTTGGTACGGATCAGGCCGCTGCTTCGCCGGTCTGCGGGGTCAGCGGTGACGTGAGCACATGATCGACCAACCGCATGACCAGTTGACCGCCACCCAGCCGGTAGCCGAACTCCTCCCAGGTGAGCAGCTCCCGGGAGAGCACCTCACCGACGGGACCGGGGTACAGACGCGTCACCCTGAAGGCGGCCGCCCGCAGCCGCATCTTCTCATGATGATCCATCGGTACGAGACCCATTCGACCCACCTCCGAAGAGCGATGCCCCTGGCCTGCGCTCCGCGCTGAGTCGCTACCCGTTGGACGCCATGGTGAACCACCCAGTTGGTTTCACAGCACCCATCCTGCCCGAAGAGTGAGCAGGGTCTCACTTTGCGCGCACGTCATGCCGATGCCGTTCGAGCGGGCTGATCCGGGCCGCGGACGTCTGGCTAACGTGAGCCATGCCCTCCACCACTGAAGCGCTCTGGTCGGACATCGAGGATGTCTACGCCGCGATCCTG
Organism: Pseudonocardia sp.; assembly: GCA_050701055.1. Lineage (GTDB taxonomy): Bacteria > Actinomycetota > Actinomycetes > Mycobacteriales > Pseudonocardiaceae > Pseudonocardia. Next base: position 19,425 of record JBOHEO010000085.1, on the reverse strand, counting down.
GCCCACCCGTTCGTCACCGGTCTCACGGACGGCACGCTGCCGCGGGAGTCCTTCCGGCACTACATCGTCCAGGACGCCCACTACCTGCGCGGATACGCCCGGTCCCTGGCCATCTGCGCCGCGAGGGCCCCCACCGAGCACGACACCGTGATGTTCGCCCAGCATGCCGCCGGGGCGGTCGCGGCCGAGCAGGATCTGCACGCCGCACTGATGGGCGAGATGGGCACCGCGACGGAGGCGGCCGCGAACGAACCCGTGGCGCCCACCACCCGCGCGTATGTGAGTTACCTGCTGGCCACCTGCTACGGCGGCTCCTTCCCGGAGGCGCTGGCCGCGGTACTGCCGTGCTACTGGATCTACGCCCGGGTCGGCGAGGAGCTGCTGGCCCGCAGCTCGCCCGACCCGCTCTACGCGCGCTGGATCGCCATGTACGGCAGCGAGGAGTTCCAGGCCGTCGTCGACTCGGTGCTCGCGCTCGCCGACCGGGTCGGGGCCGACCTCGCCGGCGGCGAGCGGGCGCTGATGCACGAACACTTCACCACCACCGCGAAGTACGAGTGGATGTTCTGGGACGCGGGGTTCCGTCGCGAGACATGGCCCGTCTGAGGCTCGCGCCTACGCGGGCATGCTTTGTGGACGAGACCACCGCCGCGTTGCGCTAGCGCTGATCGAAACGGTCGGGAATCACGAAGTGCAGCACGAACCCGACCACGGCGACTACGATCGCACCCCAGAACGCCGCCCAGAAACCGTTGACGGTGAACAGCAGCCCCACCTGCTCGGAGATGAACCCGACCAGCATGAACAGCAGCGCGTTCACCACCAGCCCGAACAGGCCCAGGGTGAGGATGTAGAACGGGCAGCCGACCACCTTGATCAGCGGCTTGAGCATGGCGTTGACCAGCCCGAAGATGATCGCGACGACGACCAGCGTCCCGACCCGCTCGGTGGTGGTACCGGCGTCCAGCTCGATGCCGCTCACCAGCACGGTTGCCACCCACAACGACACGGCGACGACCGCGACGCGGATGGTGAAGGCCAGCGCGTTGGACATCAGTCCACCAGCGCCTGGTTGACCAGCGCCCGGAGCTGGGCACGGATCGGGTAGGTGCTCGACGGCATGAGCTGGGTGAGAAAGATCCCGGTGATCTCCTCGACCGGGTCGACGTAGAACGCCGTGCTCGCCATCCCGCCCCAGGCGTACTCGCCTGCGCTGGTGAGCATCTTGCCCGCCACCGGGTCGACGACCACGGAGACACCCAACCCGAACCCGACACCGCGGAACGCCGACTCGGCGAACAGCGCCCGGCCGATCGCCTCGAGATCGGCGTTGCCCGGTAGGTGGTTGCGCGTCATGTAGCGGACGGTGCGCGGGCCGAGCAGCCGTACGCCGTCGAACTCCCCGCCGCGGGCCAGCATCTGGGCGAAGCGGTGATAGTCGGCGGCGGTGCAGACGAGCCCGCTGCCACCGGACAGCAGCGTCGGCTTCCGGGTCGCCGCGTCGCCGATGGCGTTGTTGCGGAACAGGCCACCCGCCGGGTTGGACAGGTAGAGCGCCGCGAGCCGGTCGAGATCGTCCTCGGCGACCGAGAAGGTGGTGTCGGTCAGGTCCAGGGGCCCGAAGATGTGCTCGGCAAGGAACGTGTCGAGCGGTTGGCCCGACGCCACCTCGACCACCCGGCCGAGGACGTCGGTGGACACGCCGTAGTTCCACTCCGATCCCGGCTCGAACAGCAGCGGCAGCTGCGCCCACACATCGCAGGCAGCGGCGAGATCCATCCCCTTCGGCGAGGCGAGGTCGAAACCCCGGATCCGGTACATCTCGTCGACGGCGTGCGCGTGGTGGAAACCGTAGGTCAACCCGGCGGTATGGGTGAGCAGGTGCCAGACCCGCACCGGCTCGACGGCCGCCACGGTGCTCGGCTTCAGCGCGGAGCCGGCCCGGTAGACGCGCAGGTCGGCGAACGCCGGGATGAAGCGCGACACCGGGTCACTCAACTCGAACACACCGCGCTCGTAGAGCATGAGGGCGGCGACCGACGTGATCGGCTTGGTCATCGAGTAGATGCGCCAGAGCGTGTCGTCGGTGACGGGTTGATCGGCTTCCACGTCGCGGCGACCGTAGTGGCTCAGGTGCGCCACTCGCCCGCGGCGGGCCACGACCACGGTCCAGCCGGCCAGCTTGCCGTCGTCGACGAACCGCCGGAAGTGCGTGTCGATCCGTGCCAGCCGGTCGGCGTCGAATCCGACCTCCCCCGGCTCGGCTTCAACCTTCAGTTGGGCCACACGGTGACCCTACCGTCGAGCAACGATCTCATCGGCCGAATGCGGAAAGCGCCGCCGCTGTTCGGAGTAACGGGGGGCAGCGGTGTCCCGACAGCCGGGTATGGCGCCGCGCTCGCGGCCCGATCTCTCTCCGGAACCTGGTGACCACGATGTCCTCGCGCACCCCCAACACCACCGTCCAACTGCCTCGCGCGACGATCAGCTGGAACACCGAGGCTCCGACGCTCCGGCTCCCGGTTGTCGCGCCCACCGCGCCGCCCCCCGCTGGGAAGGCCCGTCTTCCGGTCCGGCGGATCCTGGTCGGGTTGCTGCTCCTGCTCTTCGGGCTGGTACTGCTCGGTGCCCTGCTGCCGTCCACAGCTGCGACCCCGCCGGCGACGGCTGCCGGGCCACCTGCGGTCACGGGCACGGTTCCGTCCGTAGCCGCACCCCCGCCGCCGGCGGAATCGGTCCCGGACGCCCAGCCGCCGGTGGTCGGACCGGAGCCCGTGGCGCCGAGGATGGCCGTCCCCGAGCCGGCCGCCCGCCAGCCGGTCGCCACCCAGCCGGCCGCCACTCCGCGGGTGCCCACGCCGCGCACCGCCGCACCGCCGGCAGACCCCCGGCCCGCAGCCGAGCCCGACCGGCCGTCGACTTCCTACGCCAACTGTGCAGAGGTGCGCGCCGCGGGCGCCGCACCGATCCACCGCGGCGAACCCGGCTACAGCAGCAAGCTCGACCGCGACGGTGACGGGGTGGGCTGCGAGACCTGATCCGCGACCGCGACGGCCATGGCCATCGGTTGCGTCTCGCCCGACCACGCCGGGCAGCCGGCTTCGGCTCGCCCGGCGTCCCTGGCGCAGTAACACGTCGAGCAGATCTGCTCGGCCCGAGTGGCGATCCGGACGGGCAGCCGGCTCCGCGGGTGGATGGGATGATCGCCGGGATGACCACGCATCCAGAACCCGTCGAGGCGACGGCCGGACTGCCCGGCGACGACGAGGTCCTGCACGCCCTGCTGCGACGCCACGACACCGGAAGCAGGCCCGGCGCCCGGGTTGACGGCCACCGCATCGCGCTGGTCGTCAGCGGCGGCGGGATGCGCGGTGCTTACGCGGGCGGGATGGCCCATGCACTGGAGGACGCCGGGCTCACCGAGGCGATCGACGTGGTCTACGGCAGCAGCGCCGGGGCCTACGTCGGCGGGGCGCTCTTGCTGGGCCACGGCCGCGGTGCCGCGGAGATCTTCTACGAGGACATGGCCTGCCGCGCGTTCATCGACCCGCGGCGGCTGGGTCGGCGCCGTCCGATGGTCTCCCTCGACCACCTCATCGACCACATCCTCACCGTATCCAAGCCGATGCCGTGGCCGGAGCTGATCGACAGTCCGATCCCGCTGCGAGTGATCGCCACCGGGGCCGACGACCTGCGTCCGCAGGTGCTCCAACCGCGCACCGTCACGGAATGGAAGCTCGCGCTACGCGCCACGGCGGCCATCCCGATGCTGGCCGGGCCGCCGGTCGAGCTGCACGGGTGGCGCTGGATCGACGGCTCGGTGACCGAGCCGCTGCCGGTGCCGCGGGCACTGCGGGATGGCGCCACGCACGTGCTCGCCCTGCTCACCCGCACCGTTCCCGAACTGCGTCGGGCCGATCCGGGTCCGGTCCGCTGGGCCCGCGTGCTGGACCGGCTGGCCCCCGGGTTGGGCGCGATCACCCAGGACGTGCGCCGGCACGTCCCGGTGGTCGCGATGCTCGACGACGCAGCGCACCCGTCGCGGGCAGGAGCGCACCTGCTGGCGATCACGCCGACGCAGGATCTCGGCGTGCGCGGACTGACCATCGACGCAGCGCTCATCGAGCACGCCACGACCGTCGGATACGCGGCGATGATGGCCGCGGTGGACCGGGTGCGGCAAGCATGATCCACCCCTCGCGCCGCACACGCAGGAACATGCTGGCGAACCGACTCGTTTTCCCGCATCCTCGACAGCCAGGACACGGCACCACGGCGACCCGGGGACGAGATCATGGACGACGCCGGAGAGACCACCCTCAAGGCCGCGCGGGCGCTGGCGCCAGAGCTGAGTGCGCGCGCCGAGGAGGGCGAGGCCCTGCACACCATGCCGCCCGATCTTGTCGACCGGGTGCGCGCGACCCGGTTGTTCGCGCTGTGGCGCCCCCGTTCGCTCGGCGGGCTGGAACTCGACCCGCTGACCCAGCTGGAGATCATCGAGGAGCTCTCCAGGGCCGACGGGTCGGCCGGTTGGACCATCATGATCGGGAGCGGGAGCTCGGCCATCTTCGCCTGGCTCGACCCGGAGGTGGCCCGCGACATGATCGGTGATGACCTCGACAGCGCGTCGGCCTCGATGTTCGCTCCGCTCGGCCGGGGCGTGCCCGACGGCAACGGCGGGATTACCCTCTCGGGCCGCTGGCCGTTCAACAGCGGCTGCCCGCACGCAGCGTTCTTCCAGACCGGGTTGTTCGTGAGCGACGGCGACGGCCCGCGGATGGTTCCCCCGGGGCGTCCGGACTGGCGGTTCGCCTTCCTCCACCGTGCCGAGGCAGAGATCGTGGAGACCTGGGACGCGGCCGGCCTGCGGGGCACCGGCAGCCACGACGTGGTCGTGCGGGAGCTACCGGTGCCCGCCGAGCAGCTCGCCGCGCCGATGTTCGAGCAGGCCCGACACGACGGTCCGCTGTGGCGGATCCCGTTCTTCACCGCGATCGGGGTATCGCTGTGCGGGTTTCCGCTGGGTGTGGCGCGGCGCGCCCTCGACGAGCTCACCGCCCTGGCACCCACCAAGCGCCGCGGATCCGGCGACGCGGTATTGGCGGAGGACGCGTACGTGCAGCTCGAGCTGGCCCGAGCCGAAGGTGGTCTGCAGGCGGCCCGCGCGTTCGCCGTCGATGCGATCGGTGACATCTGGCAGACCGCGTGCGCCGGCGACCCACCCAGCCTCGACCAGCGGCTCCGCGCCTTGTTGGCCGTGCAGCAGTCGATGCGCTCCGCCATGGCCGCCGTGGACACAGCCTTCGAGCTGGCGGGGGCCGGCGCCGTCTACACCTCGCATCCGCTGCAACGGTGCTTCCGCGACATCCACACCGCCAAGCAGCACATCGTCTTCTCCCCGGACCGGTGGCGCCGCTACGCCCAGCACCGCGTCGGGATCGGCGGCCCCACCTTCATGATCTGAGCGAGGATGATCTGAGCGGTTCGGCTCACGACCTGTCGATTCGGCCGTCCGTCGTTCGACGCGTGGGTAGCGGCTGACACCAGCCGGAATCAGAAAGGGACATCACGATGCGATTCATGATCATTGTCAAGGGCAGCAGCGACAGCGAAGCCGGCGTGCTCCCGAGCGAGGAGCTCCTCACCGCGATGGGTCGGTACAACGAGGAGCTGGTCAAGGCCGGGGTGATGCTCGCCGGCGACGGGCTGCACCCGAGCTCGAAGGGCGTCCGGGTCCGGTTCTCCGGCGAGCAGCGGACCGTGATCGACGGCCCGTTCACCGAGGCGAAGGAGCTGATCGCCGGGTACTGGCTGTGGCAGGTGCGGTCCCTGGACGAGGCGATCGAGTGGGTCAAGCGGGCCCCCTTCGACGGCGGTTCCGAGATCGAGATCCGGCAGGTGTTCGAGGCCGACGACTTCGGCGACGCGTTGCCCCCGAGCTCCGGGAGCAGGAGTCACGTCTGCGCGAGCAGGCTGCCGAGCGTGCGCGGCGACCTGCTGGCCAGGCTGGGCCGCCACGTCGAGGCACGGGGGGAGTTCGAGCGCGCGGCGTCGATCACCCGCAACGAGCGCGAGCGCGCACTGCTCACCGAACGCGCAGCCGCGTGCGCGCGGCTCGGCAGCGGGTGAGGGCCGCTGACCCGGCCAACGTCATCAGTGTGTGGTACTCACATCGTGGTCCACGTGTTACCGTACGACATTATTCGCTGACCCTACCGGTTTTTTTAGAGTCTCCTAATAACGGTCGGACGATCGGGAGGAACGATGACAGCGCTGTCCGGTCAGTTCGCCGACGGGGAGAGCCGGTGAGGACGGCAGCGTCCCGGCGCCAGTTCCTGATCGGCGGCGCGGGCACCGCCGTGGGCGTCGGCGCCCTGCTGGGGTCGGTGTCGGGCCCGGCTGCGGCCCAGCCACCCGTGGACGGGCACGACTCGTCCGGGCACGGCGGCGGGATCAACGGGGCGACGTTCCGCGCGGGCCAGGTGGTCGATCACGCGAGGAACGGCTTCAACCCGACCGACATCCTGCGCGACTTCGACTCCGGCCGCGCGTCGATGCTCCCCGACGGTCGGGTGCTCCGGGAATGGGACGTGGCGGCCCGCGACCAGGAGGTCGAGGTCGCACCGGGGGTCGCGTTCCCGGCCTGGACCTTCAACGGGCGCATTCCCGGGCCCACCCTGCGCTGCCGGGCGGGTGATCGACTCCGGATCCGGTTCGTCAACGACTCCGAGCACCCGCACACCATGCATTTCCACGGTATCCATCCCGCGGGCATGGACGGGGTTCCGATGATCGGCCGCGGCGTGATCTCCGCCGGCGAGGAGTTCGTCTACGAGTTCGACGCCGAGCCGTTCGGGCTGCACCTGTACCACTGCCACGTGGGGCCACTGGCCGAGCACATCGCGCGTGGAATGTACGGCACGTTCATCGTCGACCCACCCGCTGATCGGCCGCCCGCCGACGAGATGGTGATGGTCATGCACGGCTTCAACACGACCTTCGACGGCGAGGGCAACCAACTCTACGCGGTCAACGGCATCCCGTTCCACTACGCGCAGGAGCCCGTCCGGGTGCGCCGCGGCGAGCTGGTGCGGATCTACCTGGTCAATATCCTGGAATACGACCCGATCAACAGCTTCCACCTGCACGCCAACTTCTTCGAGTACTTCCCCACCGGCACGCGGCTGCAATCGGCGGAGTTCACCGACACCGTCGTGTTGGGCCAGGGGCAGCGCGGGATCTGCGAGGTGCGCTTCCCGAATCTCGGCCGCTACATGTTCCACGCCCACAAGACGGAGTTCGCCGAGCTCGGCTGGATGGGGTTCTTCGAGGTCGTCGAATAGAGATGGCGGCCGAGTAGATGTTCCAGAGAGCCATCGCGCGCGCCCCGCGCTGGGCCGTTGTCGTCGCCGTCGTCGCCGCCGTATTCACCGGGCTGGCCGCACTGGCCGTGTTCGGGGCATCGGCCCTGCCGGAGCGCATCGGTCCACCCGTGGAGGAGGTGGCCATCGAGCGCACCATCGTGTCCGACGGCGCCTTCGAGCTGACCGTCCGCAACACCGGCCCCGATCCGGTCACCATCGCCCAGGTCTTCGTCAACGACTCCTACGTCACCGTCGAGGGAGGCGTCGACCCGATCGACCGGTTCGGGACGACCACCCTCCGGCTCGACTACCCGTGGCAGGAGGGCCAGCCCTACCTCGTCTCGATGCTCACCGACACCGGCCTGGTGATCGAACACCAGATCGCTGCCGCTGTGCCGACCCCGCCCGTCGACGCCTCCGCGATCGGCCGGATGGCGCTGCTCGGAGCGTTGATCGGGATCGTTCCGGTGCTGCTCGGCATGATGTTCCTGCCCGTGCTGCGCCGAGCCGGTACGACCGCCATCCGGGTTCTGCTGGCGCTCACCGTCGGGCTGCTCGCCTTCCTCGCCGTCGACGCCGCCATCGAGGGCTTCGAGATCGCCGCCGGGGTGGCGTTCGGCGGGGTGGCCGTGGTCGTCGTCGGCGCGGCGCTCGCCTTCTTCGCGCTCGCCGCCATCGACCGGATGCCCCGCGGGGCCGCCACGGGCCCGCGGCTGGCGCTGTTGATCGCCATCGGGATCGGCCTGCACAACCTCGGCGAGGGGCTGGCCGTCGGATCGGCCTTCGCGGTCGGGGAGCTGGCGCTCGGCACGGCCCTGGTGGTCGGGTTCGCCGTCCACAACACCACCGAGGGCGTCGCGGTGATCGCGCCGCTCACCGGCCAACCCGTCAGCCCGGTTCGGCTCCTCGGGTTGGGGTTGATCGCCGGGGCACCCGCGATGCTCGGCACCGTGCTGGGGGCCACCGTCACGACGCCGGCCCTGGCCGCGTTCCTGCTCGGGCTCGGGATCGGGGCAATCGCCCAGGTCGTCGTCCAGATCACCCCACTGCTCCGGGGCAGCTCGACCCGGACTCTGGACGGACCGGTCATCGGAGGGCTCACCGCCGGCGTCCTGGTGATGTACCTGACCGGCCTGCTCGTAGCAGCCTGACCAGCCGCGGCAGCCGGCCGCGACGCTCGCACACACCGTCTGGCTCGGCACCGGGGTTGCAGCATGTGTGCCGAGCCAGAAGATGTGTGCGGCTGGCGCGACGGGCCTGCTCGTGGGCGCCCCGGAGCCGATTGTCGCGACCTGATCGAACGAGCGGATACTTGGACAGTGACCGGACGGGTAGTCGTCATTGAAGCGGGCTCCGAGGTCGAGGCCTGGTCATCGGTTCGGCTCCCTTTCGAACCGCAGGGCTGGCTTGCCAAGTTCCGCAGCGAGTTGGCGGCGGCGTGCCGAACTCTTGTCGCCCGCCCGAACCAGATCTTGCACGCCACGTACTCGGCGGAGGATCGCAGGCTCGTCGATGTGGAGCCACGGCGCTCAGGAGCAGGCGACCCGAGCGCTCACCACGCTGTTCCACCAGCTGCCGGAGCTGAACCTGTCCACCGAGCTGGACCGGGCCCGGGCCGACGAGCGGTTGGCCGAGGCGGCCAAGTCGGCGGTCAACGCGGTCGCCGCGTGGTGGTGGAACAACCGCGACGTGGCCCGCGAGCACGTCGTGCGCCTGGTGTCCGACCTGCTGTGGCGCGGCCTGCACGAGATGACGAGGACATCGACCCACATTCCGACGGAAGGTGCAGTCCATGGTGCAACCCGAGAGTCCGAGCACTGGACGTGACCGGTCGAGAGCGACGATCGAGCTGTGGCGGGCCGCCTGCGAGGCGCACGATGCCGACCGGGCGATGCAGGTCGTCGCCGACGACGTCGTGCTGCACTCGCCGCTGACCGACCGGGTCCGCTTCGAAGGTCGTGCCGAGGTCCACGCCGTGCTGGACGTGGCGCTGGCGGCGTTCGAGGACGTGCGATTCCACACCGTCCTCGGTGCCGGACGGAGCTGGGCGCTCGTCTACGCGGGCCGGGTCGGCGGCCAGCGGTTCGAGGAGACCCAGCTCGTCGAGCTCGACGAGCAGGCCAGGATCGCCAAGCTGACGCTGATGATCCGACCACTGCCCGGCCTGACCGCGGTCATGGCCGCGATCGCCGGGCCGCTGGCCCGCCGGATGGATCAGCCTCGGCTCATCGCAACCGCACTGTCCCTGCTGGCCGGACCGCTGAAGGGCATGACGAGGTGGGGCGACCACGCCGCGCCGCTGGTCAAGCCGCGCCCACCGGAGCCACGGTGACCTGCCAAGATCAGCATCTCGGTACGGGAAGCCGCACGCGATGCGGCTCCGTGTTCCCGCTCGGCGATCACGAAGCCAGCGGAGGGATACGGCTACACCTGACGCCCGAGCATCCCCACCAGGCGGTCCGACGCGGACCGATCGGCGTCCACCGGTACCTCGGGTCCGGAAATCGCATCTTGTCCGAGCTGGAACTCCAGGACCGCCGATCGGTGGAACGCCAGCAGGGCCTCGGCGACGTCGGAGTCGATCGTGGCGCTCTTGCCGGTGGCAGTGGCGAGGTCCCAGCCGTGCACCGCCGCCTCGGTCATCGCGAGGCCGAGCGCGACGCTGCCCGGCACTTCGCCGGTCGGCAGCCGGAAGGTCCGCTCCGCCGCCCCAGGGGCCGAGAAGGTGCGCAGCGCTGTCTTCGCCGCGATGGCGTAGGCCCAGCCCGGATCCTCGCCGACTTCTGCCGGCGCGAACACCTCGCCGACGGACAGCCCGCCTGCTGCGTACATCTGAGTGTGGCCGATCAGGTGACCGAGCAGAGCACGGACGTCCCATCCGGCACAGGGGGTCGGGCGGTCCAGATGGTGCCCCCGGATTCCGCGCAGGATCCGGCCGCTGTTGTCCAGCGCCTTCTCGTACAGACCCAACATCTCCATGGCGTGCTCCTCCTCCGCGACGTGGACACCCGGCGCCGCTGGAGCGCCGACCCTACTGCCGGGACGGCGTAGGGGTACGGCCGCGGCTGTGGGCCGCGACCCTCCGCGTTGCAGCATGAATCCGGCCCCAGCGGCCATGGTTTCTGCTGTACCGCGCAGGGTGCTCGGCTCCCGGCACCATGATCACCGGTTCGGTGCGATTCCGGCCAGAACTGGCAAAAGAATGCGCCAGGCTGGTGATCTTGAGCTTGGACGAGGCTGCCGACGTGCTCCACACCCCCCGAAGGACTCTTGACAGCAACCAGCGGTCGCGTGCGGGTTGCTGCGAGCGCATCCGCGCTGGTCGAACAGCACGACCCGGTATCGGCCCGGATCGACGGCCCGACGCATCCTCGTCGAGCATCCTGTTCCCGGCTCGCCGTGCACGACCAGAGCGGGCTTGCCTTCCGGGTATCCGCAGGTCTCCCAGTAGGCGAGGTTGCGGTCGCCGACGTCGAGCATCCCCTGGTCGTACGGCTCGATCGGTGAGTAGAGCTCGGCCATGTCCGGTCCCCTCCGCCAGCCGAAAGACCGTTCATGATCGCATTCATGGGTGCCCGTTGACTAGGAACTGAGCAGCGGTGCACGGATTCCGCTGCTGCCCGCGCGCCGGGTACTCTTGCCGTCTCCAGCAGTGGAAGTGCCGACCGAGGAGGTGAGACCCATTACCGCTCGATCAGGCTGGGTGCTCCCATCTCACAGCCGTGCGGTCCACCCGACATAGGTGACCGCGGGAGTGCCCATGGGCATCTCGAAAGGCTCCCATGTCGGTTTCCCCGTCCCCGCACCCCCGATCCGTGATCGTCACCAGGCTTCGAGCCGCCGGCTGCGTCTTCGCCGAGGACGAGGCGCAGTTGCTCGTCTCCGCGGCACGAACGCCGGCCGACCTCGCCGCGATGGTGGACCGTCGAGCCGCCGGCCTGCCCCTCGAACAGGTCCTTGGCTGGGCGGAGTTCTGCGGCCTTCGGATATCCGTGGACCCCGGAGTCTTCGTACCCCGCCGCCGCACCGAGTTCCTTGTCGACCAGGCCGTCGCTCTCGCCCGCCAGGCTGCCGGCCCCGCCGATCAGGCCGCCGCCCTCGCCCGCGCGGCCGCCCGCCCCGCCGGCCAGACCCTCGACCGGCCACGAGCTGTCGTCGTCGACCTGTGCTGCGGCTCGGGCGCGGTGGGTGCCGCGCTGGTCGTGGCCCTGGACCCGGTCGAGTTACATGCCGTCGACATCGACCCCGCCGCGGTACGGTGCGCCCGCCACAACCTCGCCGACACTGGCGGCCAGGTGTACGAAGGTGACCTCTATGAGCCGCTGCCCGCTGCGCTGCGGGGCCGCGTCGATGTCCTGGTCGCCATCGCGCCGTACGTACCGACCGAGGCGATCAGGCTGATGCCCCCGGAGGCCCGCGTATACGAGTCACGGGTGGCGCTCGACGGTGGTGTGGACGGGCTTGACGTCCTGCGGCGCGTGATCGCCGCGGCGCCATCATGGCTGGCACCGGGGGGCTGCCTGCTGGTCGAGACGAGCGACCGCCAGGCACCGCAGACCGTTGCAACCATCGCCCGCGACGGGCTGATCCCGCGGGTGGCCAGTTCCGACGACCTGGGTGCCACCGTCGTTATCGGAACCAGGCCCGACCTTCACAGTGACCTGGCGACGGAGCTGTGCGGCACCGCAGGCGCAGGAGTCGAGCAGAGCGGCGGCGGATCTGTGACCAGGGGCGAGCTCGCCCGGGATGCGGACGGCCCGTTGACCTGCGTGATTGACGGCCAGTGGACGCTCGCGGGGGTCAGCATGCAGACCGACGCCGAGTCCGAGCAACCCGTCGGCCTGAGCGGTGAAGATCGTGTGGCCAGAGCTGTGGTCCCGGCGGAGGCATCGGTCACATCTGTCGACTGTTAACTGAATCGTGACAGCTTGGATGTGGCCGTCGGCCAGGCTCGGCGTCATGGTCGAATCACGAACGTCAGAAGACAATCGATCGGGCAGGCGCGGCGGCTCGCCGGGCTGGCACCGGGAGCTCGTTGAGTTGGCGGCGCTGTTCTTGGCCGTCGCCCTCGCTGATCTGTTCGCCAACATGCTTGCGCACCGGCCACTCGGTCCGGTCGTGCTGATCGGCCTGGGCGTGGCGTTGCTGCTCAGCGCGGCGTTGCACCGCCGATGCACACACCGCCCCGCCCGGCCGCCGGCCGTGGTCGGGGTGGCCGGTCCGGCGCCCGACGCCTCCGGGAGCAGCGGGGGGAGGAATCTGTGGCGCGTGCGGGCGGCGGTGCGCGACAACCCCGGAAGCCTCGCCGCGCTGGCCGCCAGCCTGGCCGGTCACGGCCTGAATATCCTGTCTGTCCAGGTCCATCCGGTAGCCGACGGGGCGGTCGACGAGTTCCTCCTCCACGCACCCTCGGGCACCGCGAGCAGGGACGTCGTCGCCGCGACCGAGACCGGCGGCGGGCACGATGTGCACGCCGCCCGTGCCGACATGCATGACCTCGTCGACGTCCCGACCCGCGTGCTCACGCTGGCCGCCCAGGTGACCGGTACCGGGACGCAGCTGGCGGCGGCGCTGCGCGCGTTGCTCGGCGCGTCCACCGTCTGCCGAAAGGACCGGATCGGAGATGACCAGGGCGAGCCGGACGGCGTGGACGGAACGACGATGCGGTTGGGTGATCCCGCAGGCGGGGTGCTCACGTTCGAACGCGCCACCCTGGTGTTCACTCCGGCCGAGTTCGCCCGTGCCCGGGCCCTGCGTGACCTGGCACCTGCCACCCCACACGGTGCTGCTGCCGTACCTCGACGAGCTGAGCGTCCATCCGGCGGACCACGGCGGTGACCTTGGGGCCCTGCAACGCGTCGGCATGTCGCCTGAACGGTTCGCCAGACGACTCAACGCCGAAGCATCCGAGCTGGGACTCGCCCAGAGGATCGACCCAAAGACGCCTTACAAGTGGTTCCGCGGATCGATGCCTCGCTCGCCATGGCCCACGCTCGCATCAGCAGTACTGAGTGCGGAGCTCGGGCAGGCGGTCAGCGTCGAGGCCTTCGGGTGGTCGACGGCCAGCTCCGCGATACTGACCGTCCCGGCCGATTCAGGACTATTGCTTCCCTGGACTGCAGAAGGCGCTCTCTTAGCGGCAACGGAAGTGATGGAGATTGGTACCATGGACCGTCGAATCTTCCTCCGCCTCGCTGGCACTAGCCTAACCGGGCCAGCGCTTGAGTGGCTCCTCGCGCAGCCTGGCGGGAGCGGTGATGCCGTGGGCGGCCGCCGTGTCCAGCATGCCCACATCGACGCCATTGAGGCAATTACCGATCAACTGAGGCGAATGGACGATCAGCTCGGCGGTGGCGCTGTCCTCGACCTTGCGCGCAGTCACGTCCGCTACGTACTCAATCTTCTACGTCATAACAGCTACTCGGCCACGATCGGAAACCGACTCTACGGTGCGGCCGGCGAGCTTCTCCGGCTCGGCGGCTGGCTTAGCTTCGACGCCGGGCGGCAGGCCCAGGCGCGGCGGTACTGGCTCGCCGCTTTGCGCGCGGCTCACGTTGCCGGCGATCGAGCGCTCGGAGCGAATGTCCTCGGCTTCATGTCCTGTCAGGCCAAAGACCTCGCACAGTTCGACGAAGCAATCAAGCTTGCTGTGGCAGCACGGCAGGGCTACGGCGGGGCGAGCCCGCAGGTGACGGCGATCCTCAACCTGCGCGTTGCGCAGGCCTACGCGCAGACGGGCGACGCAACCGCCTGCCACGAAGCTATCGACGTGGCATACGGCGTCCTGGGCAATCCATCTCCCGAATCGGGAGACCCAGCGTGGTCGTACTGGCTGGACAAGGCCCAGGTCAACGAGCAGGTCGGTTACTGTTCCATACGCTTGGGGGACTGGACTCAGGCGCGGACCCACCTGCACAGTGCACTTCGGCTGCAGTCTGAGGAGTCGAGCCGCGAGGGCGCACTCCGCCAAGCTCTGCTTGCCGTCACCTATGCACGCCAGGGTGAACCAGAGCAGGCGTGCGAGGTCGCAGGACGGGCGGTCGCAATCCTGTCCAGAGAGGTCGAGTCCGACCGATGTGTGGGGCACATCCGTGGCGTACAGGAGGCGCTGAAACCCTACCGGACGGTTGGGGCGGTCAGCGACTTCAACGAGCGCGTGAGCCGCCTCTTGGGCGCGGCTGTCTGACGTCGTCGTTCCCGATCCCCACCGAGTGGACAGCGTCGGCGCCTGTCACGCCACCCGGCCAGCCCCGAAGCACACAGTCGGCCGCTCATGGCCGGCGCGCGCCACCGGACACACAACCGGATCGGCCCCCACCAACGTTTCCGCTGGTCGGGGACTGTCAACCTGGCCTTGACCTGCGGCAGAGCTTAATCTGCGCCGTATCCGTCCGCACATAGTCCGGAAGTGGGCAGGAATCTGCTCCGGTCAGGCTCCTGGCTGCGCTGGGACACCCTCCACGCGGAAGACGTGGCCGGGTTCCGCGGGCATCCTGCAAGCGACAAGTCCACGGATCGAACGAGTTTTAAGGTAAGGAACAGATGACCAAGGCCGTCACGCTCATCCGCTCGAACGCACTGTCCGACGTCGCCGAGTACGCATACGCCGCAACCGCTCCGGCCGATGCTCGGCTAATCTTCTTGGCTGGCGCGTGCCCGCTCAACCCGGACGGCACCACCGCTGCCGTCGGTGACTACGCTGGCCAGGCCGCTAAGGCCGTAGAGAACATGCGTACAACCCTCGCCGAATCCGGCGCCTCGATCGACGATGTGATCAGCACCCGGGTGCTCGTTGCATCCACCCGTCAAGTCGACCTGGTCACCGCATGGGAGGTAGTACGGGGCGCCTTCGGCGACCACGACGTGCCGAGCACCCTCATGGGCGTCACGGTTCTGGGCTACGACGATCAGCTGGTGGAGGTGGAAGCGACCGCGGCCGTGCGTGACTAACATAGGTCGGCAATGCGCGACGGATATCTTGACGGTGAGTGGTTCACGGAACCGGCAGCCGGGGCGCTCGTGTAACCAGGTTGCGGAGGGCCCACGGGCCGCCGATATCGTACTGGCATGGGCGGTAGCACTGATGCCAACGGCCTCGTCGAGGACAACCGTCGGCACTGGGATGAACGAGTCCCGATCAACGTCGCGAGTCCGCTCTACGACCTCGACGGGTTCCGCGCCGGCGACGAGGACCTCGACCGGTCCCAGCTCGGCGACGTCGCCGGGCTCGACCTCGTTCACCTGCAATGCCACGTCGGACTGGACACCTTGTCCTGGGCTCGCCGCGGCGCCCGCGTCACCGGTTTGGACTTCTCGGCCCCGGCGACCGAGGCGGCCACTGGGATCGCCGAGTAGATCGGTCTCGGTGACCGTGCCCGGTTTATCGCCGCCGACGTCATCGACGCGGTCCAGGCGCTGGGCGAGCACCGATTCGACATCGTCTACACCGGCAACGGCGCCCTGATGTGGCTGCCCGACATTAACCGCTGGGCCGACGCCGTCGCCTCACTGCTGCGCCCCGGCGGACGGCTCTACCTGGCCGAGTTCCACCCGCTGACCGACGTCCTCGACGATGACCACGGCGCCACGGCCACCCCGGGACTACTTCACCCGTAGTGCCCGCACCTACGAATCCCCGGGCTCCTACGCCGACTGGAACGCCGAGACCACCCACAACACCGCCACCGAGTGGCACCACACCCTCGGCGACGTCATCAGCGCCACCGCCAGCGCCGGGCTGCGCATCGAGTTCGTCCACGAGCACGACACAATCCCGTTCCAGCGCTACGGCGCCATCGTCGCCGACGGCAACCGCTTCCGCTACCCCGACCAGGCCGCCCCCCCTGCCCTTGATGTACTCCCTGGCCGCCACCGCCACCGCCACCGCCACCGCCACCGCATAGCCCGTGGCCACAGCGGGAACGAAGGAACAACGGACCGCAGTCCTGGATCCGCGGGCTCTCCGTGCAGGTCGGACGTGAAGATCAGTCCGTGCATGGTCCGTGGATGCTCGTAAACAGCGGGGTGGAGCTGAACACAGCCGGACAGGCACGAGAGCGGCCCCTGACCGCGTCTCCGCAGCTCAGGGGCCGTTCTCCAAGGTGTGGCAGGTGAAGGATTCGAACCTTCGTAGGCTCAGCCGACGGATTTACAGTCCGCTCCCTTTGGCCACTCGGGCAACCTGCCGGGGTGCGGTCGGCTCGCCGACGCGCAAGGACGAGGATACGACAGGTAGACAGCCGGGTTCGCCAGGGGCCCGGAAAGTGAGGAGGCACGCCCATGGCCGACCCGTCGTTCGACGTGGTGAGCAAGGTCGACCGGCAGGAGGTCGACAACGCCCTCAACCAGGCGGCGAAGGAGCTCGCGCAGCGCTTCGACTTTCGCGGCACCGGCACCTCGATCGAGTGGGCCGGGGAGGAGGCCGTGACGATCGAGTCGGAGACTGAGGAGCGGGCGCTCGCCGCCGTTGAGGTCTTCAAGGAGAAGCTGATCAAGCGGAGCATCTCGATGAAGGCCTTCGAGGCCGGTGAGCCCGCACTGTCGGGCAAGGTCTACAAGGTCGGTGGCAAGATCGTGCAGGGCATCGCCATGGACAAGGCCAAGGAGATCAGCAAGGCCATCCGGGACGAGAAGTTCAAGGGCGTGCAGGCTCAGATCCAGGGCGACCAGCTCCGTGTCTCCGGAAAGAAGAAAGACGACCTGCAGGCCGTGATCGCGCTGCTCAAGGACAAGGACTTCGGGATCGCCCTGCAGTTCACCAACTACCGGTAGCACAGCGGCCCTGACCTGCACGAACCGGTCAAGCAGCGGAGCTGGGTACAACCTCAGTACAACGGAACGCGGAGTCGACCACGGTCCGGGTCTGGTCGATCGCGTCCGGCCAGAAGCCCACGTAGGTGTTGAGAGTGATCGTCGGAGTGGTGTGGCCCATCGCAAGCTGCACGCTCTTGACGTTCGCCCCGCCGAAGATCAGCACCGTTGCGACGTAGTGCCGGAGGTCGCGTAGCCCGTACCCGTCGGGCAGCCCGGCCGCCTGCACGGCGGGACGCCAGATGTGCGACCAGTCGGCCCGGTGGATCGGGCGCCGCCCCCCGCCGTTTCCACCATCTCGGAGACCTGCCCGTCCGGCGAGGACATTACCCTTCGTCCTCATCCGTTCAGCTCCCACTGCCGTCGGTGTTGGCGGTGGCGCGCCCCGGTCCGCCGTGTTCGCGTGCGCCGCCGGGGACCGGACTCTCGGCGGTTGCCACAGGGCGCGAGCACAGTCCCGTCACGCTGGATCAGGACCGCGCCGTCGGCGTCGAGCACCCGCGACGAGCCTCGCAGGTGGATCGGGGCCGAGCAGCCGCGGGTGGCGTCGACCTGGGCGCGCCACTCGGCGAACCCCGCCGCTCGCAACCGGCCGGTGATCTGGGCGTCGACGTCCTTCACGTGGCCACCCGCTCGCCCGCAATCGTCGAGTGCCTGGTCACTTCGTTGGGCTCCCGGCACGCGCAGACGAACGGCGCATCCGGAGTGCCTGTTACCGAGCCGTCGAAGTCGTGGGCGATCAGCGTCCCCAGGCACTGGGAGCACAGCTCAGCACCCACGGACTCGCCAAGGTCGAGCTCTCCGTCCCACACCAGCCGCTGACGGGTGCGCAGCTCCCCCAACGTCCCCGCGAGCGAGTAGAGCCGGTTGACGTCCAGGACCAGTGCGACCACGCCCGCCCGCACGAGCCCGTCCCAGGCGCCGCCAGTCACCCCGACCGCAGCCATGGCGTACGGGGGCAGGTCGCCGTACGCCGAGCACTGGTAGGGCCGCCCGTTCAACGGGTTGGTGTCGGCCAGCGAGAACGTGTCAGGCAGGGGGCGAGCGAGACGGCATCCGTACTCGTCGAGGGTCAGGACCAGATCCAACGTGGGCATGGCTTCCTCCGATCGTCTAGGCCACTAAACTCTCGCGCCGGACGGTTTAGTGGACTAAACCAGCGTGCGCCTCCTTGCCTCACTTGTCAAGGGGCCTAAACTCTCGGGGGTGGATGACGAGTTTGAGGCCCTTCGGCGGGAGCCGGACCCGCTCGCGCGCGGACGGCGGGCCACCCAGCTTCTCGCCACCTACCAGCAACGATCCGTGGAGCTGGCCCGTGTGCGGCGTGCCGCCATCGAGGAGGCGCGCGACCAGTTAGGCGGCAGCTACACCGAGGTCGCGCGGGCGTTCGGGCTGACCAAGGGCCGCATCGCGCAGATCCGCAGCAGTGCCCCGCCGGTGCACCGGGCGTTCTTCGGCGTCGGCCCGCTCGACGTCGCGCTAGCTGGCCGCCGCATCTTCGCGCGTGACGACCTCGTGATCGCGTCCGAGAACGATGCCGTGGGCGCGCACCTGATCGGCGAGGCCGAGGCATTGACGTTCACGACCGCGCGACTGATCATCGACCCGCGCGAGGAGTGGGAGCCCGCGCACGACGCCATCGTCGTTTGCGGTCCGGCGTCCGCCCACGTCGGACAGTTGCTCATGGGCAACGACCCGATGCTCGGTATGCGGATCGGTGACGGCGCACTGTGGAGCATCGTTGACAAGACGACCGACGGGCTACACACCTCCCCGATGGACGACCCGGAGCGCCCGCGGCGAGCCGATCATGCGTACCTCTCCCGGCAGGTGATCGGCGGTCACGTCGTCGTGCACATCGCCGGGCTACACGCGCTCGGGTCGATCGGTGCCGCGCACTACCTAACCGAGCACCTGCCGGACCTGTGGTCCAGGCACGCCGCCGCGCCGTTCAGCATGGCCGTCACGGGCGAGTTCAACGGCCTCACCCCGACGTCCCTGTCGGTCCTCATCCCGCCGCAGGCGTGGCACTCATGAACGTCCGGGAAGCCTGTCGAGCCGGGGGGAGAGCGCCACCTGGGCCGCCGCCTGGACCCGCCACCTGGACCGCCACGTGATCCGGCCGCAGCAGAACGGCGACCTGGACACGAAGCCTGCGTGCGTCCCAACTCTCCATACTTGTTCAAGGCGGCGCCTGCGGCGCCGCGCCCCGGACTCGTCTCTGTGCTCGCGCAAGCGCTCGCCGGGGCAT
>JBOHEO010000084.1:0-21112 GCA_050701055.1 Pseudonocardia sp. | reverse complement strand
GACCCAGCCTGAGGCCGATCTCACGAAACGATTCGTTTCGTGCAACTCCAATCATGATTGCGTCACGCTCATCGTCGATCACTTCATTCCCACTTGCCACGTACATCGCTCCACGGGTCGGATTCCAACATGATCATACCCGGTGGTGCTCTGACCAGTTGAGTCCAAGCATGCTCCCATCGCATGTACTCGCTCAGCGGCTCGGAGACGATCCGGACGCGACGCCACCGGACGCCGCGCGCCGTCGACTTCCGCACCATGTCCAGGTGGTCTTCCCAGTCATAGGCCGACAGGTGCCCGGTCGCTCGCCACTCGGCGAAGCCAGGCTCGGTCTCGTCGTAGCCGTCGCGCATCTCAAAGCGGATCAGCGAGGACTCAGTGTGCGCGAGGAGCGTCGTGAAGTCGTGCTGCCCCGGCCCGACGCGTCCCTGTTCGTACTGGTCATCGATCGCTTCCCGCAGAGCCGGAAACAGCCGGTCGGGCACCCAGATGTCCGTCTCGTCCTCGCCCTTGCCGACATCCTCACCGAACCTGGCAGTCAGCTCCGGGTCGGTCGCGGTCTTGCCCCGGATGTAAGCACCGCCCGGGGCGCGCCACACGGCTGGACATTCGGTCTTACCGGACTCGGGGTCGTCGCCGACGAAGTCGATGTCGTAGCTGTGCGCCATGCCGCACCCTCCAGGTTTGACAGTGCCGAAATCGCCCTTCACCCCTGACCCGACGGCAGTCAAGACCCGCAGCCATTCGCCGGTGTCAATCTCTGTCAACTTTCTTCCGCCGAGGGGGCGCTGTGCCCGAATGTGTGGTGTGACACGGAGATCGGCTTACAGCTCTGGGAGGCTCGACGTGACAGCGCTCGACCAACCCCGCATCGATAACGACCCTGCCCACCACGTCGCCCGGCGCGAGGAGCTGACGCAGGCGCGGGACAAGCTGCTGGCGCTGGTCGACGCCTTGGCCAGCCTGGTGGTGCGATACCGGCTAGCGGAGACAGCGCAAGAGCGGATCGCGCTGCTGCGCGTGTGGGACGACCACCGGGAGCTTCCCGCAGAGACGGTCGCCGTTGTTCAGCTCCCCGAGGCATGGCGGTTCACGTCTTATCCGCACGGCCCAGTGCTCGCTGACGGGGACGGGATCAAGGAGGATCAAGGAGCCCGCCGACGGGCAGGCAACTGCCCGCAGCATCGCAGCCTACGTCGCCAAGAACCAATGGGACCGATGGCGTCTGGGAGCGTGGCCACCGGCCAGGCCGCGGATGAGCTGGGGGCGCCCTGGTTGATCAGATCATCGCCAGACATGAGTTGCTCGGCATCGTCTTGGCGGAGGAGATCGAGGCACCGCTGCGGACGGTTCCGCGGCACGTGTTCACGCCGGGTGTTCCGCTCGAGGTGGCCTATGGGGACGACTCGGTGATCACCAAGAGATTTGACAGCAAAGTGGTTGACAGCCTAGCTGGTTGAGTCTATAGGTGTGCAGGTGGATTTCGATACTCATTGGCTATCTGCCGGAACGCTCGGCGGGCTTCGTCGCCGAATACCGCCATCAATTCGAGTGCTGTGAACATCTTCTCGTACTCCGCGACGTCTTGCGGGGCCGTCAGCAGCGCGGTGGAGTGGACCAACCCGACGCTGACCGCCCGCTGGTCGTACATGTCCCATGTGTGCAGGGGGAACACTGTCGCCGGAGTGCCCCAGCGGACAATCCCGACGCGCACGGTCGGTGGTTGCGGGCCGGCGAGCCGTTCAGCCTGCTCGGTCATCACCTCCAGCGAGCCCGCGCACCAGCCCAATGCACCCGCTGTGGTAAGCAGGGTGAACTGATGGGTCTGCTGGCTGAGTAGCCTCTGGCGCTGTATCCGGCCGGCGACTGCTGTATCGATCTGTTCCGGGGTCAGCGTCCCGCTGCTGAACACGGCCCGCGCGTAAGCTTCGGTCTGCAGCAAGCCGGGAACCACGGTCGGGGCGAACGTCCGGACGTGCTCGGACGCCTCCTCGATTCGCGCAAGCCGAGCCTGGAACTCGCTGCCACCACGGTTGAGCACGACTCGCTTGAGGCTAGCGCGCATGTCTTCGGCGAGCTGGATAAGCCGGGCCCGGACCGCGGGCGAAGCCTGATACACCTCCGCGAGAGTCTTGACGTCTTCGGGGGTGGGGACGTTAATTCCCCCCTCCAGACGACTGATCTTCGCCTGAGAGAATCCAGCCCGCTTGCCGGCCTCAACACCGGACAGGTGCGCCGCCTCCCGAAGCTGCCGCAGAGTCTGTGACAGCTCATCGCCCCCGAACTGGTGACCCCGCGGTTGTGGCGGCATCGTCCCGCTCAGGCCACCCGGTTCGCGCGGTGGTATTCGGGGTGCCGTTTCCACCACCTGGTAAAGGGCTCAGCGGACTGCCAGATCAAGTCGCTGATTACGAGGTATGGCGCGCGCGCCACAGGGTCGCTGACGACCTCAGCGCCAACGAATCGATCCTCCGCGTCGTAGTGGCTGCGGATGACGTGCTCCCCGTCGAGGACGAAGAAGTCACCGACCGCGAGAAGTGCCGAGCTGGGAGTGTCGATGACCCGGACGCCCTCACCGGCGGCAACGTTGTCGGTGTAGACCCACTCGCACTCGTAGCACAGGTAGTCGGTCAGGGGCGTGATGAACGCATGAACCCGTCGCCACCGCTTGCCAGCCGCCACATCCGCGCGCAGGCGCTCCAGCCACGGCTGCTTCGCCTCCGCACTCGGGGCACGCTCACCACGCAGGTAGCGGTGGTAGTCATCGCCGTCGCTGTCCACGGCGTAGGAGGCAAGAGTCTCCAGCCGGAACAGGTCGCGG
Organism: Pseudonocardia sp.; assembly: GCA_050701055.1. Taxonomy (GTDB): domain Bacteria; phylum Actinomycetota; class Actinomycetes; order Mycobacteriales; family Pseudonocardiaceae; genus Pseudonocardia. Next base: position 18,291 of record JBOHEO010000084.1, on the reverse strand, counting down.
GTGTGGTGGCGGCCGATGAACTCGACCAGGCCGCCGAGGTCGAGCAGAGTCGGCTGGTTGATCAGCTCCGGTGGAACCTCGATCGCCGACTCATGGTCGGGTAGCGCGAGCGCGTGCAGCAGCTCTGGCTCGGTGACAGCGGGTCCGCTGACGATGATGCGTCCGCTGTCCGTTCGCCGCAGCGCCGGGCAGTTGATGCCATTTCCTCAGGTTGAGCGGATCGTTGTGATCATGTCGGGGTCCCTCTCGTCGGCTTGTCGTGGGCTGGTCCAGTGTCCCCGGCGGGCTACTCAATCTCAATCCGTATCCCGGGTTGGGATACGGATTGAACCTGCATAGAGTGAGGGGCGGTGCCGGTCGATCAGCGCCACACCGGCGTCCCGCCCAGAGGACAGGCTCCGGACGGGTCAGCACACCAGGCTGGTGCCGACCAACGAGCGTTGGAGGTCATTGATGCAGGTAGGTGGAAGCCAGACGCTGACCGACAGCACACAGTGAGCAGCGGCATGACACCGATGGTTGACACCTGCGCGGACTCCGACCGGGTGGCCGAGATCCGCAATGCCCTGGTGGACAAGCTCCGCTCGGACGGGATGATCACCACGCCCCAAGGAGTACGCGCGATGACGGACCACCACGAGCCCGCCACCAGCGACTCGGGCCTGTCAATCGTTGGATTCAACCCGTCTCCGGGGCTTCCGGAGGCGTGTCGGGGCCGCCTGTTCACGACGGGTCGGCCGAGCAGGGAGGACATTTCGTGAGCGTCGCCACCGCGAGCCGGACCGAGCGGGCCGGGGAACTTCGCAACGCCTTGGTCGACAAGATCATCGCTGATCATGCGGCTAAGGGCCTGGTGCTGTGCGCCGAGGTGGAGCGGGCGATGCGGAAGGTTCCCCGCGAGCTGTACACGCCGGGCCTCCCGCTGGAGCAGGCGTACGAGGACACAGCGGTCCTCAAGACGATGCGCGGCGAGGAAGCCGTCAGCTCGGTGTCAGCGCCGTACCTGATCGCGGAGATGCTCGGCCAGGCAGCGGACGCGCTCGGTCATCTGGAGGGCCGGCATGTGCTGGAGATCGGCAGCGGTGGCTACAACGCGTCACTGCTGCGGGAGCTTGTCGGACCGTCGGGCTCGGTCACGACCGTCGACATCGACCCCGAGATCACCGACCGGGCGGTCGCCTGCCTGGCGGCGGCGGGCTACCACGACGTCACCGTGGTGTGCGCGGACGCCGAGCACCCGATCCCGCCGGGCCGCCGCTACGACCTGATCATCGTCACGGCCGGGGCGTGGGACATCCCGCCCGCGTGGCGTGATCAGCTCACTGACGACGGTGTGCTGGTGGTGCCGCTGCGCACGTTCGGGATCACCAAGTCGTGGGCGCTACACCCCCGCGGGGACCGTCTGGTCAGCCAGAGCCACCGCCAGTGCGGATTCGTCTCCATGCAGGGCGACGGCGCCCACGAGGTGCGGTACGTCGACATCGCCGACGGTGTCCACCTGCGGCTGGATGAGGGCCAGCAGATCGCCCCCGCCGTTCTCGATGGCCTCCTGGCGCAGCCCCGACAGGAGGCGTGGGCCGGGGTGAGCCTGCCACCCCGCACCGCCCTGGTCGACCTGAACCTGTGGCTGGCGACCCGCCTCACCTACGAGGCGGGAGAGTTCGTGGTGCTGACGGCGCAGGAGACGGCCATTGAGTCCGGCATCGTCGCGCCCACCTGGCGGTTCGGCACCCCGGCCACCCTCCACGACGACACGTTCGCCTATCGGTCGGCCCTGCGCTGGACCGACCGGCGGTTCGATCTCGGCGCCTACGCCCACGGGCCCGAGGCTGCCGCGGCGGCCGGGCGGATGGTCGAGCACATGCGCGCGTGGGTGGACGCGGGCAGCCCGCCGCCGGTGCTGCACGTGCTTCCCGCGCATGGCCCCGACGGCGACCTGCCGGACGGGGCGGTCCTGGACAAGCGGCACAGCCGCCTCGTTCTGGCCTTCACCCCCAAGGAGAAAGGAACCCCCTGATGGACAACGAGTACGAACTGAACCTGCGTCTGGTCGACGCCGGGACCGTCGCGAGCGGTCACGCCACCAGCACCGACGACAACTGCGGCTCGGGCGAGACGAGCTCGGACGCCTGCACGACTAACAGCAACTGAACCCGTTCACCCCAGGGAGAGCCCGGCCTACCCCGGCCGGGCTCTCCGTCCACCAACCCCCGCGACGCGGAGCCAGAGATGTTCCAAGCGGCCGACGCGGCGTTGATCAGGGCTGCCGCCTACCCCCAAGATCTGACGCTGCCCGCCTGGCCCGACCTGACCATGGACCGGCCCGACGAGTGGCTGGGGTGGCTGCGGGAGGTGTGGGCGCTGCCGGAGTTCGCGGCTGCCGTCGGGCAGGCCGCGCCCCACCTGGCCACCCAGGTCATCCGTGCTGTTTCCCATGAGCCGATGGAAAGGCGCAGGCTACGGCGGTTGGTGGAGGCGACGGTCCGGTATCTGCTGAGGTGGACGACCCGGGCGACCCCGTTCGGCCGCTTCGCGGGCGTGGCTCCGGTCGAACTCGGCCCGCGCGCGGCGGTCCGCTGGGGGGAGCGGCATCACGCCGTGGCCCGCCCCGAGGACCGCTTCATCGCCGAGCACACCGCGGGGGCCGAGCGGGATCTACCGACCCTCCGCACGGTCGCGGTGATGACGAACACCCTCGGCTACGCCCGTGGCGGGGTGTGGGTGCTGCCCTGCGCCCGCGCCGAGAACGACCGGATGTGGGATGTCGAAATCGACGTGACCGCTCCGGTGCGTATGGCGGTCGAGACGGCCGCCTCTCCGATCGCGTTCGGGGAACTGGCCGCCAGGGTGGCCGACACACTCTCCGGCGGCATTAAAGACAAGACAGCGGAGGCCGAGCGGCTGCTGGCCGCACTGGTGAACGCGGGGGTGCTGCTGTCGGCGGTCCGGCCGCCGATGACCGTGACCGACCCGGCCGCGCACCTGGCCCGCCACATCGACCTGCCCGACCCCGGCGACCAGATCGCGGTCGACCTGCGGATCGACTGCTCGGTGACGCTGCCTCCCGCGGTGATCTCCGAAGCGGAGTGTGCGGCTTCCGCGCTCGTCGCCGTGGCGGCGCGCCTGCCCGGCTGGGCCGCCTACCGTCGCGCGTTCATCGAACGGTGGGGCCCGGGCGCCGCCGTGCCGCTGCGCGAGGTCCTCAACGTCCTGGGGTTCCCCGCCGGGTACCGGGGCTCACCCCGACGTGACCCGGCAGGATTCACCGCCCGCGACGCTCTGCTCGCCGAGCTCGCCCAGCGGACCGCCCTGGACGGCTGCGCCGAGGTGGTGCTCGACGAAGAACTGATCGGCCGGCTACGCGGCGACGACGACCGGCCACCGGTCCCGCACACCGAACTGCGGTTCATCCTGGCCGCCGCGACACCACGGGACCTGGACGCGGGCGCGTTCACGTTGACGGTGGTGAGCGGGGCCCGCCACGCCGGGGTCGCGGCTGCCCGGTTCCTGCACCTGCTCACCCCGGGCGAGCTGGAGCGTTTCCGGAGTGCCTACGGGGGCCTGCCGACCGCCATGCCCGGCGCCGACATCGTGCAGCTGTCCGGCCCTCCGCTGGACGTCCGGCTGGCTACGGTCGCCCGCACGCCCGGACTGCTGCCCGTCCTGCCCGTCGGCGACTTCCACCCCGACCCGCAGTGGACGCTGGCAGACCTGGCCGTAGCCGGTGACGGCCAGCGGCTGTGGCTGGTGTCGGGCACCAGCGGGCGGCCGGTCGAACCGCTGCTGGTCAACTGTGTGCTGCTGGCGAACCTCCAGCAGCCGCTCCTCCGGTTCCTGACGGAGATCTGGACGGCGTGGGCGGCCCCGTGCGCCCGGTTCGACTGGGGGCACGCCCGCTGCCTTCCGTTCCTGCCACGAGTCCGGCGGGGCCGCTGCATCCTGCACCCGGCCCGCTGGATCATCCCCCAGGCCGCACTGCCCGGCCGCACCGCGACGTGGCCGCAGTGGCGGGCCGCCTGGGCGCAGTATCGCGAACGGCACCGGCTGCCGCGTGAGGTCCTCCTCGGCGACGACGTGCGGCTGCGCCTCGACCTGGACGAAAATCCCCATCTGGCGGTGCTGCGCCGCCACCTCGACCGGCACGCCAGCGCCGTGCTCACCGAAGCCCCCGAACCGTCCGGCTGGATCGACGGCCGGCCGGCCGAACTCCTGCTCACCCTCACCGCCGCGCCGCCGCTGCACCGACCCCCGACCCGACCGGTCCGTCCCGCCAGCACCCTCCAGCACCGGCCTGGACGGTCGCGGTGGCTGGACGCCCGCCTGTACGGCCGATCCGAGGACATCCTGGCCCACCTCGCCAGGCATCCCGAACTCCCCGCGGGCTGGTGGTTCCTGCGCTACCCCGACCCGGCACCCCACCTGCGGCTACGGATCCCGCTGCGCGCAGCCGACCACTTCGCCGACGTCGCCCGTGATCTCGCCCTGTGGGCGGAGAAGCTGCATGACGAGGGCCTGCTGGCCGAGTACACGCTGGCCACCTACCGGCCCGAGACCCGCCATGGAAGCGGGCCGACCCTCACGGCGGCCGAAGCGGTCTTCGCCGCCGATTCCCGTGCCGTCCTCCGGCGGCTGTCCGGCGACCGGCAGGCCGCCACGGCCGCCAGGATGATCACCATCGCGCACGGGTTCACCGGCGGCGACGGCCTGCGCTGGCTCGTCGAGCACGTGCCGCACCGCAGCGGCCCGCGCCTGGAGCCCACCCAACTCACCCACGCCCGCCACCCCGACCCAGACCACGACCTGGCCACGGCGTTGACCACGTACCGGACCCTCGCCGACCGGGACGGCCTGGACACCGACCAGGTGCTGGCCGACCTGCTGCACCTGCACCACGCCCGCATGATCGGCGTCGACGCCGCGTCCGAACGGCACTGCCTGCGCCTGGCCCGCGCCGTCGCCCACACCGACCTCCTGCGCGGGACGTCATGACCACGGGGCAGAACCTCGCCGAGGGAGCCGCCGGCATTGCCCTGCTCCACCTGGAAACCGGCGACTGGCAGGCGGCGTACGCGAACCTGGAGCAGGCCGTCACCGGCGGCGTCAGCATCGGCGACGGCGCCAGCCTCTACTATGGTGCTCCCGCCCTGGCGTTCGTCCTCGCCGCATCAGACCAGCCAGGCCTCACTCGCGCCAAAGCCATCGCCGCCGCTGGGACCGCGACAGTGACGCGCCGTCGCCTTCAGGCCGCCCACCGCCGCATCGACCAACGCCGGCGGCCGACCTACGCAGAGTTCGACCTGATCCGCGGGCTGACCGGACTCGGCGTCACCCTGCGCCGCATCGGCGACCTCGACCTGCTCCGCGACGTACTGAGCTACCTGGTCCGACTCACCGAACCCCTCGACCGGCTCCCCGGCTGGTGGTGCCCGATCGGCCCCAACCGCGATCCGCCCGGCCCCGCCGGCGGCCACAGCAATCATGGGATGGCTCACGGCGTCACCGCTCCGCTCGCTCTGATGGCCCTCGCTGTGAGCGATGGCGTGCAGGTCGACGGACAACGAGCGGCGATCACCCGCATCTGTCAGTGGCTGGATCACTGGGAACGGCACTGCGATGGCGGCGCATGGTGGCCGGAGATCATCACGCTCGATGAGCTGCGCCGGGGCGACACCAGCCAGCCAGGCCCGCTGCGGCCGTCCTGGTGCTACGGAACCCCAGGCATCGCCCGCGCCCAGCAGCTCGCCGCCCGCGCCCTGGGCGACACCGCTCGCCAGCGCACGGCCGAGACCGCATTCGCCGCGTGCCTAAGCGATCCCGAGCAGCTGGCCCGTCTCATCGACCGCGGCCTCTGCCACGGAACCGGCGGTCTCGTCGCGACCGGACGGCGGATCGCAGCCGACGCTCTCACCCCGATCCCCGTCACACCGCTGCTGAACCTGCACCAGCACGCCGCCGCCGCACCCGACGAACCACCCGGCTTCCTCGACGGGACAGCCGGGGCCGACCTGACCGCCCTGGGCGTCGTGACCTGCTGGGACGCCTGCCTGCTGCTGTGCTGACGAAAGGCCAGAGAGTGGAGGAAACCCCTTGGACGCAGGTGAACATCGCCTTCCCCGGCCAGGACCCTCGTGAGCGTGAACGGCAAGCCGTCGACCACCTCGCCCGGATTCTCCCCGCTGCCCAGGCCAGCGGTCTCATCGCCTCGTGGTTCTTCATCCGCAAGGGCCGCTGGCGCGTCCGCTACCTCCCAACCGAGCAGGCGACCAGCCGCGACGAATGCCCTCTGCATCCCCTGCTCACCCACGGCGTCGACTGGACCGGCGACATCTACGAGCCCGAGGTCCACGCCTTCGGCGGCCCCGCCGGCACGGACACCGCGCACGAGCTGTTCCACGCCGACAGCCGTCACCTGCTCGCCTTCCTCAGCGGCACCCCAAACGATCGCAGGGAACGGTCGCTGATACTTTGTACCGCCTTCATGCGGGCTGCGGGCCTGGAGTTCGGTGAGCAAGGCGACGTGTGGGCCCGAATCGCTGAGCAGCGCTCCGCCCTGCGCGCCGAACTGCCCGACCCCTGGACGTGGGCCTCATTCACCGACGACGTCCGGCGACTCCTCCTCGGCAAGGCACGCCCGGACGAAACCGCCAGCGACTGGCTCACCGCGTTCGAGCAGGCGGGTAGACAGCTGAGAGCCCTGCGGGAAAGCGGCCAGCTCACACGAGGGATCCGCGCCGTGACCGCCCTCCACGTGATCTTCCACTGGAACCGGATCGGAATCACCGGCGCCACACAGGCCGTACTTGCGCAGGCCGCGAAGGAAGCAATCTTCGGTGCTCCCTGCTGACCCGCCCCCGCAATGACGCCGCGCTGGCTCGCTGTCCCCACCGATGCCGCCACGGCGGTCGAGGGTGGTCGTCGCTGCGGCGCACCTTTGCCCATTGACCTGCGGCAATGGGTCGTTCGCCACCTGCCCGGTCTCGACACCATCGTGGACGCCTCCTGGCCTCGCGGCTGCTCCCGGGTCTGGCGCGTGGCCTCGGACACCGACGAGGCCTACGTGAAGCTGGGTCTCACCGCGCCCCAACAGAACCCGCGGGCACACGGCCGCCGCGATCTACCGCGCAGGACATGGTGGCGCTGGGGACGCGCCGAACGTCGCGCATGATCGCTGCGCGCGTTTGAGGTAAGAGAAGAAGCCTGCCTGCACCAAGGTGCGGCCGTTCACGCTTCCGCGCGAAGCGGCTGAGGGGCGGATCCGGTGGAGAGGACCTGGGGATGGGGAAGGCGGCTGCGGGGAAGCGGATCTGTGTGGGGTGCCGGGTCACGGTGTTGTCCCGGTACAACCCCGACCCGGTGTGCGCGGCGTGTGTGCGGGCCGCCCGTGAGGCGAGCGGGATCGTGCCGGGGTGGGTGTGGGACTCGGCGCCGCTGCGGGCGGCGCTGGCCCGGGTGGACCTCGCGGCGTTCGCCGCGCTCGTCCGGCGGGCCTCGCGGCTGTCGCTGGAGGGGCTGGGCGCCCTGGTGGGAGAGGGCTGGTCGAAGTCGCTGATGTCGCTGATCGAGCGGGGATCGCGCGACACCCTGTACGACCTTCGCAAGCTGCTGGCCTTCGTCGACGCGGTGGGCATGCCCCGCACGGCGCTGGCGCCGCTGATCCTCGGCGATCCGGATGCCACACTGGAGGCCGAGGAGATCGCCGCCCTGTGGGGAGTGGATACGATGGAGCTGAATCGGCGAGGGTTCGCCGCGATGAGCGCCGGGCTGGCCTCGGCGGCCGTCGTGTCGGTGCCGGCGCGGGTGGACTGGGCGCACGTACGGTACCTGCAGGCGGCCCTGGTCCGGCTGCGCGATCAGGACGACGTCGTCGGGGGTGGCGGCGTGTTGCCGCAGTGCCTGCGGCTGTTCGCCCAGGCCCGCCGGATGCTCGATGAAAGCGACCACTCCGCGGCGGTCGGTCAGCAGCTGCTGGTTGTCACCGCGGATCTGGGCATCAAGAGCGCGTGGTCCGCGTATGACGTCGACAACCAGGGGCTTGCCCGCCGGCTGTACGAGCAGTCCGCGCTGCTGGCCGACAGCGCCGATGACGGCGGGCAGCGCGCCTACCTCTACGCCAACATGGTCCAGCAGTCCACCTGCCTGGCGCGCCACACCGGCCGCAAGGACCTCGCCCGGGAGGCGCTGCGGTTCGCCGGCCGTGCGCAGGACGCCGCCCGTGCTGAGCCCTCCCCGGCGTTGCACTCGCTGATCGCGCTGCGGCGCTCCCTCGCGCACGCCCAGCTGGGTGACGAGGCGGCGTTCCGCTCGGCCATCGCCACTGCCCGCCGCGAGCTGGACCGTGGCCCGCACGAGGCCGATCTACTGCATGCAACTCGGTCGCCTCGCCGACGCCGGACGCCTCTCCCCGACGGTCGCCGGTCTGGCAAAGATGAACAACACCCGCACCGCCCGGCGGATCCTCGCCGAGGCCCGCGACCTGCTCGGCGGCAACGGCATCCTGCTGGAGCACCACGTCGTGCGGCGCTGGGCCGACATCGAGGCCATCCACACCTTCGAGGGCACCGAGACGACGCAGACGCTCATCGTCGGCCGCGACATCACCGGCATCGCCGCCTTCACCTGACCGCCGTGTGCTGAATCGCTGCCGGAACCGCGCTATCCGTGCACGGGTCCGAAGACCGCTTTCCAGGCCTGGAACCCGCCGGCGAGGTCGGTGGCCCGGCGCAGGCCGAGGTCCTGCAGCGACGCCGCGGCGAGGCTGGAGCTGTACCCCTCGGAGCACGCAATGATCCACACGACGTCATGGTCGACGGCCGCGGGGATCCGGGCGTCGGACGTCGGGTCGAGCCGCCATTCCAGGTGGTTGCGCTCGACCAGCAGCGCCCCGGGCAGCTCGCCCTCCTCGGCGCGCTGCCACCCCGGCCGCGTGTCCACGAGAATCGCGCCGTCAGCCATCAAGGCGGCTGCGCGGTGGGGATCCACCCGGTCCAGCCGGGCCCGCGCCGCGGCAAGCAGGTCGTCGATCGTGCGGGGCATCCCACATCCTCTCCAGAACCCGGGCCGGTGCATTTCGCGCGTGGATCGGCTGGCCGGCGGCTCAACGGCGAGCGTCGAGCCACTCGCGAAGGTCGGCGAGGGGGCGGCCACGCTCCGGCTCGTTGAAGATCTCGTGCCACAGGCCCTCATACCAGTGCACCGTCTGATCCGGTGATCCGCTGGTGGACTCCAGCAGGCGGGTACCCGCCGGGTCGGTCACCCCGTCGACGGTGCCCTGCATGAGCAGCAACGGCAACCGCAGCACCCTCGCCCGCTCGGGCAGCAGCTCCATCTGCTCAAACAGCACCGCACCCAGCCCGAGGGTCGGTCTGCCGTGATGGACCAGCGGATCGGCCCGGTACGCGGCGACGACAGCCGGATCCTTGCTGAGCAGCGACACATCGATCCCCGCCGGGCGCAATGTCGGGGCGACCCTGGCCAGCGCCCGCAGCACCGGCACCGCCGCCTTCGGAACCGCCTTGCTGGCCAGCGCAGGCGCGGACAGCACCAGACCACGCAGATCGTCCTGATGATCAAGGGCGTAGGCGAGCGCGATCTGACCGCCCATGCTGTGCCCGAGCAGGAACACCGGCAGCCCCGCGTGTCGGGCGACAACCAGCAGGCGGAACGTGTCGAGGTCGGCGAGCAGGGCATCGTAACGATCGATGTGGACGCGCCTGCCGCCCGAACGGCCGTGGCCGCGCTGATCGAGCGCGTAAACAGCCCACCCACCGGGCACCAGGGCGTCGACGACATTGAGGTAACGACCCGAGTGCTCGCCGAGGCCGTGACAGATGACCAGCACACCCGACGGCGGGTCGACCGGCAGCCAGCCCTGCCAGAACAGGTCGACATCGCCGACGCCGGCCAACCGGCCCTCGACCCACCGCAGCTCAGTCATCCTCGGCGCCCGCTCCCACGAAATCACCCTCCACCGCCGGGTGGAGGACGACGTCACGGCGTATGTCGGCCCCCTCAAGCACCGGCAACTCCACTGAGATCGGCGCGCAGCCGGGAGCCCTGGCCGACAGGCGGTACTCCCCAGCGGCGAGATCTCCAAGCCGGTACGCCCCGGCCGCATCGCAGTGGGCGGTGTCGACGAGGTCGCCGCCCTGGATCAGCAGCACCCTCCCATCAGGCACCGGCCCGGCCTAGTTGCGAACCGTGCCGGACACCCCCCGCGGACCGGGCGAGCAGCACCTCCACGTCGATCGGGGCGTCCTCGATCGTGAGGGCGACAGCGCTGGGCTGGTGACCCCGGGCGGTGACGATGAGTACGTAGCCGGCATGCCGCGGAGCGTGCAGGTCACCGCGTCCATCGCGGTCAGCAGTGGCGGCCGCGACTGTTCGGCTGCGGTCGTCGCGCACCGTGACAACCGCACCGGCAACCGCGCCGCCGTCCCGACATCGCACCCGGAACCGGACCGGCTGCCCGGAACCGGCTCCGGGTACGGCGGCGGTTCCCACTGCGGCCGGCTCAGGGTGATCGACGACGTCACGCGGGGTCACCGAACGCTCCTCCTCGGTCGCCGCCACGACCTGTTCGGCACGCATCCGCACGAGGTCCGCGACGGTGCGCCGGGGTGGTTCGGCGACGACAGGCGGAACGATCCGCCGCGGGCGCAGCTGGAGCACCCGCACGATCAGCAGCAGACCGACGGTGAGCACTATCAGCGACGCGACCAGATCCAGCGTGCTCATCCCGGCTCTCCTCGCGCATTTCCTGCAAGCCCGCCTGTGGTGTGAACCGAACGGCAACCGACGGTAACACCCGACCCGGCAACCCGGCAGCGAATCAGCAACGATCACGAGCCGGCACTGTCCTCGGTCATGGGGAGTCGGCGCTGCCGTCGGTCCGGGTCGGATCGACGTCGACCGGGAAGATAACCAGCGTGGATGAGGACTTGATCGATCTGGCCACGGCCCACGGCGTGGCGACGGGGTATCGCGCCGAACACGTCCGGATCCGCGCCGCGCTCGGTCTGCTGAACGACGTGGCTGCGGAGGAGGCGAAGGCTATCGCCGAACGGCGGGAACTCGTGGCGCTGCTGCGCGAGGAGGGGCTGCTGACCGGGGACGCCCCTTCCGAGGAGCAGATCGTGGTCGCGATGCACGCGTTGCTCGCGCGCAGCCGATCCCGGCTGGTGCTGGTGTCGCCCTACGACGTCATCGGCGAGGAGCGCCAACCGAACCTCCCCGGCACGGTGGACGAGTACCCGAACTGGCGACTCCCGCTCCTGATCAGCCTGGAGGAACTCCGCGACGATCCCCGCATCCGCGCCGTCATCGACGCCGTGCGCCTGCAGCGAGCCCAATAAACCCAGGGCTGACCCGCTGCGCCCACTCACTTCCGCGACCTCGGAGACCTCGGAGGGGGTCCGCGGATCCGGTACGAGTCAGGAGGTGGCCGCAGCGGCTGACGGTTCCAACCACTGCGGCCTGGGTGCGCGGGCATCCCGGGCGGCCCGCACACCCCTGGTCGCCGTACCCGGTAATCACGAAGACCAATCCCGTTCTCCCACTCCTGACCCCGGAAGATAGTGTTGTCCCGAACAGCCCGGTCCCATCGACGCTGACGCACCGCTGGCGTCGCTGGGACCCGGCACGGCGTCCGGCAGCGAGGCGCCTGGATCGCGGAAACCTGCGGACCAGACGCTTCGACTGCGTAGGAGGCCTGCGACGATGTCCGAATTCGATCTATCCGGACAGCCGCGGGAACTGGCGCGGGACCTCCACGAGATGCTGCTCCGGGCGTCCGGCGTCGAGGAGTTCCTCACGGAGGTCGCGCAACGGGCCGCCGAGACGGTCAACGCGGTCCTGTCCTGTGGGGTGACCGTCCAGCCCACACCGCAGTCCCGCAGGATCGGCGCGTCCAGCAGCGACTTCGCCCGGCACATGGACGAGATCCAGTACGCTCTCGACGACGGGCCGTGCCTGACGGCCATGCGTGAGGGCATCGTGGTCGTCGTCGAGAACATCAAGGAGGACCAACGCTGGCCCGCGTTCAGCAGGCGCGGCCGGGCCGAGGGTGCGGGTGCGTCGCTGGCGGTGCCGCTGCGCGTGCAGGGCGGGTCGATCGGTGCGCTGAACCTGTACGCCGTGGAGCCGTGCGCCTTCGACGACGACGATCATGCACGGGCCCGCCGGTTCGCCGAGCATGCCGCGGGAGCGGTGGCACTCGCCATCCGGCTGGCCGAGAGCGAGGAGCACAACCGCAATCTCGAGGCCGCGCTGTCCTCCCGCACGACGATCGACCAGGCGCTCGGCATCCTCATGGGGCAGCGGCGGATCAATGCCGTCGACGCATTCGACATCCTGCGCCGGCTCTCCCAGCGGTCCAATATCAAGCTTCGCGACGTCGCCGTCGCCCTGATCGCCGACGTCGCCGGCGATCCCTCGCCCGAGGAGCCCCCGGGCGAACGACGGTCGCGGAACCGACCCGGGTGATGCGGAGCGAGCAGATGCAGCCTGAGGGACGGCCGCTTTTCACCGTGAAGACCAGCACTGCCGGGTCTCGTACCGATGCACACCTGCACGGCGAGCTGGACATGGCCACAGCGGCGCAGCTCGCCACCGTTCTCGACGAGCTGCGCCGCTCCGGCAGCCGGCTGGTCGTGCTCGACATGGCCCGACTGGACTTCCTCGGCGCGGCGGGCCTCAGCGTTCTCGTCCGAGCCGACTCCGCGTTCCGGGCCGACGGAGGCAGGATCGTGCTCGCCGGATTGACCCCCATCGTGCGACGGATTCTGGCCATCACCCACCTCGACGCTGTGCTGACCATCGAGTGACGCGGACGCGTCGTGGATCCACCCTCGACCAGACCGGCGGCGCGTCCGCGATGAGCGGGTACTACCGGGGAGTGATCTCACCCATCTCGCCCCAGCCATCCTGCGGGATATCGGCGGAGATGATCCGTGGCTTCTCCGCGACCACATCGGGCATCCATTCCATGGCGGCCTTGAAGTGCGCGGTGGCCACGTGTGCATCGCCGGCATCGGCTGATGCGAACCCTTCGACCAGGACGAACTGATGGGGATTGTCCACGCTCTTGGACCACTCGAAGAAGACGTTTCCGGCCTCGGCCCGGCACGCCTTGGTGTAGTCAGCGGTGAGCGAGAGCCACTCGTCGCTCCGCTCCGGACGGATGGTGAACTTCACGACGATGAAGATCATGGGATTCCCTTCGGTCCATGTTCGACGTCCGGGCTCGGCACCCCGAGGTGGTGCCGAGCCCTGGGTCACGTGTGCTCAGGCCTTGGCCTGCATCGAATCCCGCGCGGGGTTCGCCTGCGCGACCTTGGGATCCTTCTCGCCCTGCTTGGCCCGGACGCCCGCCTCGACCTTGTCGCCGAGGTTCTTGTCCACGTTGCGCCAGTACTCGAAGGCGCGCCGCAGCACGGGCTCGCTCACGGCGTTGAGCAGATGGCCCACGATGTTGTCGACCAGCCGCCCGCGGGCGGCGTCGTCGAGCACGTGGCGGACCAGCGTGCCGGCCTGGCCCCAGTCGTCGTCCTCGGCATGCATTGTGTACGCGGTGCGCACCATCTCCCCGTCGGTGTGCCATACCGCAGGCTCGCCGCAGCGGGCGGTGTCGGCCTGCGGACCGCCGTAGGAGTTCGGCGCGTACACCGGGTCCGAGACGTTCTGGTAGCGCATCGCGCCGTCCTTGCTGTAGCTGTGCACGGGCGAGCGGGGCGCGTTCACCGGCAGCTGCTTGTAGTTCGCACCGATGCGGTACCGGTGGGCGTCCGCGTAGGCAAAGACCCGGGCCAGCAACATCTTGTCCGGGCTCGGGCCGACGCCCGGCACGAGGTTGTTGGGCTCGAACGCCGCCTGCTCGATCTCGGTATGGTGATCGGTCGGGTTGCGGTCGAGAGTCATCTTGCCGACCTCGACGAGCGGGTAGTCGTCGTGCGGCCACACCTTGGTCAGGTCGAACGGGTTGAACCGGTAGGTCTTGGCGTCCTCGAACGGCATGATCTGCATCTTGAGGGTCCAGCTCGGGAACTGCCCCGCCTCGATGTGCTCGTACAGATCGCGCGTGTGGTAATCGGTGTCCACCGCCGCCATCTGGTCGGCCTCGTCCTGGGTGAAGAACTCGACGCCCTGGTCGGTCGTGAAGTGATACTTCACCCAGTGCTTGACGCCGTCAGCGTTGACCCACAGATAGGTGTGCGAGCTGTAGCCGTTCATGTGTCGCCAGGTGCGCGGGATCCCGCGGTCGCCCATCAACCAGGTCACCTGATGCGCGGATTCGGGCGAAAGGCTCCAGAAGTCCCACTGCATGTCGTGGTCGCGCAGGTTGTTGTTCGCGCGGCGCTTCTGCGAGCGAATGAAGTGCTGGAACTTCAACGGGTCACGGATGAAGAAGACCGGGGTGTTGTTCCCGACCATGTCGTAGTTGCCCTCGGTGGTGTAGAACTTCACCGCGAAACCGCGAGGGTCACGCCACGTGTCGGGGCTTCCGCGCTCGCCGGCCACCGTGGAGAACCGGATCAGCACATCGGTCGTCGTGCCCGGCTGGAACACCGCTGCCCTCGTGTAGGCGCTGACGTCGCCCGTCACCTCGAACCGGCCGAAGGCACCGCCGCCCTTCGCGTGCGGCTGCCGCTCGGGTACCCGTTCCCGGTTGAACTGCGCCATCTGCTCGATGAGGTAGTGATCGTGCAGGAGGATCGGCCCGTCCGGGCCGACGGTGAGCGAGTGCTCGTCGCTCTCGACCGGGATGCCGGCGTCCGTCGTGGTCGGCTGGGGTTGGGTGTGCGTCACTGTTGCGCCTCCTCGTGGTGCTGATGCTCAGTTTTCACGCAAGTGGGGCACAGACCCCAGAACACTACCTCGGCCTCGTCGAGCGTGAAGCCATGGCCGTCGACCGGCGTGAGGCAGGGCATGGCCCCGACCACGCAGTCGACGTCCTCGGTGCGGCCGCAGTCGCGGCACACGAGGTGGTGGTGATTGTCGCCGACGCGGCGCTCGAACCGCGCGGGGTGGCCCGCGGGCTCGATGCATCGCAGCAAGCCCGCATTGGCACACGCGCCGAGGACGTCGTAGACGGCCTGGGTGGACACCGATCCGAGCTGCTTCCGCACACCCGCTCCGACCGCTTCGGCGGTGGAGTGGGGATGCTCCGCCAGCCAGGCCAGGACGGCCCGGCGCGGGGTGGTGACGCGCAGCCCGGCACGGCGCAACGCCTGCAGCGCTGCGCCGTCCCGGTCGACGCGGTCGGACATCATGGTCTCGCTACCGTCCCCTGTGATCTGGAAGAGGTCAAGTCGTGGCGCGAGGTTTCGCCGGCCGCCTCGGTCAGCAGACCGGGAGTGTGCTGCGATTCATCCTGGTGGGCGCGCCTGCCGGCGAGGCACTTTTCGTCCCGAGAGTCACAGTCTACCGATCTGGGTGACAAGTTCTCCTGCCGGTTCGGCGCTGGCATCCCGTCCAGCCAGACGCTCCACGGGATAAAACTTATCGGCAACGACGCTACCAATGGCGGCGGAATGGCGTTTGCCGGTGATGCCCGCCGGGTTTGGTTCCGACGGGCACCACCGGGGCGTCAAGGTCTAGCGGTCACCGGATTCCGGTCCCTACAAGAAGAGAATGCCGAGAATGCCGTCGTCATCGTCATCGTCATGGTCGTCATCATCATCATCGTCGTCATGGTCGTCATCATCGTCATTGTCGCTGGAGACGAGGGCGAGCTGCGTCGATGTGAGACTGACGTCGTCTGCCGCGTCGGTCGGGACTGCGGTAGCCATGCCGCCGAGGATGAACCCGCTGGCTATAGCTGCGGCAACCAGCAGCCGGATGATGATCTGTCGCATCAAAATGTGCCTCCATACCTTGGGATGAACAGGTCGGCAAGTAGGTACCCCCTAGCTAGGCTACGTACACAAATGCTCTTCACTATCACCCATGCGCGTTGGCATGCACACGATCGGGTGAATTCTTTGTCGGGGAGGTTGACCGCAGTGCATCGCTTCTCTGTTCAGCATGGGCTAGCGATCCTGGGCCGCTGGTGCAGCGCCGCAGAAGTCCTTCGGGGATTGGGAGCACGTCGGCGGCCTGGTCCAGGCTCAAAATCATCAGCCTGGCGCATTCTCCGTTCAGGTCTGGCCGGAATCGCGCCGAACCGGTGATCATGGTCGCCTGGAGCCGAACACCCTGCGCGGTACAGCGGAATCATGGCTGCTGGGGCCGGATCCATGTTGCAACGCGGAGGGTGGCGGCCACGGCCACCCCTACGTCGCCCGCCCCTGCACGGCCTCGGCATAGCCGGACATAGATGTCCAGCGCGGCAGCGGGCATCAGCGACGGTGTCCACTTGTCCCGCGCGCTCGCCGACGACCAGACGCGCCGGGCCGGCGCGGTGGTGCGGCCAGCGGCGTTGCGGGCCTCGACGATCCCCGCACGGTCGGCCGGCCCCTGCTGGTAGCCGTCGGCCAGCAGCAACACGACTTCCTCGAGGAGGCCGGGAAACCCCGCTCGGTGAACACCACGAAGTCGACGCGAGCGAACTCGCGCATCAGGAACGCGCGCGTCTCGGCGGCATAGTTCACGCTCAGCAGCTCCGCGGGTAGCACCAGCCCCATCCGGCCGCCCGGCTTGAGGAACGACGCCGAATGCACCGTGAACGCCGCCCACGACGACGCCAGGTTCGTCAACGGTCACGTAGCGGGCGATCGGCTCCGGGGTGAAGACCGCGCCGCGGGCCTTCCGCAGCTCTGCCGTGTCGACGGCAGGAACAGCAGCGGCGGTCACGTCGGCATCCTCTCGCACGATGGGACGAGCGGTCGACAGGGTGGTCGGAGCACCATCCTGACCGCTTTATCAAACACTTGTTCGATCGACCAGATCAGGTGTCGACCCGCACGTCGCTGACCGTGCAGCACAGACGGCACGCCGGATCCCGACCTGGTCGACGCACCGCCGCCGCAGCCACGGCAGGCGAACGCGGAGACCGAGTCAGGCCGCCCGCGGCCCGCGCCGCAGTGTGTGACTGTAGCGGAGTACGTGCGGGCCTCACCGTCCGCGGGGCCGGCCGCGGTGATCGATCAGCTGCTGGGCGGCATCGGCGAAGCTGCGCAGATTGCACGGCCAGCGAGCCGGGGCGCCCTGCGCGCCGCGGCAATCCCGGCAGTGCCGGCCCGAGCGGTCGGGCAGATGCGCCGCGCGCAGCCGGGCGACCACGTCAGGCAGCTTGGCAAGCTGCTCGGTCAGGGCGCGGGCGTTGAATGTCTTCGCCGCGGAGCTCACCGGGTCTCCCGAGTAGGGATCGTGGCGCTGGAGCTGCATGACCGGCAGTAGCCGCGTCCGGGTTCGACCATCGCCGCGGGGGTCACGTCCGTTCCGCAGAGTGCGACGTAGTGGCCGTCACCGCGATGGTCGGCGGCGGCGGCGGGCAGGAGGTGCGCCTGCATGGTGGCGACGTCGACCAGCTCGACGGTCCGGCACTGGGTGATCACGTCCCGTGTCCGGTGGCCCTTGGGCTGGTGTCTACTGTCTCCGAACACAGCACGGAACACGGCACGAAGCGCAACGAACATGCGGCGGGACGTTAGGAGCGATGCTGACCGCCTTGTCACCAGTGTGACAACCCGGATGGACTACACGGGCAGACCCGCTCTGTAGGCCAGGCCCCGCAGCTCTCGCCCCACCGCGTCCCGCTTGACCCGCGTGAGCAGCTCGACAAGGGTCTCCCGGACCAACGGGTCCCGCTGCACCTTGGTGGGATAGAGGCCCTCCGCGGTACGGAGCGCGCGCACCGCGTCGTCGTCACGCCCGCGCAGCTGCACCAGCGCCCGCCCGTGGTGTGCCCAGTAGAAGGCCCGGTTCGACGGGAAGGGATGGCGGTCGGGGTCGACGTCCTGGGCGATGCTCACCGCACGATCGGGCTCGCCCGATTCGAGCGCATTGAACATCCGCACGGTCCCGACGTCGGTCGGCCCGAACACGATCCCCAGCGCGTCGGCCGCACCGGTCGCCCCGAACCGCCCGGCTATCTCGGCGACGGTCTCCATCGGCGCGCCCGCATCATTCGCCCGGCCATCCAGCACCGCGGCTAGAGCGTGGGTCATCGTGATCCAGCACACCAGACCGGCGGTGTCGGCCGTGGTCGGTGGCAACGTGAGCGCGTCCAGCTCGGCCCGCGCCGGCTCGAATGCCCCCCCGTTGAATAGCGTGTCGGCCACGGCGAACCCGGCCATGCCCAGCAGGGTCACCTCGCCGTGTTCCTGGGCCAGGCGCCGGGTCAGGAACACGGCG
>JBOHEO010000083.1:0-21470 GCA_050701055.1 Pseudonocardia sp. | reverse complement strand
TGATCACTCCGCGCACCGTATCCAGCGCCAGGCTCTCGAACTCAGGTGCGACCCAGGTGGTCGTGATCGGTCCGGGGATCGGGCTGAGGCCGGGCATGACACGCCCGACCTCGTGGACCGGACGTCCACGACGAGTGAGACCGGAAGCCGCATCCTGCGGTGCCGCTGGGCTCCTTCAGGCGTGTGCACCGGGCGGGACAGGAACGCTGACATGTACTTCTCGGCAGGAAGAAGAGGACGAGTGACGACATGGCGGGACAAAAGATCCGCATCAGGCTGAAGGCCTACGACCACGAGGCAATCGACGCGTCCGCTCGCAAGATCGTGGAGACGGTGACACGTACGGGTGCCCGGGTCGTCGGGCCGGTGCCGCTGCCGACGGAGAAGAACATCTACTGCGTCATCCGCTCGCCGCACAAGTACAAGGACTCGCGGGAGCACTTCGAGATGCGCACCCACAAGCGGCTGATCGATATCCTCGACCCGACGCCCAAGACGGTCGACGCGCTCATGCGCATCGACCTGCCGGCCAGCGTCGACGTCAACATCCAGTAGGGCTGACGGAGAAGATGACAGCACCAATTACGCCGACTCCGTCGTCGGGGAGGCGGGTCACCGGGATCCTGGGCACGAAGCTCGGGATGACCCAGGTATTCGACGAAAACAATCGGGTGGTTCCGGTCACCGTGGTCCAGGCGGGGCCCAACGTGGTCACGCAGGTCCGCACCGTCGAGAACGACGGCTATGTCGCCGTTCAGCTCGCCTACGGGGCAATCGACCCGCGCAAGGTGAACAAGCCGCGCACCGGCCACTTCAGCAAGGCCGACACCACGCCGCGTCGGCATGTGGTCGAGCTGCGCACCTCCGACGCCGGTGAGTACACGGTGGGCCAGGAGATCACCGCCGAGGTGTTCGACGCCGGCGCGGTGGTCGACGTGGTCGGCACCAGCAAGGGCAAGGGCACCGCGGGTGTCATGAAGCGCCACGGTTTCAAGGGCCTCGGCGCGAGCCACGGCACCCAGCGCAAGCACCGGTCGCCGGGTTCGATCGGCGGGTGCGCCACCCCGGGCCGGGTGTTCAAAGGCCTGCGGATGGCCGGTCGCATGGGCCACGCACGCGTCACCACCCAGAACCTCACCGTGCACCGCGTGGACATCGACAACGGGCTGCTCCTGATCAAGGGTGCGGTTCCCGGTCCGCGCGGCGGACTCGTGCTGGTGAAGTCGGCCGCGAAGGGCGGTGCCCAGGTATGACGAACAGCATCGATGCGGGCTCGGCGGGCGTGACGCGCGTCGACGTCAAGACTCCTACCGGCGACACCGACGGCATGGTCGAGCTGCCCGCGAACGTCTTCGACGCGCCGGCCAACATTCCGCTGATGCACCAGGTCGTCACCGCGCAGCTCGCGGCGGCTCGTCAGGGTACGCACTCGACGCTGACCCGCGGCGAGGTTCGTGGAGGTGGTCGCAAGCCCTACCGGCAGAAGGGCACCGGTCGCGCCCGCCAGGGATCCAGCAGATCACCACAGTTCGCCGGTGGCGGTGTCGCGCACGGTCCGCAGCCGCGTGACTACGCCCAGCGGACCCCGAAGAAGATGAAGGCTGCCGCGCTGCGCGGGGCCCTGTCCGACCGGGCCCGTGAAGGTTTGGTGCACGTCATCTCCGCGGTGGTCACCGGCGACACCCCGTCGACCAGGACCGCTCGCGCGGTGCTGGCCGGAGTCGTCCCCGGAGCGACTCGGGTGCTGGCCGTTCTCGGTCGCGAGGACGAGGTCAGCCGGCTGAGCCTGCGCAACCTGCCGACCGTGCACGTCATCACGCCGGGCCAGCTGAACACCTACGACGTGCTCGTCAACGACGTCGTGGTGTTCACCCGGGATGCACTCGACGCGTTCCTGGCCGGTCCGATCGCCCAGGTGAAGTCCAAGCGCGCCGCCGGGACGGTGGCCGACAAAGAGGCCGACGAAGAGGAGGGCTCGTGATCCCCGATCCGCGCGACATCCTGCTCGCGCCGGTGGTCTCGGAGAAGAGCTACGGGCTGCTCGAGGAGCGCCAATACACCTTCATCGTGAAGCCGGACGCGAACAAGACCGAGATCAAGATCGCCGTGGAGAAGGTGTTCGGGGTGAAGGTGCTCAGCGTCAACACACTGAACCGCTCCGGCAAGCGCAAGCGTTCGCGTACCGGCTACGGCAAGCGCAAGAACACCAAGCGCGCGATCGTCACGCTCTCCCAGGAGAGCCGCACGATCGACGTGTTCGGTGGCCGGGCGAGTTGAGGGGCTGACCGATGGGCATTCGTAAGTACAAGCCGACCACCCCGGGGCGTCGCGGCGCGAGCGTCGCCGACTTCGTCGAGATCACCCGGTCGACGCCGGAGAAGTCACTGGTCCGGCCACTGCACAGCAAGGGCGGCCGCAACGTCCACGGCCGGGTGACCACCCGCCATCAGGGTGGTGGCCACAAGCGTGCGTACCGGCTGATCGACTTCCGGCGTAACGACAAGGACGGTATCCCGGCCAAGGTCGCGCACATCGAGTACGACCCCAACCGCACCAGCCGGATCGCACTGCTGCACTACGCCGACGGCGAGAAGCGCTACATCATCGCCCCGGAGAAGCTCAAGCAGGGCGACAAGGTCGAGGCCGGCCCGAGGGCCGACATCAAGATCGGCAACAACCTGCCGCTGCGCAACATTCCCACCGGCACCGTGGTGCACGCGATCGAGCTCCGCCCCGGTGGCGGCGCGAAGATCGCCCGCGCGGCCGGATCGGGTGTGCAGCTGGTTGCCAAGGACGGGCCGTACGCGCAGCTGCGCATGCCGTCCGGCGAGATCCGCAACGTCGACGTGCGCTGCCGCGCCACCGTCGGCGAGGTGGGCAACGCCGAGCAGTCCAACATCAACTGGGGCAAGGCAGGCCGGATGCGGTGGAAGGGCAAGCGCCCGACCGTCCGCGGTGTGGCCATGAACCCGGTCGACCACCCGCACGGTGGTGGTGAGGGCAAGACCTCCGGTGGCCGCCACCCGGTCAACCCCGCGGGTAAGCCCGAGGGCCGCACCCGCCGCACCAAGCCGAGCGACAAGATGATCGTTCGCCGTCGGCGTACCGGCAAGAAGCGCTGAACATGAAGAACGTGGCTGAACATGAAGAACGTGACAGGGCAGGGAGGTAACCAATGCCGCGCAGCCTGAAGAAGGGCCCGTTCGTGGACGACCACCTGCTCAAGAAGGTGGACGCGCTCAACGAGGCCGGCAAGAAGACCGTGATCCGCACGTGGTCGCGCCGGTCCACCATCATCCCCGACATGATCGGCCACACGATAGCGGTGCATGACGGCCGCAAGCACGTGCCGGTGTTCATCTCGGACTCGATGGTCGGCCACAAGCTGGGGGAGTTCGCACTCACGCGGACCTTCCGGGGTCACATCAAGGACGACCGCAAGGCGCGCAGGCGCTGATCGGCTCGAGTAGCGACCAGGAGAGGGAAAGGAATGGCTAGCACCGTGTCCATCACTGCGTCAACCAAGCAGGCAAGCCAGGACCCTGCCGCCGCGCTCGAGCCGATTCGGGCGCGCGCGGTGGCACGGTTCGTTCACATGTCGCCCACCAAGGTGCGGC
This sequence comes from Pseudonocardia sp., assembly GCA_050701055.1. GTDB lineage: Bacteria > Actinomycetota > Actinomycetes > Mycobacteriales > Pseudonocardiaceae > Pseudonocardia. The sequence goes on along the minus strand of JBOHEO010000083.1, from coordinate 17,853 downwards.
GCGTCATCGCATTGATCAAGGGGCGGCCGGTCGGAGAGGCTCTCGACATCCTGCGGTTCTCCCCGCAGGCCGCGGCCGAGCCGCTGTCCAAGGTCATCGCGAGTGCCGCGGCCAACGCCGAGAACAACCTCGATCTGGACCGCGACACCCTCGTGGTCGTCGTGGCCTGCGCCGACCAGGGACCCACGCTCAAGCGCATCCGCCCGCGCGCCCAGGGCCGTGCGTTCCGGATCCGCAAGCGGACGAGCCACATCACCGTCGAGGTGGAGTCGCAGCCTGCGGTGTCGAAGTCTGGCCGGCGCGGCACTGATCGCGGTGCGAAGGGGAGGGCCCGCTGATGGGTCAGAAGATTAACCCGCATGGGTTCCGGCTCGGTATCACCACCGACTGGAAGTCGCGCTGGTACGCCGACAAGCAGTACGCCGAGTACGTCAAGGAAGATGTCGAGATCCGCAAGATGCTGTCCAAGGGCATGGAGCGGGCCGGCATCTCCAAGGTCGAGATCGAACGCACCCGGGACCGCGTGCGGGTGGATATCCACACCGCGCGTCCGGGCATCGTCATCGGTCGCCGCGGCGCCGAGGCCGACCGGATCCGGGGCCAGCTGGAGAAGCTGACCCGCAAACAGGTCCAGCTCAACATTCTCGAGGTCAAGAACTCCGAGTCCGACGCGCAGCTCGTCGCGCAGGGTGTGGCCGAGCAGCTGTCCAACCGCGTGGCCTTTCGCCGTGCGATGCGCAAGGCCATCCAGTCGGCCATGCGCTCGCCGCAGGTCAAGGGCATCCGGGTGCAGTGCTCCGGGCGCCTTGGCGGCGCGGAGATGTCGCGGTCGGAGTTCTACCGCGAGGGTCGGGTTCCGCTGCACACGTTGCGCGCGGACATCGACTACGGCCTGTTCGAGGCCCGCACGACGTTCGGCCGGATCGGCGTCAAGGTGTGGATCTACAAGGGTGATGTCGTCGGGGGTCGCCGTGAAGGTGCTCCCGTCGCTGCTGCTCCAGGAGCCGCCGACCGCGGTCCGCGTCGCGAGCGCCCGGCCCGTCGGCGTTCGGGTGCATCCGGTACCACCGCCTCGGGCACCGAGGCCGGGCGTGCCGCGGCCGAGCGTGCCGACTCCCCGGGAGGTGTCGCCACGATCGAGGCGGCCCCGACCGAGGGTGCGAGCGCCGCGGTCGAGGTGGCTCCGACCGAGACCAGCGGGGAGGCGTAGGTCATGCTGATTCCCCGCAAGGTCAAGCACCGCAAGCAGCACCGGCCGCACCGCACCGGCGCGGCGTCGGGTGGCACCCAGGTGACCTTCGGCGAGCTCGGCATCCAGGCGCTCGAGCCGGCCTACGTCACCAACCGCCAGATCGAGTCCGCACGGATCGCCATCAACCGCCACATCCGCCGTGGCGGCAAGGTGTGGATCAACGTCTTTCCGGACCGCCCGCTGACGAAGAAGCCGGCCGAGACCCGCATGGGCTCCGGCAAGGGATCGCCGGAGAAGTGGATCGCGAACGTCAAGCCCGGTCGGGTGCTGTTCGAGATGAGCTACCCGAACGAGACGACCGCTCGTGAGGCACTGCGCCGCGCGATTCACAAGCTTCCGATGAAGTGCCGGATCGTGACCCGTGAGGGAGGGGAGCGCTGATGGCGCGCGGGAGTGGTACCACGACGGCCGCGGAGTTGCGTGAGCTGACCGACGAGGAGCTCACGGTGCGGGTGCGGGAATCCAAGGAGGAGCTGTTCAACCTCCGCTTCCAGATGGCCACCGGTCAGCTGGACAACAACCGGCGGCTGCGAACCGTTCGGCACGACATCGCGCGGGTCTACACGGTCATGCGGGAGCGGGAGCTGGGCCTGTCGATGGCGCCTAGCGAGGATGGGGACGTTGCATGACTGAGCAGAGCACCGCTGAGCAGCAGACCGCTGAGCAGCGCAGCACAGTGCGAAATGAGCGGAAGGTCCGCGAGGGATTGGTCGTGTCCGACAAGATGGACAAGACGATCGTCGTCTCGCTCGAGGACCGGGTGAAGCACCCGATGTACGGCAAGGTCATCCGGCGGACCAGCAAGGTCAAGGCGCACGACGAGGCCAACACGGCCGGGATCGGCGACCGGGTCCGGCTGATGGAGACGCGGCCGTTGTCGGCGACCAAGCGCTGGCGGCTGGTTGAAATCCTGGAGAAGGCCAAATGATCCAGCAGGAGTCGCGGCTGCGGGTCGCGGACAACACCGGTGCCAAGGAGATCCTGTGCATCCGGGTGCTCGGCGGATCGGGTCGGCGCTACGCCGGGATCGGCGATGTCATCGTCGCCACCGTCAAGGACGCCATCCCGGCGGCCGGGGTGAAGCGTGGTGACGTGGTGAAAGCCGTGATCGTGCGCACCGTCAAGGAGCGCCGTCGGCCGGACGGGTCCTACATCCGGTTCGACGAGAACGCCGCTGTGCTGATCAAACCCGACGGCGAGCCGCGGGGAACGCGCATCTTCGGACCGGTCGGTCGTGAGCTTCGGGACAAGCGGTTCATGAAGATCATCTCCCTGGCCCCGGAGGTGCTGTGAGATGAAGATCAAGAAGGGCGACACCGTGCTGGTGATCGCCGGCAAGGACAAGGGAGCCAAGGGCAAGGTCATCCAGGCCTACCCGGCGAAGGATCGCGTGCTCGTCGAGGGTGTGAACCGGATCAAGAAGCACACCCGGATCAGCCAGAACCAGCGCGGCGCGCAGTCCGGCGGGATCGTCACCCAGGAGGCGGCGATCCACGTCTCCAACGTGATGGTGATCGACGCCGACGGCAAGCCGGCACGGGTGGGCAAGAAGCTCACCGACACCGGCAAGCGCGTCCGGGTCTCCCGTCGATCCGGGAAGGAGATCTGATGACCACTCAGACACTGGGTCGCGCAAGCGCTCCTGGCGAGACGACCACCGTGCCGCGCCTCAAGCAGCGCTACCGCGACGAGATCGCGAGCGGGCTGCGCGAGGAGTTCGGCTACGCCAACGTCATGCAGATCCCCGGCGTCGTCAAGGTCGTCGTCAACATGGGTGTTGGCGACGCCGCGCGCGATGCCAAGCTCATCGACGGCGCCGTCCGCGACCTGGCCACGATCACGGGCCAGCGCCCGCTGGTCCGCAAGGCCACCAAGTCCATCGCGCAGTTCAAGCTGCGCGAGGGCATGCCGATCGGCGCGAAGGTCACCCTGCGCAGCGACCGCATGTGGGAGTTCCTGGACCGGCTGCTGACCATCGCACTGCCTCGTATCCGCGACTTCCGCGGCCTGTCGCCCGCGCAGTTCGACGGCCGCGGCAACTACACCTTCGGTCTGAACGAGCAGTCGATGTTCCACGAGATCGACCCCGATTCGATCGACCGTCCGCGCGGCATGGACATCACGGTCGTCACCACGGCGACCACCGACGAGGAAGGCCGGGCGCTGCTGCGCCGGCTCGGCTTTCCCTTCAAGGAGAGCTGACCCAGATGGCGAAGAAGGCGCTGGTCATCAAGGCGGCGCGCAAGCCCAAGTTCGCGGTGCGCGGCTACACCCGCTGCCAGAAGTGCGGCCGTCCGCGTGCCGTGCTACGGAAGTTCGGGCTGTGCCGCATCTGCGTCCGACAAATGGCGCATGCCGGCGAACTGCCGGGCGTCAGCAAGTCCTCCTGGTAGTTACCAGCACCCGAGTTTCCCGCAACATGATCGCCACAGGCCTCCGGTGCTCGACACCCCGGGACACCCGGACCCGAGCAGGGGGGAACCAGGCGGGGAAGTGAAACGACTCACCCCATGACGATGACTGATCCGATCGCAGACATGCTCACGCGTCTGCGCAATGCGAACTCCGCTTACCACGACCGGGTCGTGATGCCGCACTCCAAGCTCAAGGTGGCGATCGCCGAGATCCTGCAGCGGGAGGGTTACATCGCCGCGCACGCCATCGAGGACGCCGAGGTCGGCAAGTCCCTGGTGATCGAGCTGAAGTACGGGCGCAACCGGGAGCGCAGCATCGCGGGCCTGCGCCGGATCTCCAAGCCCGGCCTGCGGGTCTACGCGAAGTCCACCAGCCTTCCCCGGGTGCTCGGCGGCCTCGGTGTCGCGATCATCTCGACGTCGACCGGTCTGCTGACCGAACGACAGGCGCACAAGAAGGGCGTGGGCGGGGAAGTCCTCGCCTACGTCTGGTGAGGGGGTAACACCATGTCCCGAATCGGGAAGCTGCCCATCACCGTTCCGTCCGGGGTGGACGTGACCATCGACGGCGCCACGGTGACGATGAAGGGGCCGAAGGGCACCCTGACGCACACCGTGATCGAGCCGATCAGCATCGAGCGTGATGACGACGGCACCGTTCACGTGCGTCGCCCGGACGACGAGCGCCGGAGCAAGGCCATGCACGGCCTGTCCCGCACACTCGTGAACAACCTCGTCGTCGGCGTCACCACCGGTTACGAGAAGAAGCTGGAGATCCACGGCGTCGGCTATCGCGTCGCGTTGAAGGGCTCCTCGCTGGAGTTCGCCCTCGGGTACAGCCATCCAGTGGTGGTCGACGCTCCTGAGGGTGTCACGTTCACGGTCGAGACGCCCACCCGCTTCTCGGTCTCCGGTATCGACAAGCAGCTGGTCGGCGAGATCGCCGCCAACATTCGCAAGTTGCGCAAGCCCGACCCGTACAAGGGCAAGGGTGTGCGCTACGCCGGCGAGGTCATCCGCCGCAAGGTCGGAAAGACGGGTAAGTGATGGCTGAGATCATTTCTGCGGCTGCCAAGAAGCGGGCCGGCTCGCAGGTGTCGAGCAAGCGCCGCATCTCGCGCGACCGGCGGCATTCCCGGCTGCGCAAGAAGATCAACGGCAGTCAGGAGCGGCCACGGCTGGCCGTCAAACGCAGCTCCCGGCACATCGTGGCCCAGCTGATCGACGACCTGGCCGGCCACACCCTGGTGTCGGCGTCCACGATGGAAGCCGACGTGCGGGCGCTGGACGGCGACAAGAAGGCGCGGGCCGCCAAGGTCGGCGAGCTGCTCGCCGGTCGGGCTCGCCAGGCCGGGGTCACCGCGGTGGTCTTCGACCGGGGCGGCTACGACTACCACGGTCGGATCGCGGCACTGGCCGACGCCGCCCGCGAGGGCGGGTTGGAGTTCTGATGCTCGTATACAAGCAGTTCAGGAACACGCAGCTGGAAGGGAAAGTCTGATGCCGGGACGCGCACGGCGTGACGGCGGTGGGCCCGGTGGGCCCGGTGGCGAGCGCAGCAATACGAGTGACCGCCGCGACCGCCGCGACGGAGGCCGCGGCGGGGCGGCCCAGGACAAGACCCCGTACATCGAGCGGCTGGTCACGATCAACCGCGTGGCCAAGGTCGTCAAGGGTGGCCGGCGCTTCAGCTTTACCGCGCTGATGATCGTCGGCGACGGCGACGGCCTGGTGGGCGTCGGCTACGGTAAGGCCAAGGAGGTGCCGGCCGCGATCGCCAAGGGTGTGGAGGAGGCGAAGAAGAGCTTCTTCCGGGTGCCGCGCATCGGCGGCACGATCGTGCACCGCGTGCAGGGTGAGGCGGCCGCGGGTGTGGTGTTGCTGCGCCCGGCCAGCCCCGGTACCGGCGTCATCGCCGGTGGCCCGGTGCGCGCGGTGCTGGAGTGTGCCGGCATCCACGACATCCTCTCCAAGTCGCTGGGCAGCGACAACGCGATCAACGTCGTGCACGCCACGATCGCCGCGTTGAAGATGATCCAGCGCCCGGAGGAGGTGGCGGCCCGTCGCGGTCTGCCGCTCGAGGACGTCGCGCCGGCGTACATGCTGCGGGCCCGGGCGGCTGCGGCTGCCGCTGGTTCGAGGGCGTGATCGCGATGTCAGACGCCGCGTCGCGCGCCCAGACCACGCCGACCACCGGCACGAAGCTGGTGGTCACCCAGGTCCGCAGCACCATCGGATGCAAGCAGAACCAGCGCGCTACCCTGGCATCGCTCGGGTTGCGCAAGATCCGCCAGTCGGTGGAGCGGGATGACACCCCGCAGATCCGCGGCATGATCCACACCGTCCGTCACCTCGTGACGGTCGAGGAGGTCGGCTCCTGATGGCCATCAAGATCCACCATCTGCGCCCCGCACCAGGTGCCAAGACCGCGAAGACCCGGGTCGGACGTGGCGAGGGCGGCAAGCGCGGCAAAACCGCCGGCCGTGGCACGAAGGGCACCAAGGCCCGGAAGAACGTTCCCGCGGCCTTCGAGGGGGGGCAGATGCCGCTGCACATGCGGCTGCCCAAGCTCAAGGGCTTCAAGAACCGGTTCCGGGTGGAGTTCCAGGTGGTGAACGTGGGCGATCTCGCCCAGTTGTTTCCCGCCGGGGCCACCGTGGGGCCGGACGATCTGGTCGCGGCCGGTGCCGTCCGCCGCAATCAACTGGTCAAGGTGCTCGGCAACGGCGATCTCGACGGGGTGGCGCTGACCATCAGCGCCCACGCCTTCTCCGGCAGCGCCCGTGACAAGATCGTCGCCGCGGGCGGGACCGTCACCGAGCTCTAGAGGCCCGCATCGCACGTCGGAGCTTTCGCTGGACTGGCCCCGTCCCGCCCGGGACAGCAGGAGGGCTTCGAGGTGCGGTCGAGGCGCTGTTAGAGTCGAGCCGCTCGTCGCCGGCCCCTTTGGGTCGGCGGTGCGGAGCCAGTACAGGAGGATTTCCGAGTGCTCAGCGCTTTTCGGTCGGCCCTGGCCACGCCGGATCTCCGGAGGAAGATCCTCTTCACGCTCGGGATCGTGGCGGTCTATCGGGCCGGGGCCACCATTCCGTCGCCGGGTGTCTCGTACCCGAATGTCCAGCAGTGCCTCCGGCAGGTCGAGGAGGGCGAGAACTCCAGCATCTACTCGCTGATCAACCTGTTCTCCGGCGGCGCGCTTCTGCAGTTGTCGATCTTCGCTCTCGGTATCATGCCGTACATCACGGCGAGCATCATCGTGCAGCTGCTCACCGTCGTCATTCCGCGGTTCGAGCAGCTGAAGAAGGAAGGGCAGGCGGGTCAGAACAAGCTGACCCAGTACACCCGATACCTGACGATTGCGCTCGCCATCCTGCAGTCCACCGGCATCGTCGCGCTGGCCGACCGCGGCCAGCTTCTCCAGGGCTGCGCGCTGCCGGTCATCCCGAACTCCGACGTCTACACATTGTCGATCATCGTGATCACGATGACCGCCGGCACCGCCGTCATCATGTGGCTGGGTGAGCAGGTCACCGAACGAGGTATCGGCAACGGGATGTCGTTGCTGATCTTCGCCTCGATCGCTGCCCGGATCCCGGCCGAGGGCGCCAACATCCTCAACAACCCCGACGGTGGGGGGCCGTTGGTCTTCGCCGGTGTGTGCGTCTTCGGTCTGGCCATCATCGCGAGCGTCGTCTTCGTGGAGCAGGGCCAGCGCCGCATCCCGGTGCAGTACGCCAAGCGAATGGTCGGTCGCCGGATGTACGGCGGCACGTCCACCTACCTCCCGCTCAAGGTCAACCAGGCCGGCGTCATCCCGGTCATCTTCGGGTCGTCGTTGCTCTACCTGCCGGACCTCATCTCGCGGTTGGCGGGTTCGGACGGCGGTGCTTTCCAGCAGTTCGTGCAGACCTACCTGGTCGACCAGTCGAACTGGCTGCACATCCTGCTGTACATCGCGCTCATCATCTTCTTCACGTACTTCTACGTCGGCATCACGTTCAATCCCGAAGAGCGGGCTGATGAGATGAAGAAGTTCGGCGGTTTCATCCCGGGTATCCGCCCAGGGCGGCCAACTGCCGAGTACCTCAACTACGTCCTGTCCCGGATCACCCTGCCTGGCTCGCTGTACCTGGGAATCATCGCCGTACTGCCGAACTTCTTCCTCGGTATCACCGGTAGTGGTGCGAACCAGAACTTCCCGTTCGGCGGTACCGCCGTGTTGATCATGGTTGGAGTGGGCCTCGACACGGTGAAGCAGATCGAGAGTCAGCTCATGCAGCGGAACTATGAGGGCTTCCTGCGTTGATGCCGCTTCCTCCTTGCCTGCATCCGTTCGTCGTTCAGGAGGTCGGTGTTACGTGCGACTCGTTCTGGTCGGTCCGCCGGGAGCCGGCAAGGGAACCCAGGCGGTGCGCCTTGCCGAGCGCCTGGACGTGCCGCACATCTCCACCGGCGACCTGTTCCGCGCCAACCTGGAGGAACGGACACCGCTGGGCGTCGAGGCCAAGCGGTACATCGACGCGGGTGACCTGGTGCCCGACGAGGTCACCGTCGCCATGGTGCGCGAACGGCTCAAGGACGGCGACGCGGCCAAGGGTTTCGTCCTCGACGGGTTTCCGCGCAACGTCAGCCAGGCCCACTCGCTGGAGGAGATCCTGGTTGAGCGCGGCGAGGCGCTCGACGCCGTCGTCGAGTTGCAGATCGCCGAGGACGCGCTCGTGGAGCGCCTGCTGAGCCGGGGGCGCACCGATGACACCGAGGACGTCATCCGGCGCCGCCAGCAGGTCTACCGCGACGAGACCGCTCCGCTGCTCTCCCACTACGCCGGCCAGCTGGTCACGGTCGACGCGGTGGGTCCGGTCGAACAGATCACCGATCGGGTCTCCGAGGCCCTCGGGTCGAGGTGATTGGGGTGCTCCGAGGCGTCCGCGGGCTGCTCGCGCGGTGGCGCGGGCGCGACATCGAGCTGAAGACCCCGGGAGAGATCGACGCCATGCGTGCGGCCGGGGCGCTGGTCGCGAGCGCCCTGGCGGCGGTGACCGAGCTCGCCCGTCCCGGGATCAGTACCGGCGAGCTCGACGCGTTGGCGGAGCAGATCATTCGCGACGCCGGCGCGGTGCCGTCGTTTCTCGGCTACCACGGTTTTCCGGCGAGCATCTGCGCGTCGGTGAACGAGCAGATCGTGCACGGCATCCCGTCGGTCGCTCAGGTGCTCGGCGACGGCGATCTGGTCTCGGTCGACTGCGGGGCGATCCTCGACGGCTGGCACGGCGACGCCGCGGTGACGATCCCGGTGGGTGCGGTCTCGCCGGCCGACCTCGCCTTGTCGGCGGCGTGCGAGCAGGCTCTGGATGCGGGTATCGCGGCGGTGTGCGCCGGCGGGCGCCTTTCCGACGTCTCCCACGCGGTACAGGCCGCCGCCGAGGCGGCCGGGCACCGGGACGGCGTCGAGTACGGGATCGTGGCCGAGTACGGCGGGCACGGTATCGGATCGTCCATGCACATGGACCCGTTCCTGCCCAACCATGGCGATCCCGGGCACGGGCCGCGCCTGCGCCCCGGGATGGCGCTGGCCGTCGAACCGATGCTCACCGCCGGCAGCCCGGAGACGAAGGAGCTCGCCGATGGCTGGACCGTGGTCACCGCCGACGGGAGCCGCGCGGTGCACTGGGAGCACAGCGTGGCCGTGACCGAGAACGGGCCCCGGCTGCTCACGAGGTTGGCCTGATCGCGGTCGCGTCCGGTCAGCGATTCCCATAGAGGCGATCGAGACCGACGCAGAGGGCCTGGCCTTCGTTCTCGGCCATCCTCAGCTCGTCGGTGAAACCCGAACCGCTGAAGCACAGCAGTCGCGCCTGATCAGCTCCAGCTCGTCCGTGAGCGACGAGGAGCTGCTGGATCCGGCGCAGCCGGTCGAGCAGCTCGATGCCCATCACCTGGCCCCACTTCGCCTCACCGAGAGCGAGGACGCGGCCGTCGGCCGATCGCGCCACGACGTCGACCTCCCAGGTTCGTCGGCGGGCCGGGTCGTTGATGACAGCGTTGCCGACGAACGCGGCAGTACCACCAAGATCTGCCCCGTTGGCGAACCGGATCGTCCAGTCCCGGCACAGATGTTCGAAATGCGGGCCGAGGATCGCCGACTCGAAACGGCTGCGGGCATCCGCCCAGACGGTAGCACCCTGCCCCGGCCGTTCAAGTCTCGTCCACTCGGGTCGCATCACCGCGTGGTAAAAGCTGATCAAGGGTTCGGTGATGCGCACCGTGCTCCGGCCTGCCCGGAAGGCATCCGGTTCGCGCCGCAACAAGCCCGCATCCTCCAACACGGTGAGCGGGTGCTGGAGTGCGTCGTCGCGACGTCCCACGAAACGGGCGATCGCGCCCCGGGTGCTGTTTCCTTCGGCGACCGCGGCCAGAACCGAGTGGTAGAGGGCCTTGTCCCGCAGCGAGGGTTCCTCGGCCAGGAGATATCGCGCCTCCCTGAACAAGGGACTTGCGGGGTTTAGCACGGTCCGGGCCACCCAGGGGTCGAAGTCGTTCCTGTCACGAGGCGAGTCGCCGCTCGTGTACTCGCGGCGATACGCCGGGGTACCGCCGACTACCGCATGAACCCGCACCGCGAGTGCCGGATCCTCGATGTCCCAGAACTCGGCCGCCGCGCGATAGTCGAAGGTGGGAACCGTGAGGTCGAGGCTCGCCCGGCCCCGCAACGGCGCCGATCCGGACAGCAGGGCCCCCATGAAGGTCATCGCCGAGCCACAGAGCACCAATCGGGTCCGAGTGTTCGCGGTGGTGGGACGGCGGGAACCCAGCGCCTTCTGCACGATCGACGGGAGTGCCGGACTCGACGCGCACAGGTACGGAAACTCGTCGAGAACCACCGGAAGGGGCCGATCACGTCCGATGGTCAGGAGGAGCTCCAGCGCCTGATCCCAGTTCTTCAGCGCGGGTGCCACGGGCATGTCCAGGTGGTTTGCCACCGCGTCGGCCAGCTGCCGTAGCGACTCTGTTTCGGTGGCTTCGGTCGCGACGAAGTAAAAGCCGCCAACCGCCTCGCACAGGGCTTCGAGCAAGTAGGACTTGCCCTGCCTGCGGCGCCCGGAGACAACCCCGAGCTTGACGTACGGCGACACGTCGTCGCAGAACCGGACGAGCGTGTCCCACTCCCATGCTCGGTCGAACATGCCGGGCGGCCGAGGGATCGTGCTCACGGATGTAACTGTACTTCCAGTAACTGTAGTTCCGCCATCGAGAGTTCCACCATCGAGCGGAAGAGCCCGATGGGCTCGACGCCATGCGTGCGGCCGGATGCGCCTGACCGGGTTGGTGGATCGCCTGGATAATGCGGTCGTGGCCTGAGCGTGACGAGCTGTCAGGCCTGATTGTGGCACGTCACGGGCAGGGTGGGCGATAGGGCAGGTCCGGCAAAACGTACTGCTCCCACTTCGCTGGAGTGAGGGTGTTCGTTGTGGTGGCGCAGATCCGTTGGATTGCTTGGTCGACGTTCGTCCCCCACAGTCGAACGGTCTGGTCGTAGCTGCCGCTGGCCAGGGTGTGTCCGTCGGGACTGAACACCACCGCGGCGACGTGATTGGCGTGGCCGGCCAGAGGTTGGCCCAGGGGTGTGGCCGGTAGACGCCGAATATGTTCTCACAACGCCTCGTGTTGACCACGATACCGGAGTGAGTCCGCGCTACCCGGCGCGGACGCCAAGGGGGTACGTGTGACCGATGTCGTGTTCAACGTGCATACAGCCAGACCGAGACGACGTGGGTGCGGTCGAGAGCACGGAAGGAACCTCGGCCCGGCCAGGGCGGTGATCAGCGGTTCGGGTCTGGGAACCGTGTCTGATGCGGTGACTGGTTCCCGGATGATGATCAGCGCAGGTGCTTACCAGAAACCTGGCTGGTGTGGGTATCTGGGGTGGTGCCGCGCGATCTGCGACCTCTTGATCAACGACTGGAGGCCGGGAGCCGTGTCCCGTGCGGTTGTCGGTTCCCGGATGGCGATCAGCGAGTGCCGCAGCGAGGCGCCGCACGACCGTTGATCAATTAGGCTCAGCTGTGCAGGGTGCGGCTGGGTGAGTGGCCGTAGTGCCTGCGGTAGTCGGCGGAGAACCGACCGTGGTGAGCGAAGCCCCACCGGGTGGCCACGTCGGCGACGGTGGCGCCGTTCGCTGGATCGGCGGCTTGCAGGCTGCGGTGGGCGCGCTCGAGCCGCTCCCGGCGCAGGAAAGCCATCGGTGTGGTCTCGAGATGGCGACGAAATGCGAACTGGAGCTGACGGGGCCCGACCCGGGCGGCGGTGGCGATGTCGGTCAGCGTGATGGGTTCGCCTGCGCGTTCCTCGATGAAGGCGATCGCTCGGCGGACCGCGCTCGGATCGGTGGTGCCGGGGCGGGAGAGGTCGGTGCTCATCGTGGTGTTCGGGAAGGTCTCCAGCAACGTCGCGGCCAGCAACCGAACCGTCTGGGCATGGATCAGCGGGCTGCTGCATCCGGCTTCGTTGGGGAGGTACCCATGGGTCAGGTACTGAACCAGTCCCTGCCAGTGCCGGACCCGGCCGTCCGAAATCGCTCGCGACAGCGCGAAGCTCACCGTGGAACGCGAGTCGTGGCCGGTGGCCTCCGCGGCCACGCGTTCCACCGCGGTCAGATCGACTCGCACCAGGCCGATCTGCACGTTCTCCCACCGGACGTTCATCGGGGTGTGCGGATCGATCAGGAACCAGTCGCCACGGGTGGGGACGAGCTCCTCGCGGCCGCCGGCGATCCAGACCCGCCCGCCGAGCAGCGTGGCGATCAGCAGGTATCCGAGCGGCTCGGAGTTCATGGTGCAGCCCATGTTGTACCGCTGGCCCGCAATGGAGAAGGCGCTGCCGATCCACCCCTTGTGCCGGTACTGGAACCGCTCCCGGTTGCCGGACAACCGCACGGTGTGTTCCACGTAGACCGTTCGCATCCAGTCGTGGGCCTCCTCCGGATCGGTGGTGGCGAAGTTGAGTCGATGTGGAGCGACCGATGCGGCCACGGCACTCTCCTCGTCCCGTGTCGGGCGCTCGGCAAAGGTCGCGTGGTACCGGCCACAGCGAGGAGCAGAGCGACCAACCGCGCGTCAACGATGAATGGCGGATGTCAACCGTACCCCGAACTTTCAGATCGGTGGACGAATATCCACTCGGCGCTCAACGGTCATCCGGTCTGCGCGGTCCGGGTCCGCAGCCGTTGTCCTGGCTTGCGAATTCTTGGTAGGACTTGCGGTACGCGGGGCCGTCCGGCGCCGCATGGACAACTGGGGGACACCATGTGCACAGGTAACGGACGACGGCCGCCACCGCCACCACCGAACCCGGTCGGCTGATCCCGGGACGCGCCTGGTGGGCAACCTGTGCCGACCAGCCGCGCCCAGCGGCATCCCGCGCGACTGCGAGATCGTTTCGCGAGCGCACGTGACCAAGATCATCGTGCACGACTGCGAGATCACGCGTTCCGGCGATCAGCCGCCTGCGGCTGCGACCTGCTCGGAGATCGCCGCCGCCAGCGCGATGTCGAGGTCGGTGATACCGCCCGCGGAGTGGGTCGAGCAGCGGAAGACGAGTGTGCGCCAGCGGATGTCGATGTCCGGGTGATGGTCGCGGTCCTCCGCGATCTCGGCCACCCGGTCCACGGTCGCGATCGCGGCGGGGAAACTCGGCAGCGTCGCGGTGCGGACCAGGGTGTCTCCGTCGCGCTCCCAGCCGGGCAGGTCCAGCAGAGCGGTGGCGATCGCGGCGTCGTCGAGCAGTGGGGTCATGCGCCCCATCCTTGCGCTCCGGTCGCCACGCTCGAACATGGCCCGCCCTGCGCGGTTCGACACGCATTGAGGTTGTTGGGGGCCGGATTCGAGTTGTGGCGCGGAGGGTGTGGCTCGGGTCGCTCACGCATCCCGGCGGAGCATGCGGAACACCGCCACCCCGCCGCCTACCGCGATGTAGCACAGCGCGCGCAGTGAGCTCTCCGCCAGGTCGTCGAACGGCAGCGGGTCGCGCAGCGCGTCCACGCTCGCCGTCCAACCGTTGGTGAGCAGCCAGGGCTGGAGCCAGTCCAGGGCGGGGATCGCGCCGAGCACCCCGAACACGATCAACCCGCCGAGCACGGCGGCCAGCACCACGAGCGGGTGCTCGGTGACCGCCGAGATCGCCAGCGCCACGGCACCGACCGCGGCCAGCTGGCCGATCGTCCACCCGGTCACGAGCGCCACCCGGCCCACCGCCGAGCCGAGTCCGGTGGTGGTGCCCGACAGCGTCACCAGCTGCGGGGTGGGCGGGGAGGCCGCGGCGCCGCCGACGATGATGAGCCCGGCGAGTACGCCGACGACGGCGATCGCGGTGGTGGCCAGCGTGGCGACGACCAGCACACCGAACGCCTTCATCCCGACCAGCCGCAGCCTCCCGACCGGGGAGAGCAGGAGACCGCGCAGCGTTCCGTGGGCGGATTCCCCGGCGATCGCGTCGGCCGCGGCCATCGCGACGGCGAGCGGTAGCAGCAGGGCCAGGGACAGCGTCATCGCGGCGATGGGCAGCACGAGCCCGTTCCCGGCGATCGCGCCGATCAGCCCTGCTCGTGGCCCGGCCGAGCGGTCGGCAACCCTCACCCCGATCGCGATCAGCACCGGGATCGACGCGAACACCCCGAGCATCACCAGCGTGCGCGGTCGGCGCAGCACCCACCGCAGCTCGGCGGCGAGGAGCCGGAGCAATGGTGCGCCGTGGGCGGACGGGTGCGCAGAGCCGCTCTGCTCACCTCGGCGCACCGCCGTGCTCATCGGCTGTCCTCGGTCAGGCGGGCGAACAGTTCTTCCAGGCGGGTGCTGCGGCGGCGCGCCTCGTGCACGGCGACACCCGCGCGCACCAGCAGGGCCACGATCTCCGGAGCCGGTGGGCCGCCGTCGGCCACGACGATCAGGTGCCGATCTGCATCGCGATAGGCCGTGGCACCGCCGGCGCGCAGGGTGCGAAGCGCGAGGTCGACGTCCGGGGTGGCGATCACCAGGCCGCCCGTGTCGGCCGCCAACAGCACCCGCAGCTCACCGGCGGCCATCAGCGAACCGGCCTGCAACACGGCCACGTGCGTGCATGTCGCTTCCACCTCGGCCAGCAGGTGCGAGGACACGACGACGGTGGCCCCGTCGGAGTGCAGCTCCTCGATGATCCGCCGGACGTCGCGGGTGCCGGCCGGATCGAGGCCGTTGGTCGGCTCGTCGAGGACGACCAGCCGACGCGGCGCCAGCAGCACGGCAGCGAGCCCGAGGCGCTGCTTCATGCCCAGCGAATAGCCGCGGTAACGGCGGTCGGCGGCGTCGGCGAGCCCGACGCGCTCCACCGCGGCATCGACGGCGGCGCCGATGATCCGGCCACCCCCGCGCCCGGCCAGCAGCGGCTCGGCGGCCGCGACCCGGCACAGGTTCTCCCGGCCGGACAGGAACGGGTGGAAGCCGGGGCCCTCGACCAGCGCTCCGACGTGTGGCAGTGCGACGGCGGCCTGCCCGGGTACGGCGTGTCCCAGCAGCTCGGCGGTGCCTGCGGTGGGTCGGGTCAGCCCGAGCAGCATCCGGATCAGCGTGGTCTTGCCCGAGCCGTTGGGACCGAGCATGCCGAGCACGCAACCCACCGGGACGTCGAGATCGACGCCGTCGACAGCCACCGTGCGCCCGAACACCTTGCGCAGCCCAGCGGCCCGGGCGGCCCAAGGCGGTTCGGCGGGCACGCCGGCAGCGTGGCCTTCCCGACGTTCACCGCCGGCTCGGCCACCGTCCTGACGTAAGGAGTCGGGGGCCGCGGTCACCGGGCCAGGGCCTCGGTGAGAACCTGCTCGGGAACCGCGCCGGCGGCGACGCGGCCGTCGTCGGTGATGATCGCACCGGCCACGTTCGTGCTGATCAACCGGCCGTTGCCCCAGGGGCCGCTGACCGGGGTACCGAGTGCCGACAGGTCGAATGGGGCTCCCTCGCGGGTCTCCGGTGCGGGCTCGCGGGTTCCCGTTGCGGCGCCGGTCGGCAGCGTCGTGACGAGCACGGTGTCCCAGCCGTCGCCGACGGTCGTACCGTCCTGCGGACGGACTGCGTCGCGCGGCCCCGCTTCCTCGACCGTCGCGCCCGGCGGCAGGGCGAACGTGAAGAGCTCCGGGTCCTGCGGCCCGAACGTCAGGTCGCTGAAGCCGATCTGCACCGCGGGCTCCGGCGACCCGGTGGCCAGCACCGTCAGCCGCAGCGGGACACGCTTCTCGGTGTCCACCGCGATCCGTACCTCGCGCAACAGCGTGCGCTCGGTGGGTGCCGGGGCCAGCACCAGCTCGTAGGCCGGGCGACCAGCCACCTCGGCGGTGCCGTCGACGCTGATGATGCTGGTCGGGCGCAGGGCCGCGAGTGCCTCGGTGGCGGCGACCGTCGGGTCGGTGACGGCCCCGTCCGGGCGGTCACCGACGGGCCTGCGGACCACCGTGCGGTCGGCGGAGTCCCACGCCCAGAACGTCTCCCCGTCGGCGACGAGGGTGCGTTCACCCGCGTCACTCGGGATCGACACGCGGCCGCGGCCCATGCCGTCGGACCACACCCGCGCGGTGCTGGTGCCGTCGGCGGCCTGCGGGAGCTGGGGGAGCGGCGGCAGTCCCAGTGCGTTGTCCAGCTCCACGGTACCCCCGAAGGGGCCCGGCTCGGCGGCGAGCACCGAGCTGACGAGCTCCTCCGCTGTGACCGGCGCCGAGTCCGCGCCGGCGCAGGCCGTCAACAACCCGAGCCCGACCGCGATGCCGACCGTGGCAATGCGTCCCGCCATCCCTGCCATGGCCTCAGCCTGACGCATCCAGGCTGAGAGAGTTCTGAGGTGGGCGGATCCGTGGGCCGGTAGCGTCCGCGCAGATGGCACGAGTACTGGTGGTGGACGACGAGCCCGGGCTGCGCACCGCCATGGTCCGCGGGCTGACCGCGGAGGGCATGGAGGTCGTGGCCGTGGGTGACGGCCCGTCCGCGTTGCGTGCCGCGCTCACCGGTAGCTTCGACGCCGTGGTGCTCGACATCATCCTTCCGGGTCTGTCCGGCTACCGGGTCCTGGAGCAGTTGCGTGCCGCGGGCGTGGACACGCCGGTCCTGCTCGTGTCGGCCAAGGACGGCGAGATCGACCAGGCCGACGGGCTCGATCTCGGTGCCGACGGTTACCTCGTCAAGCCGTTCGCGTTCGTCGTGCTGGTGGCCCAGCTGCGGGCGATGCTCCGCCGTCGCGACGCCGCGCTCGGCCGCACCGGGCAACGCGTGCGGCTGGGGCCGCTGGTCGTCGATCCGGCGGCCCGCGCGGTGAGCTGGGACGGGCAGGGGATCGAGCTCTCCCCGCGGGAGTTCGCGCTGCTGCACGCGCTCGCCAGCAGGCCCGACACCGCCGTGTCCAAGGACGAGCTGCTGCGCCTGGTGTGGGGTGATGAGCAGGCGGCGAGCCGCAACGTCGTCGAGGTGTACGTGGGTTACCTGCGCCGCAAGCTTGACGTCGTGGGCGCCGGGCACGTGCTGCGGACGGTGCGTGGCTTCGGCTATCTGGTCGGTTCCGGGTGAACCTCACGATAGGGAGGTGCGGGTTCCTTCTGGGGCCGTCAGGTGCAGCTCACGGTGATCGCCGGTGTTGCTGAGCAGACTGCGCGGCTGGTGGGCGGCGCGGACGCTGCGGTTCCGGATCACGCTGGCGGTCGGGCTCGTCGCGCTGGCCGTGCTCCTGGCACTGAGTCGGCTCGGTGCGGGGCTGCTCTACAGCACGCTGCTGGGCGCGGCCGACGTCGAGCTGCGGGCGCGGGCCGAGCAGGTGGCCGGTCGGCTGGTGGCGGGCGCGCCGGTCGCGAACGTCACCGACAGCGCCGACAGCGCGGTACGGGTGGTCGACACCACGGGTGCCCCGGTGGACGGACAGGGTCCGCTGCCGCTGCGGATCCAACAGGTCCGGCAGCTCGCCGCGGGAGAGCCGGTGACGACCGTCGAGGACAAGCGGCGCTGGCTCGCCGTGCCGGCGGTCGTCCCGGACGGGACCACCCGGCTGGTGGTGGCCTCGGCAGATCTGGTGGGCGGGGCGACCCTGCTCCGCCGCGCCGCCGCCGGGTTCGGGCTGGCCGCGTTGCTGGGAGCGGGAGTCGTCGGGCTCTCGGCGTGGGTGGCGACCCGGGCGGCGCTGCGC
>JBOHEO010000082.1:0-21830 GCA_050701055.1 Pseudonocardia sp. | reverse complement strand
ACCGCCGCCAGAACCCCGATCGAGATCCGGTCCGGTAACCGCTCCAACGCCGCCTTCGCCTCACGCGTCACTCCCGCCACGCCGACGACGATACCACACGATGATCACTTAACGAAGTGGCATTGGGGTAGGTCCCACGGCCCGACGGTGACGATGATCTTGTTGTAGAGGAGTGGTCGGGATCGCCGAGGACGCCGTCGCCGATGATCACCTGTACCCGGTCGCAGCTGACCTCCTCCGGGTATGGCGGGCCGTGGCGAGTTCGCGGGGCAGCAAAGTGTGGTAGCTGGTGACCGCGATCTGCGCCTGGCCCACCCTGCGGCTTGGCGATCTTGTTCAGCACCTAAGAAGTCGTAATGTAATAAATAATTCGATCGGGTGAATGCTGGGGCCGGTCGGAGTGTCGCCCTGCCGGGCTGTAGTGGTCACAATATTCTGTGCCAGTGGTAGCTCGTGATGACGATTTCCAGGCGATGGAAGCACGTTTGGCAGATTTGCTGCATCGATTGAACGAACGTGATCGGCATTTGGCGTTGGCGACCGAGGCGAAGTCGTGGGGATACGGTGGTGTTACCGCGGTGCATCAGGCGACGGGTGCGTCCCGGTCGACGATCCACCGCGGCCTGGCGGAACTGGCCAGCGATACCCCGGGGCCGGCGAACCGTGTTCGGGCGGCAGGTGGTGGCCGAAAGAAAGCCGAGGTCGCCGACCCGGAACTGCTGGCCCGATTGGATTCTCTCATCGAGCCGGGGAGCCGTGGGGATCCGGAGTCGCCGTTGCGGTGGACGACGAAGTCGACCCGCAACCTGGCCCGCGAGCTGACCAAGATGGGGCACTCCGTCAGCCACTCGGTGGTCGCCCAGATCCTGGGGTCGATCGGGTTCAGCCTGCAGGGCAACCGCAAGACCCTCGAAGGCGCCCAGCACCCCGACCGGGACGCCCAGTTCCGCTACATCAACTCCACCGCCGCACAGTTCCTGGCCGCCGCCGAACCCGTGATCAGCATCGACACAAAAAAGAAAGAGCTGGTCGGACGGTTCGCCCAGGCCGGTCAGGAGTGGCAGCCCACCGGCGAACCCGAGAAGGTGAACACCTACGACTTCCCCGACCTGGCAGAAGGCAAGGCCATACCCTACGGCGTCTACGACCTCGCCGACGACAGCGCATGGGTCTCGGTCGGTGTCGACCACGACACCTCCGTCTTCGCGGTCGCCACCATCGAACAGTGGTGGCACCAGATGGGACAACACACATACCCAAACGCAACACGACTGCTCATCACCGCCGACGGCGGCGGATCCGGTCGCGGGCCTGCCGCATTGCCTTGCCCGCGGGCCAGCGGGCTAGGAAGGGGAATAGCTTGCCCGTGCGCCGGGACTGTGTAGCCACCATGCGGTGGTGGAAGCCGAGGAAATCTATTCCCTCGCCTCCCACCCGCAGGTGCACGATCCTGGTCTTGGCTTCCTTCGGTTCCAACCCGAGTTCGGCCAGCAACTCCCGAAGCCGTTGTAGTGCAGCTTCGGCCTGCGCACGGGATTTGCACATCACCAGCGCATCGTCGGCGTACCGGACCAGCTTGCCGTGTGCGCGTTCGTCCCATACCCGGTCGATCCGGTGCAGGTAGACGTTGCACAACAACGGAGAAGCGACTCCCCCTTGTGGGGTGCCCGATGCCGACTTGTGGACCGTGCCGTCTTGCATCACCCCGGCGCGCAGCATCGCCCGCAGGAGCTTGAGGACAGACTGGTCACAGATACGTTCCTCGACCGCCCGCATCAACTCAGAGTGCGGAATCGCCTCGAAACAGTTGGCGACGTCCGTCTCCACCACCCACACCCTGCCCCGCCAAGCCTCATCAATGACGACCTGAAGGGCGTCGTGCGCGCTGCGCTTCGGGCGGAACCCAAAGCTGCACGGCAGGAAGTCGGCCTCGAACACCGGCTCAATGACAACCTTGAGTGCAGCCTGCACGATGCGGTCGCGGACCGCCGGAATCGACAACGGTCTCTGCTGCCCCGGGTCACCGGGCTTCGGGATGAAGACCCGGCGTGCCGGCAGCGGCCGATAGCTGCCATCTCGAAGGTCCACGGCCAGCTCGTCGAGGAGCCGGGAAACCCCGTACTCCTCCACGTCGGCCAGGGTGACGTGGTCGATGCCAGAAGCGCCGTCGTTGCGGCGCACCTGAAACCACGCACGCGCCAGGACGTCCCTGCGAAGGATCTTGTCCCACAATGCGTGAAATCGACGCCCGGGATCGGCCTTGGCCGTCCGGTAGAGCGCATGCTGCAAGGTACGGACCCTGTCCAGGGGAGAACGTCCCCTGACGGTGGGACTAGCCAAATCGGCACTCACCGAGCCACCTCCATCACAACACGACGCATCGACGAAGTAGCGGCCCTTCCCTCACCGGCGGTTTTGTTGTCCGCCCGGCTCAAGCAGTACTACGACCGCCTCCGACGCCCACCCGGCACGCGATCCACTTCCCGGAGAGCATCCGGTTATAGGACCCGTGGCTCCGACGGCATGATCCGCAGACCGCCGGGCCGGGGAGGGCCTCTCCAGTTCCCGCTGCCACTATTCGAACGTTCCGCGCCCCTTACGCCGGGGAGTCCCTCGCGGCTGCACTCTCAGGGTCTTCACCGCTTCCATGGCCTTCACCCTGACACCCGGGGCTCGGCTCTCCCTTTCCCCCACCTCACAGTGAGGATCTTCACGACGCGGCAGGCTTCGCTTAATGCTGCGGACCGCTCAGTTGCTCCCCCTACAGGGCTTACGACGCTGGGCTTCGACACCGGGTGTTTCCCCCCGACCCCGCCAGCCTGCTACCGGGCCTCCTGACAGCTACCCGGACCGGACTTTCACCGGCAAGCGACAACGAGCTTACGACTGATGACCTTTCGACTACACGATCAACCTCCAGCCTTCTGGACGCACAATGGAACAAGATCGAACACCGACTCTTCTCCAGAATCACCACTTGATACCAAGCCAGCAACTGGCGCGGACGCCCCCTCGAAACCTACCAAACCATCGTCAGCCTCATCGCCAACACCACCACCACAACCGGCCTCACAGTCCGCGCCGACCTCGACCTCAACTTCTACCCCACCGGAATCAAACTCACCGACCAACAAAAGAAAGCCATCCCCCTCAACCGACACGAATTCCACGGCGACTGGAATTACACCATCGGACAGGCAGGCGAATAGGTAATTTCATTACGGCCCCCTACCAGGCGATGAGCATGGCAATCACGACCGTCTTCCCGGTTCCGGTGGCCATCTTGCACGCCACCCGGTTGAGCTCATCGTTGAGGGTGTCGAGGTGGTTGCGGACCCAGAGTGTGACGTGCTCCCGGATCCGGTTGACCAGTGGGTTGGGCTGGATCTGAGTGGCGGGCGGCTCGTCGTAGGGGCGGTTCAGGATCGGGTTCTCGATCACCGTGTCCGCCACCGGGCCTCCTCTCGGTCACAGGTGTCGGTGGTACCGGGGTGACGTCGTAGGGCTGTGTCTGCTCCGTAGTTTCCCGGCCCCCGCGAGGCGAACTGATGACATCCCCGGCAACTGACACAATGGGTTTCGTGATTGCCGAGGAGCACCAGGTGGCCGATGCATTGCGGTCGGCCGGTGCGCGGTTTGCGCTGGTACACGGCAGTCGGGCGAGTGGAACGGCACGTCCGGACAGTGATCTGGACGTGGGTGCCTGGTGGGGGGAGTGGGCTCCCGCGTCGTGGGAGGTGGACGTCCCGCCCGGGGTGGATCTGGTGGTGCTGGATACGGCACCGCTGTGGCTGTCCGGGCGGATCGCCCAGGAGGGCCGTCGGGGAGGTCCGGTGTATCCGGCATGCTGATCGCTGAGCAGGTGAGCAAGGCCTTCGACGGTCCCGACGGGCGGATCACCGTCCTCGACGGCGCCGACCTGTCCCTGGCCCCCGGGGCCCGGCTGGGGCTGGTCGGGCCCAGCGGGTGCGGGAAGTCGACCCTGGCCGGCGTGCTCGCCCTGCTTGTCGCCCCGGACAGCGGCCGGGTCGTGCTCGACGGCGAGCCGGTCGTCGGGCACCGCCTCGCCGTGCCCAAACAGATCCGCAGGCAGGTGCAGCTGGTCTGGCAATCCCCGCGCCAGGCCGCCGACCCGCGCCTGACGTTGCAGCAGACGATCCTCGAGCCGCTCGCGATCCACCGGGAGTTGCCCGCCGGCGCCGGCGAGCAGTGGGACCTCACGGTCGCCTGGGCGGCCCGGATGGGGCTCACGCCCGACCTGCTGCGCCGCCACCCGCACGAGGTGTCCGACGGCCAGCTGCAGCGGGCCTGCCTCGCCCGCGCCCTCGTTCTCCGGCCGCGCTACCTGCTCTGCGACGAGCCGACCTCGATGCTGGACGTGTCCACCCAGGCCGCGCTGCTCGCGGCGATCGTGGAGGAGCAGCAGCGCTGCGGGCTCGGGGTGCTGCTCATCACCCATGACGTTGCCGTGGCGCGGCACTGGTGCGACGAGGTCGTCGACAGTCGTGATCTTGCGGCTGGGTCCATCAGGAGCCGGGTCGGGTAGGGCGTCTGTGTCTCGAGTGGAACTTCCTCGCGGGTGGAACTTCCTCGCGGGTGGCCGGCGAGTGGTTCCAGGGGATGACCGGTTCGGTGGCCGCCCATGCCCGGTCGCGTTCATGCCGGTACCCGGCGAGCCGCACCAGGTGCTCGGGAACTGTGGCAGGTATGGGTGTTGTCGCGGTAGGTGTTGCTCCGGCGCTGAGCAACCGTGTTGCCGGCTTTGCCTCCCCAGTCGTGGATAGGGTGACGGCCGTGACCAAGAGGGTGACGGCCGCCACCGAGGAGATGTTGGGCTTGGCGGATGACCGGGCGAAGTTGGACGAGGTACGGCGTCACCTGGGTGCGCAGCTTGCCGTGTACCGGCAGGCCGCCGGGCTCACGCAGCGTCAGCTTGCTGAGGCTGTTGACATGTCCCGCTGCATGATCTCGCAGGTCGAGTCCAGCACGCGGGGGTTCTCCGAGGCAGTGTGGGTGGTTGTCGACGCGGCGCTGTCCGCGGGTGGGGTGCTGCTGGCCCAGCATGGGGTGGTGGCGAACGCGGAGCGGGATCACCAGGCCAAAGTGCGTGGGCGGCGCAGTGAGCTGCTCCACTCAGCAGCGCAGCTCCAGGTAGCGACGACGGGTCTAGACTCCGTTGGTAGCGATCTGGCTGAGGAGATAGCGAAGATGATCACAGTGCTGGCGCGGAGGATAGGTCGACGCAACGCGGTGCGGGTGGTCTTCGGTGCTCTTGCGGCCGCTGGTTTGGCGGGTGTGAATCTTGACGACTGCGAGCGGATGGCGCTGGCCGTCGGTGCTCCGCAGCGCGTGGACGCGAGGGTGGTGGAAAGTTTCGCGATTGCGCTCGCCCAGGCCAAACGTCAGGAGGACGTACTGGGGCCGTCCACGGTCGTGCGGATGGTCATAGCGCAGCACAACGTCGTTGGGGAGCTGCTGGCGGGAGGTGTACCAGAGAAGATGTCCCGGCCCTTGTTGTCCGTGCAGAGCGACATGGCGAATGAAATTGGCAGTTGTCTCGTTGATCTGGGCGATCACGATGCTGCACAGCACTACCTTCAGATAGCGCGTAAAGCAGGTCACGATGCCCGGAATGATGCGTGCGCCAGTTTCGCGGCTGCCACGACGAGTCATACGGCTTTCCTTCGCGATGAGGCGCACACCGCGATGGACATGGCCACCGTCGCCCGTGGTCTGGCGGGCAGGACCCATGACCCGCAGCTCAAAGCCAACGCGGAGTTGCATACTGCCGCCGCGTTCGCGTTGGGTGGTGAGTACGGGCGGTGTATGGCCGCGTATGAGCGCGCTCGGCAGCATATCTCGGGCAGCGCCAGGTCTGGCCCCCACTCCCTCGCTTATCACGCTACCGAAGCCTGGCTCGACAGTAAGCTCAGCACTCACCTTTCCAAGATGAACCGGTCCAGGGCCGCTGTCGACGCCGCCCGCAACGCACTTAGCCGGATCGATCCTCGGTCAAACCGGAGATGGGTGAACCAGGAGGCCTTCGCCACGGTCCGCTTGGGCACCGCGCTCACCCTGTCCAGGGAAGTTGACGAGGCCGCCCGTGTGCTCGGTGCCGCAGCCGGCACGGCAAGCATTAACCCGAGGCTGATGGTCGAGCTGCGCGACGCTCGCGCTGGGATGCGGCAGTGGGATGGTACGCGGGCGGTCACGACGCTGGACGAACAGCTGGCAGAGCTTGACCGTGCGTCCGCCCGACATCACCCCAGCTCACAGGCATGATGATCCTACCGAGGACCCTCCGGCCCGTGAGCTATGCCAACTACTGGCATCGCCCAGGTTAGAGGGCTTACGCGGGAGGGCCGCTACTAGGGCGTGTCTCATGGATCTTGGTTGGTGGGGTTGCGGAGCCAGGTCTTGATCGATGTGACGTCGACGGTGCCGGTGAAGACGAACTCGCGTTTGTCGGTGCGCAGGGCGACCGCGCGGAAGGCTTTGAGCTGGTGTTGGTGCGCTCGACGGTGTTGCGCTTCGTGTAGGCCTCGGTGTCGAACGCCGGTGGCCGCCCGCCTGTGGAGCCCTTCGCGGCGCGGGCCTTCTGCTGGTCGCTCTTCTCCGGGATCGTCGCCTTGATCCGGTGTCGCCGCAGGTAGGTCCGGATCTTGCGGTTCGGGTACGCCTTGTCGGCCAACAGCCTCGCCGGCCGAGTGCGGGGCCGGCCGCGCCCGCGCCGGCGGATCCGCAGCCGACCCATCAGCGGCTCGAACGCCAGAGTGTCGTGGCGCTGCCCGGCGGTGGTGGCGCGGGCCAGCGGTCGGCACCGGGAGTCGGCCAGCAGGTGAATCCTGGTGCTCAGACCGCCGCGGGAACGCCCCAGGCCCTCCCGGTCAACGTGCTTGACCGGCTCCGCGACCTGCTCGGGCTCGGGCTCCGGATTCTTGTGGGGTCCTGAGTTCACCCCAGGTGACCTCGGCGTGTCCGCTGGGTGGTTCCCTGTTTGGGCTGGACAGTCGGGGCCGTGCCACCGTTCTCCCTGTTGACCGGTCGTCATCTTCCCAGCTCGTCCGTGGGGCCGGTGGAGACTGGCCGGCTACGGGGAGGAACGCCAGGGAGCCTTGGGCTCTACGAGGGCATCGAGCATGAGTTGGCACCCACGCGAGGCCCTTGGGGGACACGAGTCCGAGCGCTATCTTCGCGTCACGTGACCGAGTTGGAAGGGCACCGCGCAGGCTGCGCAGGGTGTACCGGTCGGGAGGGAGGGGGTTGCTCATGTCCTTACGTCGCTGAGTGCCCGGTTCTCTCCGTCCGGTCGGGCGGACCCTTGATCGCGGTGGCTGCGCTGTTCTGGGCTGGCTCCGGTGCATTCGTCGCGATCGTCATCGATCACGAGGAGTCCTGATGAGTTCTGGCGTGGAAACCCCTGTCCCCAGCGATCCTGTCCCCACCGACGCTGTCCCTACTGATTGGCGGGCCGCGCTGGCTGCGGTGATCGAGACCGTCATCGCGCCGTCCGCCGTCGAGGTGGACTGCACGGGTGCCTACCCTCGGGCCGCGCTGAACGCGCTGAGCGATGCGGGTCTGCTGGGCCTGCTCAGCTCGTCCGAGGTCGGTGGTGGCGGCGGGTCGATTGCCGACGTCGCCGACGTCGTGGAGACGATCGCCACCGCCTGCGGCTCCACCGCGATGGTCGTGCTCATGCACTATGCCGCCGTCTCCGTGCTGGAGCAGTTCGGTCCGGTCGATGTCCGGACCGCGATCGCGCGCGGTGAGCACGTGAGCAGCCTGGCGTTCTCCGAGTCCGGGTCCCGCAGCCACTTCTGGGCCCCGGTCAGCTCGGCGACCACCGCTGGCGACGACGACGTCCGCCTCGACGCGGCCAAGAGTTGGATCACCTCGGCCGGCGAGGCCGACAGCTACGTGTGGTCGAGCCGCCCGGTCGCGGCCGAGGGACCGATGACGCTGTGGCTGGTCCCCTCGGACGCAGCGGGGCTGCGCACGGTTGCGCCGTTCGACGGGCTGGGGCTGCGCGGGAACTCGTCGAGCCCGGTGACCGCGCAGGGTGTGACGGTGCCGTTGGCCTCCCGGTTGGGCAAGGACGGCGCCGGGCTGGACATCGCTTTGGGTACCGCGTTGCCGGTGTTCCTCGTCGGCAACGCGGCGTTCTCGCTCGGCCTGATGGAGGCGCTGGTCGGCGAGGCCGCGGCACACCTGAGGTTGACACGTCTGGAGCACCTGGGCCAGACGCTCGCGGAGCAGCCGGCGAGCCGCGCGGAGTTCGCCCGGCTGCGCACCCGCACCGACGAGGTACGGGCCTTCCTCACCGACACGCTGGCCGCGCTCGGTTCCGGCCGTCCCGCCGCGACCCTGCGTGTCCTGCAGGTCAAGGCGGTCGCGGCGGAAGCGGCGTCCGAGGTCGCGGACGGGGTGCTGCGGCTGTGCGGAGGGGCGGCGTTCCGCAAGGACCTCGGGGTGGAGCGGCGTTTCCGTGACTCGCTCGCCGCCCGGGTGATGGCCCCGACCACCCCGGCCCTGCGCGACTTCGTCGGGCGCGCCACGCTGGGCCAGCCGCTGTTCGGGGAGGCGTGAGCGTGGAGACGTTGCTGATGGGGGCCGTCGCCTACGACCCCAAGGTCGTGACGATCTGGGAGGGCTTCCGGCGCTGGCTCGGCGCGGCCGGGCTGCCGTTCGACTTCGTGCTGTACTCCCACTACGAGCGCCAGGTCGAGGACCTGGTGGCCGGCCGGATCCACGCCGCATGGAACTCCCCGCTCGCCTGGATCCGATCCGAGCGCCTCGCCGCCGCGCACGGGCGCAGCGTCCGCTCGGCCGTCATGCGCGACACCGACCAGGACCTGACCTCGGTGGTCGTCGTCCGCGCCGACTCCGACATCGCCACCGCCGCCGATCTCAAAGGCCGCACCGTCGGGGTCGGCGCGCTCGACTCACCGCAGGCCACGCTCATCCCGCTCTCGCACCTGCGGGCCGCGGGCCTGCGCCCGGGCGAGGACGTCACGGTCCGGCGCTTCGACGTCGGGGTCGGCCTGCACGGAGATCACATCGGCGGTGAACGCGACGCCGCCCGCGCGCTGGTCGCCGGCGATGTCGACGCCGCCGCCATGATCGACGGCAACCACCTGCTGTTCTCTCAGGAGGGCACCCTGCCCGCCGGTGCGACCCGGATCCTGACCCAGACCGGGCTCTACGACCACTGCACCATGGCGATCATCGACATCGCGCCCGCGGCGCAGGCCGACCGCTTCGTCGAGCTGCTGCTGTCGATGTCCTACGCCGACCCGCAGGTCCGCCCGCTGCTGGACCTGGAGGGCCTGCAGGTCTGGAAGCAGGGACGGACCAGCGGGTTCGGCCCGCTGGGGGCCGCCGTCGACGAGACGGGATTCTACAACGCGGCCGGTGAGGTGACCGCGGCCGGGTACGCGCCGTGAACAGCCCGCCGCTGGATCTGGGCGGTCTGGGATTCCACGAGGGCGCCCATCTCCTGCTCACTCGGGCCCTGCGCGCCGTGCCGCCGGGCGCATCGGTGCTGGTGAGCGGCGCCGATCCAGCGCTGGGCGTCCATCTGCGGGCGTGGTGCCGCGGGATCGGCCACGGCTTCGCACTCGACGCGGCAGGCGGGTACCACCTCACCCGCGGCCGTGCCGAGCAGCAGCGGTGGGCGGGCGCCGAACGCGCCGGGGGGTCCGGGCCGGATGGGATCGTGGCGCACCCGCCCGCGCACTGGGGCTTGGCCGCCCGCGGCGCCCTCGTCGAGGCCGGTGGATCCACGCCAGCCTTCGACCTGGCCGATCGCGACGTGGTCTGGGCCGATCTCGCGCCGAGGCTCTACGCCCACGCCGCGGCCGCCCAGTGGGACCCGGCCACCACGGTGGACTGGGACGCGGGAACCGAGCTGCCCGACGACATCGAGGCCGCAGTCGTTCAGGTGATGACCTACCTCGTGGAGAACGAGCAGGCCGCGCTGGTGGTGCCGGCGCGGCTGCTCGCCCGCGTGCACCCGCACTTCCGCGAGGTGCAGCAGCTGCTCGCGGTGCAGGCCGCCGACGAGGCCCGCCACGTCGAGGTCTTCACCCGCCGGGCGTTGCTGCACGGCTCCGAGATGGGCACCTCCTCGGCCGGCGGCCGGGACTCCCTGGGCACGCTGCTCGCGGAACCCGACTTCTCCCTCGCCACCTTCCTGCTCTCGGTGCTCGGCGAGGGCAGCTTCCTCGCCCTGCTCGGCTTCCTCGACCAGCACGCCCCCGATCCCGTCACCCGGCAGGTCACCCGGCTCGCCCGCGTCGACGAGACCCGCCACGTCGCGTTCGGGGTGGCGCACCTGCAACACCAGTCCCGGCTCGACCCGACGTTGCGCGGTCGGCTGCGGGCCGCGGTCGAGCGCCGCCACGACGCCCTCGCCGACACCGCCGGGCTCAACGCCGACGTCTTCGACTCGCTCGTCGTCCTGGCCGCAGGGGAGTGGACACCCGAGGCCATCGCGCGCGGGTACCGGGCCGTGCAGGAGCTGCACCACGCCATGGACGAAGGCCGCCGCCAGCGCCTGAACCGGCTGGGTTTCCCCGACGACGAGGCCGCCGAGCTCTCCGCCCTGCACACCCGCAACTTCATGTGAACCGATTGGGCACGCACCACCGGCGCCGACACACCGGCACCCTCTCATTCCCTCCAGATCCCCCTCCCCGGGCGAAGATCGAGGGCCTTGAGTTGAAGTACCCGAGCCGAGAGCTAGGAAGCTGCGGTCGCGACTCCCTCCGCGTTAAGCAACTGTTGTGGTCCTCGGGGTGGGACACGCCGTCGAGCTCGTCAAGCGCGGAGCCGACCGCATCGCCCAGGTCTTCGTGGATCTCTTCGCGGTCGCTCGCTTTGGTGCGACGGCCGGTCTACGGCCCAGACCGGAGGCGAGTGTTCAAGCGGGCATCTAAGCACTCTGACCCCTGAGAACGTGTTTGAGAGGGTGCGGCGCGCCTGCGGGACTTGTGGGGCTGGAGTGGTGATCGTGATGGTATGTCGCCTGATGTGGAGGGTGTGGACTCGTCTCCCGCGAAGTGCATGCGTAGGCCCAGGTCTGTCCCGGCGAAGTGCTACCCCAGCGATCTGAGCGATGCGCAGTGGGGCCTGATCGAGTCGCTGCTGCCCCCTCCCGCGAGCAGTGGCCGCGGGAGGGAAACACCCCCGGCCGGGGGATCGTGGACGCGGTCTTGTACCTGGATCGGGTCGGGTGCGCAGGGCGGCTGCTGCCCAAGTGCTTCCCGCTGTGGGGGACCGTGTAGTGGCACTGGGCCGGCTGGAAGAATGATGGCGCCGTCGACCGGGTCCGCGACCGGTTGCGCGATCGGTTGCGTGATGCCGAGGGGCGTGACCTGATGGTCTCGGCAGGGATCATCGACTGGTAGTCGCTGCGCGGCGCCGACACCGTTGGTGCCGGTCAGCGCGGGTATGATGCGGGCAAATCGGTGAACGGGACCATGCGGCACATCGTGGTCGGTACCTTCGGCCTGCTGCTGGTGATCGTGGTCACCGCGGGCGGTGTGCAAGACCGCGACGGCGGGAGGCGGCTGCTGGACCGGCTGCGGTTCGCGATGCCCAGCGTGGCGCTGGTGTGGGCCGATGGCGGCTATGCCGGACGGCTGGTCGACTGGGCACGGCGGGTGCTGCGGGTCGGCCTGGAGATCGTGCGCAAGCCGGCCGACCAGAACGGGTTCGCGGTGTTGCCCCGCCGATGGGTGGTCGAGCGGACGCTGTCGTGGCTGATGCGCTGCCGAGGCTTGGTCCGCGACGACGAACGGCTCCCCGACAGCCACGAAGCCATGGTCAAGTGGGCCATGATCGGCCTGATCACCCGACGGCTGGCACCCGAGCCTGGACGCCGGCCTTGGGCGCCGCCCACCGCCGCCTGATCCACTCTCAAACACGTTCTCAGTAGTCCACTTGAAACAGCGAAGAACCCAGTAGTGGCAGCCGCGGTCGAGACCACGTCGCCTCGATTTCCGCGCCCGCCGTGCGGCCGCGCGGCCGCCGCGCCCGCCTCGGTTGCTCAGCTGCCTTTGCCGAACCGTTCGGTGAGCCGCTTGCCCCATTGCGGTCGGGTCGGCGACACGCCCTGCTCGTCGGCGAACCGTTGCCACAGATCCTGGAGGTGTACGTCCACGGCAGCCTCCAGCAGATCGGCGTAGACGTCGGCGGCGATCCGAGACCGGCGCCAGCTGACCAGCCCGATCCCCACGCCGAGGACTGCGGCGGGCCACCAAGTCGGGCCGAGCGCGAAGTAGAGCACCGCCCAACCGCCGAGGGTCGTCGCGTCGTCCAGCCTCCGCCGGCTTTCGGTGAGCGGCTCCCGGGTGGTCTCCGGGAGCAGCAGCCACAGCCGCGGCCAGGTGAGCGCGAGGTCCAGGCCGTATTCCTGGTACACCCGTACTGCGGCCGCGCTCAGCCGATCGCCGATCCAGGTGGGGTGCTCGGGTTCGATCAGCCCGATGCGGTTGCGGCGGCGCCGCAGCTCGCCGAGTTTGGCAGAGTCGCCGACGGCTCTGGCACGTTCGTACGCTTGGTTCGCTCGCGCCCAGGCATCCCGCCGGCGCTGGGTACCAGCGCGGTTCAGGCGGCCCGCTGCCGGTGGCCAGCGTCCGGCGAGGACATGCTCCACGGGTGTCGCCAGCGCCCGTGCGAGCAGCCCGCTGGCGAACGCCGCCAGGAGCAGGACGACCAGCAACAGCACCGTCCGGGTCAGCCCGTCCGGCCGTTCGGCGCCCGCCGAGGCCAGCTGTCCCGGCAGGCGCACCAGCGCGCCACCGTCGGCCCAGCGCCGCTGGCCCAACGTCACCGCCACCGTCGCCACGGCCGTGAACAGCAGGCCCGGCAGCACCAGCAGCGCCACCCAGCGCTCGGCGAGCTTCTTGCCGAGCTCGTTCAGGAAGCCGTTCACCGTGCGTCCGAACCATCCGGGACGAAGCGCAGCGCCTGCTCGTGAACGTCACAAGTTGGCACCTCGGTGCCAACCGGACGCACCTCGATCCGGCCGCAGATCTGCCGGGGGCACAGGTAGACGCCGGTGACCGGCGGCAAGTCAACCTCCGGCACCCGGGTCGGCAGCGAACGGGTCGCGTCGCCACCGGTCGGCGTGCTGTTTGAGTCCTCGACCTCGAGCCCCATTTCGGCCAGCCACGGACCGATCGGCTCGCCGTGTCGAGCCGCTCGGACGGCCTGCTCGACAACCTCGCGTCGCGCTAACGAGGCGGGGCCACGCAGCAGCGCACGCAACCGCGCCAGCTCTGCACAGAAGTGCGCGAGCAACCGCTGCTCGGCCTTGTCGGTCATGGTTCTCCCAAGGTGCCATCATTGACGATCGCAGAAATTCTAGGTGACCGGTAGCGTGCGGAGGGTGCGTGAGCAGCTACTCGCCGATGTCCGTCGCCGCATCGGCAGCAATGATCCCCAAGAGATCATGGCGAAAGACGCGCTCGCCGAAATCGACCAGTTGCTCGGTTACCTAGCCGTCCCGGAAGGCATGGACACCGAGGTGGCATACGTGCTCGGCCTGTTTGCCTTGTTGCGCGCGGAGTTACAGAGCGACGCGGGGGAACGAGACCGCGCGGCGTCGTTGACCTTGCTCTGGCCCATCTTCCTCAGCGAGCCGGAGGCGCTGCCGGATCCGGTGCGGTCCTGGATCAGCGAGCAGCGTGGCGCCGACCTGGCGCAAGTACCTCGGGAACAGGCACTGGCAGCGGCACTCGGCGACGTCGCAAAGTTGCTTCTGAGCCGGATGGCCCGGCACCGCACGAACGAAGGCTCGGCGGCGGTGCTCGGGCTCGCCCGGCAGGCGGCGAACGGACTGCCGACGGGCCACCCGGCACGCGCCGGGGCACTGTGCACGCTCGGCTACACACTGCTCGCCGACCTTCCACCCAACATGCGCGAAGCGGATGAAGCGGTGGTCGACGAGATGATTACAGCGTTCCGGGACGCGTTGGACGGCTTGCCGCCCGAGGACCCGAACTATCTCGGCTGCAACACCGGCCTGTTGTTGGCGATGTCCGCGAAGGCGGAACTCACCGGCAACGACACACTGCGGTCTCAGTTGAGCGAGGCCCTTGAGACATTGAAGGCATTCACCGAACTACGCGACGCACAGGAACACTTGGAGCGGGTGTTGCGGCTCACCCCGGAGGACGTCGGCAGGGAGCTGTTTTCGCCCGCTGGGTCACCGACTGCTGACGATTCGGGGACCCCCCAGGAGCCGATGTCCTATCTGACGAGACTGCTCGGGGGTGCCACCGATCCGCGACTCGCGGACTTCGCCGCAACCCACCCCGACTTTTTTCATACCCTGGAGTATTTAGCGGATTTCAGCTTCCGGGCGGTCAACGAGATAGCAATTCAGAATCTGACCGGCCAAGCCGCTCGTGCCGGTTCCGACCGGCCGCCTCCGTGGCTGCTACCAGCCCCGCCGCCGCAAGCGGAGCCCGCTCCGGGCAGCGACCTCGACGAGATCATCGAACTGCATGAGCGAACGCTGCGCGAACTCCCGGAGGACAGTCCCGAGTACCAGCAGCTCCGCTTCCTGCATGCCGTACTGTCGGCGGATCGAATGCCCAGCGACCACAGCGCCGACGCCACGGCCAAGACGCGCTATATCGTCCAACAACTGCCGGCAATGGTGCAAGCACTATCGGCACAATTCGGCACGCGATTCACCTCGCGCGACGAGATGGAGAACAGTGCGGCGATGAGCACCGGCACACTCTCGCCGTTCCACACGATGAGGGCGATGGCCGACGCCATCAATCGTTATCGCCACCAGCTCGCCACCATGTCGGACGACGATCCAGATCGCCGGGCCACGCTCACTTCGCTGGCGCGTGCGCTCTTCACCCGGTACCTCCACACCGGCGAGGGGCCGATCTACCAGGAAGCCGTGGCGGCGACGCGCCAGACGCTCACCGCGGACTCGCCACTGGACCCGCAACTCGTGTTCCTCTGGGGTGTGATCGCCCGGATGAACCCGGCGAGCAGCGGGATGTCCGCGCTGGCAAGCGAATCGAGTTCCGGTGGCGCCGGGTCGGGCTCGACACTCGCCTATTTCAAGATCTTTGACGGTGACGCGTCCGGAGCACTGGTCGCGCTGGAGAACGAGCGAGCGCTCATGTTGTCCTCCGCGCTGCGCACCCGAGGAGAGCTGGACAACCTCCGCACGGCCGACCCTGGGCTCGCGGACCGGTTCGTCGCGCTGCGGGAGCGGATCTCCCCGAATCTGGACCTGGGCTGGGAACCGACTGGTTACCAGCGGGAACAGTCGCTGATCGAGGAATGGAACGTGGTACTCAACCAGATCAAATCGGTACCAGGCTTCGACCGGTTCCTGTTGCCCGCGCCGCTCGAATTCCCGGACCTGGTGCCGGCCGCCGTGCACGGCCCGGTGGTCACCGTCAACCTCGACAAGTTGGGCTGCGACGCGCTGGTGCTGCACGACGGCGCGGCTCGGGTGGTGCCGTTGCCGCGACTGAACGTCGCCGAGGTCGTCGCGCAGGCGGCCGCGTTCCGGGATGCGCTCGCCGCGTTGTCAACCCAGCCCGCAGGCTCGGTCGGCTTGCTCGGCGGTGCCGCCCAGCAAGTCACCCTGGACACCTTGGGGTGGCTGTGGGACGTCCTGACCGAGCCGGTGCTGGACGCGTTGGGGTTTACCCAGGCAGCGCCGACCGAGCGGCCGTGGCCCCGCCTGTGGTGGTCGCCGAGCGGCCCGCTGAACTTCCTCCCGCTGCATGCCGCCGGCCACCACGGAACCACCGGGGCGTCGGTGCTGGACCGGGTGGTCTCGTCGTACACCCCGACGGTGCGCGCCCTGCTGCACAGCCGGTCCCAGCAGCGCCGGTCAGGGCAGCGCACCGCGCTGGCCGTGGCGATGCCGGAGACGACCGGCCACGCCACGCTACCGGCGACCGTGCGCGAGGCCGCCGCGATCGCCACCGGGCTGGCCGGGACCACGCTGATCGGGCCGAGGGCCACCCGCGCCGCAGTGTGCGCGGCGCTGCCCGGTGCCGCGCTCGCCCACTTCGCCTGCCATGCCAACAGCGACCCGACAGACGCCGCCGCCAGCCACCTGTTGCTGCACGACGGGCCGCTGGAGGTCACCGCGATCAGCGAGCTCGAGCTGGCCGGCGCGGAGCTAGGATACCTGTCCGCGTGTGCCACCGCACGCGGCAGCGCGGTGCTGCCCGACGAGGCGATCCACATCGGGTCGGCGCTGCAGCTGGCCGGCTATGCACAGGTGGTCGGCACCCTGTGGGAGGTCGACGACGACATCGCAGCCTGGACGGCGGCCGACTTCTACCGCGAGTTGGCACGGACGATCAACGAACCCGGCCGGCTCGCCGGCGCCGTCGCCCTGCACACGGTGACCCGCCGGATGCGCGCGGAATCGCCCGACACGCCATGGACCTGGGCGGCGTACCTGCACGCCGGCGCGTGAGGACCGAATCGACGTCGACCGCACCACGCGCAAGATCTACCAGGGGTACATCCGCAAACGTCCGACCGCTCCTCAGGGAGCTGCCGGTCGGCAAACTGGACGGCGAGACCTTCGATTCCTTCTACACGATCTTGCGCACCTGCCGCGCGCACTGCGGCGGCCACCGCGCCATTGACCACTACACCGATAAGCCTGTCCCGTGCCAACGCAACAGAGCCCATCGACGGGCCCGTGAACGGCATACTCAAGTACTTGAGCTCGAATCCTGATACGCTCGAGCAGGAGTGAACGGGGCAATTCCTCCTTTCGCTGATTGACATGGCTCGCGCTTCCCGCCAGGGCATGGAGGACCTTAGCCAGTTTGCCGGAATTACAGACAGTCTAGGATCCATAAGTAAGTCGCTGTGCCGGCCGGGCCGTCAGATGGGGAAATCCGTACGAACAATGGCAAAAGCGGCCGCGTTGATGGACGAATGGGAATCCGCTGCCGCTCGGCTTCTATCCCGGACCACTAGCTCCCGTACTAATAGCGCTGGTGAGGGCCCCTCCGCCTAGCAGTAGACGGGACTCGTGGCGTCGCTCGCAGCCGCGCGCTGCTCTGGCTGCACCGGCGGTTTGTCCTGCGAGGTGGAGCCGGAATGATACGACGGCTCGGGAGTGAGTCGGCGGGCGACTTCGGTGGCGGCCAGCATGAGCTGGCGGCTGGCGCTCTCGGGTGGATTCGACTCGGTGTGCATCGCGCGCCGTAGCTCGGCGACTGCGGCTTCGACGGCGGTGAGCGCGTCCAAAACATGGGCGTGTTGACTGGCCAACTGGGCGCGGTACGCGCGCTTGCGGCAGGCCGCGTTGTGGAACTTGGTCGGACGGCCACGGGCGTGCACCAGGTGGGCAGCTCCAACCCACAGCCCAGCTCGTGCAAATCACCACGCACCCCCACGATTCGTGATTAGTTGCAGGACCGTGCCAGCTTTGTCACGAATATGTCACGAATTCTTGAACCAGGAGATCGACTGTCTTCGACGGCGCACCGGTGCGTTGGTCTGGAGGATCCGGGCCAGTGTGGCCACCTGCCAGGGCACACACGGCCACGGTCTGGTGCACTGGCCGCAATGGCCCATGGGCTCACGCTCGCGCAGCGCGTGAAAGCACAACATCAGCTCGATACCCTCGGGATCGTCAACCAGGCTGGCGGCGTGGCGCCACACCTTCTCGACGCAGGCGTAATGAGGCGCCAGTATTGCTTCGTCGGTGAGTACGCCGTCATCGGTAAGGTTGGGGTCCGTCTGACGGCCGGGCTGGTCCGGCGGCACCGGCCGCCAGCCGGGGCTCATGGGGCTGTTGGCCGGTGATCGGCAGCCAACTCTGGTGGCAGGCAGGTGGGTAGGCGTTGCACCAGCCGAATCTGGCCGGTGGCGGCCATCCACTCCACCACACACCGACCACACTTGGGCTGGCCCCGACCGTCAGCCGCATCGCCAGCCTCGCTGCCGGTCATCGGCGGCTCGGTGGTGATCGGCTGCTGGTAGCCGATGGTGTGTATTGCGTCGGTGTTTGCGTAGTGGATCAGGTCATCCCCGGCCACCCAGACCGGCCGATACCCCCCGCTCACCGCGGGCCGACGCTCATGGCCCGGCATGGCTGATGGTCCGGTGGTTTCTGTGCCGTGGATGGATCATGAGGGTTCCGTGCCGTAGGTGATGTCGGATTCCCACTCGATGGCCCCGGTGTCGGGGTTGAGGATGGCTGAGTCGACGAACTCGCCGTTCTCGTCTGGTGTCCAGACCTCGCACCAACAGCGGCGCTCGTGGGCGTCGTGGCGACGAGTCAGGTTCTGTAACAAGGCGGTGACGAACAGACGCACGGACCAGGCGTCGGGCCATGGCACGTCGGAGACCAGCTGAGTGCCGCCATCGGCTCGCCTGACGTGCGCGACCACCCGGAATCCGGCATCGGTGGTCGAGCCGTGGGCGCGGGTAATCGACTCTGTCAACAATTGGTAGGTCTGGTCGGGTGTGACGAATCTGATCACGGTTTCCAGGATGGTGTGAATCCCGTCGAGTCGGTCGTTGAATTCGCTGATGGTGTCGAGTCGTGTCTCGATCAGGTGAAGGTAATCTTCGATCGCGTTCAGTCTTGCCAGCGTGTTTTCATGGGCCACGCGTTGCTGGTCGTCGAGGGGTTCGGCGTTCATGAGGTGCCCGCCGGGTGCATCACGTGATGGTGGTGTGGCGGTTGCTCGGCTGACGGGGTCCATGTCGTGAAGATAAGAGCAGCGATGGCCTGGGCGGTAGAGGAAACGTAGTCAGTTCCGCGCTATTCCAGAATCGACTATGCGCCGGTCGACTATGCGTAGGTTAACGCGGTCCAGGCGTCGGTGATGATCTGTTCGAGGCTGGATCGGTGAGGTGTCCACCCCAGCTCGGCCCGGATGAGGGTGCTATCGGCCAGCAGCGTGTGCGGCTCGGGCGCCGCCGCGGCGTGGCATCGCGCCACCGGCCGCCCGGTCACCGTCTCGACGGTGTGGATGACCTCGCGCACGGTGCTCGCGCGACCGCTGTCCACGTTGTAGGGGCGCCAGGTGCCGCGCTGGCAGGCGTGCAGGGCCAGGACGAACGCGACGGCCATGTCGGCGACGTGCACGAAGTCACGGACCGCACTGCCATCACCATTGATAACCAGCTCGGACGCTCGGTCCTGCTGCACGGCCAGCAGCCGGGGAATGAGCCGGGTCTGGTCGCGGTCTGGATGGTGTGGCAGCGCGCCGGCGATGTTGAACGCTCGCAGGCTGATCGCGCCGATCGCTCCGGTAGCGGCAAGGTCCGCGGACGCCTGATCGGCGGCGAGTTTGCTGGTGCCGTACGGGTTGCTCGGTTGGGTGGGCGATGTCTCGTCGATGGGCTGCGCGGACTGCTCGCCGTAGACACCGCAGGTGGAGGCCAGGACCAGCCGGGTACCGCCAGCAAGGGCGCCGAGCACGGTCAGGGTGCCGCCGAGGTTGGCGCGCCAGTAGCGAGAGGATCGGTACGCGACTGCCGTACCCGGGTATGCCCAGCGAGGTGACAGACTCCCTCGACCTGCGCGACCGCCTCCGGCAGCATCTCGGGCGTGGCCAGGTCACCCCGGACCCGGGGGACCCCATTCGGTAGCGGCGAGGAGTCCGAACGGGTCAGTCCCGCCACCTCGTGTCCCTGCTCGACCAACAGCGCGGCGACGGCGTAGCCCACGAAACCGGCGGCCCCGGTGACGAGGACCTTCACCGGCCAAGAAGTTGATGCCTGTGCTGCCAGGCCATCTCGATGCAAGCCCGGCCGTGCGGTGTTAATGGTTCGGTGCGCAGCCGCTCGCGAGCTGCGGCGGTGAACGGGATCCCCACCGTGGGGCGGCCGGCCTCGGTGCTGATCGTGGCGCCTTCCTCGTTCAGGGCGACCATCCCGGCGAAGAGCGCGTCGAACACGGGTGCCGCGATGACCGCGACCGTCAGCAGATTCACCCAGAGCGTGAGCGGCTCGCACACCATGGCGCAGGCGAACACCCGGAAGTCACCAGCCTGGCGGGCCCGCTCGAAGGACGCGAAGGGTTCCTCGGTGTCGTAGGCGATCGGGTCGACGCTGTTGCCGTCGTGCTCACGATTGCCGAGGAACTCCTCGGAGAACTCGCGCTGGATGTTACGCCAGAGCGAGAAGTCATTGTTTTGATGTGCCGGTGCCAGCGCTGCGGGCTGGAACTCACCCGCGGGTATCACGTGGTACATGCCGCCTCCGGAGGCCACCGCCTTGGCGTCCCGGTGATGCAGGTACATGCGGTGACCCTCGATGGGATCGCGCCGGATCGTCAACGTGGCGATACCGGGCAGGACCGGCCGCATGGACAGATCGAACGGGTCGGCGATGCTCCGGCGAAACGGCAACTCCGGGATACTCGGGCGCTTTCGGCCCGCGGCGAGCCACGCGTGCGCGAACTCGTGCGCCGACGCTTCACACACGTCAAGAACGCTGAAGAAGGACGTGTAGTGGAATCCCAGTACTCCCTGGGAACCAGCCCATGCCACGTCAAGCAGTCGATAGCTGACGCGATTGTCGAACAGTCTGGGACGGGCCAAATCGCCCAGCGGGCGGGAGTACCGGTCATAGCGCTCACCGCTGGCCATCAGAGGCAGCGCGCCAGCGGATGGTGTGCCCCTGCCGTCCAGCTGCGGCGCAGGTGGATCGGGGCGCCATGCCAGCGTGATATCATCCAGATCCACCGGGCCATCCGGTACCCAGTCGGGCAAGGCGATGGCCGTTGTTCCGGGGATGCGTTGCTCGTGCGGGTACAGCTCGACGGCCAGTTCAGCCAAGACCGCGCGGTGGGCGTTGAGCTCGCGCCTGATATTTCGCCAATTTTCCTGGCTGTCCCGGATTTCGCCCGGCCGATCGCTGACGTGGGAAGGGAATGGGTTGGCGTCGCGCGACTGGTCGGGAAGCACCCCGAAGCGCTCGGGTGGGATCCCGAGCTTGCGCGCGATGTAGCGCAGTTCCGTCACGTCTCGTAAAGCTTGAGTGCCTTTCTCCAGCTTCGACAGTCGCGACTGTGTCGTGTTGAGAAGTTTTGCGACATCCTGCTGGGTGAGGTTCTTGTGTTTCCGATACCAGCGGAGAACCTGCCCGACGTCGGAACCGTCCGGCGGTGCTGTCACGTCATGTACCACCTGTAACCAGCTCATGAACCCCTCACCTGCCGCCTTGTCCCCGCTGTCGCCCGCAATTGTGGCAGAGGCGGCGCTGTCTGTCAGGTCGTCGGAAGACGCTGACGAGGTGGCGAGGTCGTCGTCCGGTGAGCCGGTGCTGCGGCCCGGCGATGGGGCGGAGTCCCGTCCCATCGCCGAGACGAGGATGGCGAATCGCTTCTGGCAGTTGCCGTCAGCACGTTCCAGCACCGTGTCGAGCGCTTGTTGCAACTCGGAGTTGGGAATCCTGCTCGGCTTCTGGTGCCACATGGCGACGGTTCGAGTGTGGACGCCGAGCCGCTCGGCGAACGTCTCGTCGTTCATGCGGAGGGCACGCTGGAGAGCGCACGCGAGCTGCCCATCCCATTCGGCGACGAGGTCCATCAGTCACGGCCTTTGATTCGTGGTTTCTCGGCGGTCGGTCCGGTCGGATCCGTCAACGTCCTTGGGCTCAAACGGTCGTAGCGACAGGCAATTATTGTAGCAGATTTTGGTCTGCTAAGGTACCCTTGGTTTCAACCAGTGAGAGCGCCATCGGCGTTTCCTAGCAATTCGCTGAGCTTCTCACTCGGCGTGGCCCATTCTAGCGTACGGCGTGGACGGCCGTTGAGGCGGTCGGCGATCGCGTCGAGTTCGGCCTGACTGTGG
>JBOHEO010000081.1:0-21966 GCA_050701055.1 Pseudonocardia sp. | reverse complement strand
CGACGATCCGGTCGCACCAGTGGTGGGCCAGCACCCGGTCGTGGGTGATCAGCAGCACACCGGTGTCGCGGTCGCGCAGGTCGTCGACGATGACCTCGAGCAACGCGGCCTGGGTCGACACGTCGAGCATCGAGGTCAGCTCGTCGCAGATCAGGTAGCTCGGTTCGGTGATCAGGGCCCGGGCCAGGCAGGCTCGCTGCAGCTGTCCCTCGGAGACCTCGTGCGGGAAGCGTTCCAGCAACTCCGGGCCCAGGCCCACCCGCTCGCAGACGTCCTTGACGCGGGCGCCGAGCTCGGCGGGGGTGGGCCGATGCCGGCGGCCACCGGAACGCAGCGGCTCCTCGACGAGCCGGCCGACGCCCAGGCGGGGGTCGGCGGCCAGTCGCGGTGACTGCCACAGCAACGCGACCCGCAGCCGCCGCTCGCGCGCAAGCGCGAGCCCGGTGTCGCGCACCGGCTCGCCGTCCAGGACCACCTCGCCGGCGTCGGGTCGCTCCAGCAGCGCCAGGATCCGGGCGAGCGTGGACTTCCCCGACCCGGACGGTCCGCAGAGGTCCTGCCCGGCGAGCACGTGTTCGGGCACGATGCCCAGCGTCAGCTTGTCGGTGAACGCGGGGTCGAGCCGGGACAGCCCGAAGCGCACCGTGGGCGGGTCGACCGCATCGACCGACGCCAGCGAGTCGAACAGGTCGTCGCGCAACCCGGTCGCCACCGCCGGATCCAGCAGCGCCCGGTAGGTGAACACCACATCCGCTGCCGTGAACGGCGTGCCGTCGTGCCAGCGCACTCCCTCGCGCAGCGGCACGGTGACCGAGAGCCCGTCGGTGCCGACCTCGGGAAGGGCGGCGGCCAGATCCGGGGTCAGCTCGAGCTGCTGGTCGTAGTCCAGGAGGCTGGAGAAGATCGGCCAGTGGTCACCGTAGATGGACCCGTACAGGTCACCGAAGATCGGGTTGAGGTTCGTCGGCTCGTCCGACAGCGCGATCACGAGCGCGTCGGACGCTGCGCTCTGTTGGGGAGGGCCGCTGCTACAACCGGTGAGTAGGAGGGCGAGTACGGCGAAGGAGATCACCCATGAGCGCACCAGCACGGCCT
Organism: Pseudonocardia sp.; assembly: GCA_050701055.1. GTDB lineage: Bacteria > Actinomycetota > Actinomycetes > Mycobacteriales > Pseudonocardiaceae > Pseudonocardia. The sequence goes on along the minus strand of JBOHEO010000081.1, from coordinate 20,871 downwards.
CCGAACGGTGGATTCGGCGGTCAGTGTCACTCACAGTGGTAGCAATAGCAAGAGACTGGCGATTATGATCGCCAGCTCCCGATCCGGGCCGCGGCCGGCGGCACCGTCAGCGGCGTTGCATCTGGTCGAAGACCAGGACGGTGGCGAAACCGTACGCGAGGTGCGGCAACAGGTCCGACAGCCACGAGGACACCGGCCACTCCCGCGGGTCGGTGATGCCCAGGACCGCCATCGGCCCGGTCGTGCCGACGTTGGCGGCGAGCCCGGCGGCAGTGCCCAGCACCGCGAGCGGCACGCCGTTCAGCTTCGGGCGCAGCACCCCGTACAGCGCGCCGGTACCGAGCCCGGCCATGATGCCCAGCAGGGCGCCGAGCCCGGAACGGCGGTTCTGCGCCGGCTCGCTGTCGGGTCCCTCCGCGGACAGCGAGAGGTGGGCCAGCTCCTCGGTCCTGCGGACCGTGTCCTCAGGGGTCGAGCTCACCGGGCGGGCTCTGGTCACCATGTCGAGGTAGGTGACGGCGTTCAAGGCCGTCGTCCCGGCCGCGCCCGCGGCGATCCCGGTCAGCAGTTCGCGTCTCATGCCGACCAGTTCCCCGTTCCGGTCAGGTTCATACGTCGGGTGGAGTGATCAGTGGGTGTCGGGGGCGTGTCATGTCATCCGCCGGCGATCCACACGGTCTTGGCGTTGACGAACGACCGCGGGCCGAACTGGGCCAGCTCCCGCCCATACCCGGAGTTCTTCGCACCCCCGAACGGGACCTCGGGCCTCGACTCGGTGAACTTGTTGATGTACATCATCCCCGTTTCCACCTCGTCCACGAACCGCCCCTGCTCGGCCGGGTCCTGGGTCCAGGCGCTGCCGCCGAGGCCGAACGTCGAGTCGTTGGCGATCCGGATCGCGTCGTCGACGTCGCGGGCCCGCCACAGCAGCGCGACCGGGCCGAACAGCTCCTCGCGGTGCGCGGGCGACCCCTCCGGGATATCGGTGAGCATGGTCGGCGGATAGTAGTTGCCCGGGCCGGGGAGCGGCTTGCCGCCGGTGAGCAACCGCGCGCCGGCGGCGATACTGTCCTGCACCTGCCGGTTGATGGTCGCGAGGCCCTCGGAGGTGGCCAGCGGACCCATGTCGGTGTCGGAGTCCATCGGGTCGCCGACGCGCAGGGCCTCCAGCTTCTCGACCAGGCACCGCTCGAACTCGTCGGCGACCTGCTCGTGCACGATGAACCGTTTGGCGTTGATGCAGGACTGGCCGTTGTTGAGCGTGCGAGAGGTGACCGCGCTGGTCACGGCGCCGTCGAGGTCGGCCGAGGGCATCACGATGAACGCGTCGCTGCCGCCAAGCTCCAGCACACTGGTCTTGACCATACTACCGGCGGTGGCGGCGACCTGCCGGCCCGCGGGTTCGCTGCCGGTGAGGGTCACCGCGCGTACCCGGTCGTCGGAGATGATCCTCTCGATCGCTGACGAGCCGACGAGCAGCGTCTGGAACACACCCTCGGCGAACCCGGCCCGGCGCAACACGTCCTCGATCGCCAGCGCGCACTGCGGCACGTTCGAGGCGTGCTTGAGCAGGCCGACGTTGCCGGCCATCAGGGCGGGAGCGGCGAAGCGGAAGACCTGCCAGTAGGGAAAGTTCCATGGCATGATCGCCAGCACCGGGCCGAGCGGCTCGTATCGGGTGAACACCCGGGCGCCGGGCACCTCGTGTGGCACGTCGGCGAGGATCTGCTCGGCGTGCTCGGCGTAGTACCGGCAGCCCTTCGCGCACTTGCCCATCTCGGCGATCGCCGAGGTCAGGGTCTTGCCCATCTCCAGTGCGGCGATCCGGGCGAGCTGCTCGGCCTCGTCGTCGAGGATCTCCGCGGCGCGGCGCAACAACTCGCCGCGGTGCGCGTAGGTGGTGGTCCGGTACTCGCGGAACGCGTCGGCCGCGAGTTGCAGCTTCTGGTCCACCTGCTCGACGGTCAGCGCGTCGAAGGTGCGGATCTGCTCACCGGTTGCCGGGTTGATGCTCGCGATAGCCATGGCTGGGCACTACCCGGCGGCGGCGGCCGGCAATCGCACGTCTCGACGGCGCGCAGCAGCCGCAGCCCGGTCGACGGCGGTCGAGGGGGGCGCCGGGAATCACTCGGTCCGGTTGGCCGCCGGCGCGTTCTCGCGCAGCGGGGGCAGGAAAGCCGGCCCGACGAGCCGCCCGCGCAGCCCCCACCCGGCATGGTGGAACAGGGCGTGCATCGCCTCGACCATGCCGGGCAGGTCATCGCGCCCGGCCAGGTACGCCCAGCGGTGCCGGGCCGGAAGGGCGAAGAACACCTCGAAGAACGCCGGCACCTGCTCGGGCGGCATCCGCAGCAGCGACTCCAGCCCGCGACGGCGCAGGCCGTGCACGATTCGCGCCGCGGGGGACCACACCACCGCGCGGGCCGCCGCGCGGGCGGCTGCCGGTTCGCCGGGCAGGTGCGCGGCCAGCGCGTCGGCCACCACCGGAGCCAGCCGCAATGAGGGGGCGATGCTGAAACCGGTGGCCGGGTGGACGAGCGGGGCGGCCGCTCCGAACCCGAGTGCGGCGCGAGCCCGGTGGCGCGGCAGGTCGACCGGAAAGTGCACCCTTTCCATCGTGGCGGACGGGTCCGGCTCGATGCCGTGATGGGCGAGCCGGGCCAGGAGCCGGCGCTGCAACACCGGCAACGGCAGACCCGGCCGCCGGGCCAGCGAGGTCTCCTCCAGCAGCACCGCGCCGTCGCCCAGCGGAACCGCGTAGAGGAAGGTGGGCCACCCGTCCTCGCCGTGGTGGGGCCGCCAGTCCATGAACAGCGCCTCGCCGGGGCCGACCAGCGGTGCGGCGGTGTCCTCGTCGACGACCAGGCCGAACGCGGTCTGTTCGGCCGGCGGGCGGCGCCGCCGGGGGGCGACCAGGAGTGGCTGCCACCGGCCGCCGGCGTCGATCACCACCCGGGCGCGGAGGTGGGTCCCGTCGGCCAGCTCCACCGACCCCGTCCCGGCTGCGGCCACCGCCCGGCCCGCCCGGACCCGGACGCCGGCACCGTCGAGGCCGGCGTCGAGGTGCGCGCGCAACGCCGGCACGTCCAGGACCGCGTACTCCCAGCTCAAGGGCCGATCGGTCAGCGCGATCGCGCGGCCGTGCGCCCGGGCGGCGACGAGTCCGGTCGGGAACGTGGCCGGTAAGTCATCGACCCAGGACCCGTAGGTGGCCCGCCACACCCGGTCGGGGGCCAGGTCGAGCAGGGTCGTGCGCAACCCGCGGCGTCCGGTCTCGGCGGCGAGCGCCCGTCCGGCGGGGCCACCGCCGACGACCAGCACGTCGTCGATGGAGGTGGCCACAGGTGCAGTTCTACCGTGTGCGCGCCCGGTGGCCTTCGCGCGCGGTCTGTGCTCATCGCGCACGGTGCAACGTGGGCGGCGCGTACCGAAACCGCGCGGCGCTCGGTGAGGCGGCTCCTTCGCAAGACTCGGGCCAGGCTCAGGAGGACAACCACGCCCGAGAGCGCCAGCAGATGCGCCGGCCGCAGCGAGATCCCGCCGCCGCTGGTGAGCACTACCTCGGCGGCGCCGTCGGCCGCGACCACGCTCCGGACGATCATCGTGACGCCGACGGCCGAGCCGGCCACCAGGCCGACATGGCCGCCAGCACCGCCAGTCGCATGAGCGTCAGCCGGTGAGCGCCGGCGTCCGCCGGAGCCACCACACACCAGTGTGGCCGCGGCCGTTCCCGACCCACCGAAGGCGAAGGGCAGCCCGAAGGCGATCGCGAAGACCCCACTGAGCAGCGCGAACGTCAACAGGACACGGCCCAGTCGGCGGTGCACGTCGTAGTGGCGGGTGCGGAACTGGCGGGACAGCTGTACTGGCGCGCCGAGCAGGTAGACGACGCCCGGAACGATGTGCAGGTACGCCAGCCACGGATGCTCGACGAACCTTCGATCGTAGGCGTCCTCCGGTACGGTTCCGGCAACGAGGTTCGGCACGTCGATGACCAGCCGCAGCGCGAAGGACGTGACCGAAATGGCGATCAGCAGGGCGAGGACGGTAGAGATCGTGCCCAGCCGACCCCGGCTGACTGTCGCCGGTACCCCACGGCCACCACCCCCCGACGCGGCCGATCGGACTCGTCCGGGGTCATCGTCGGTCTCCCTGTTCCCGGCCTCCCAGCGATATCGCCCGGCCAAGACAGACCAGCGCGAGGACACAGGTCACCGTACGGGCCAGGTTAGCGACCCGCCACGGCACCTCGAAGTCGTCGCGCGTAGCAGCCAGATCGGTTATCCGGCTGGGATCACCCGCATCGACCAGGGCATAGTTGAGCGGCATGTGTACCGCAATCGTGACGAGGAGCGCGACAACGTAGAGGGCGAGTGCCGCGATGATCCACCGAGCAGCAAGTCGCTGTCCGCGCCGATGTTGCACGAGGGCGGCGGCTGCCGTGAACCCGAAGGCGCCGACAGAGACCAGGTAGAATGCGGGGTTCTCGATGGCCACGATGAGGATCTGCATCGCGGCCACGAAAGTGCGGTCGTCAAGGCGCGCGATGCCGGGCATGACCGAGACGTCCCAGGCGTAGAACAGGCCCGCCATGAGTCCGATCGTGACGAGAGCGGCGTAGAGCGTTACCGAGGCCCGCCTCGCGACCGAGTCCGACTGAGAGGATCTGGTGGTCAGGTTCCAGGAGCTCATGAGCCAGCCCGCAAGAGGTTGGCGGCGGCTACTGCCAGGGCGTCGTCACTGAAGTCGTGGGATGCCCGCACCTTCTCCGACGCTCCCCGGAACGCCAGGTCCGGGTAGTAGGTCACGGACGCCGCCTCAACGCCTTCGAGCACGGCCGGCCAGGTCGATCGGTCCTCCCAGTCGAACGGCGGCTGGCCGGACGGCACGCCGATGCGCGTTGGGATGCCCCGCGCCGTCAACCGCTCGACGACCCGGCGGCCGGTCTTGCCCGTGCCGTCGAGCACAAGGATCGGCCTCGCTTCCTCTGCCTTCGCTGTCATTGTGGCTCCTCTCGTTGAATGGATCTTGTCTGCCTGCTTCGTCGAAGTGTCAGCTGTCCGGCGCGTTCGTCGCGTCTCGGCGCGCGCTCCCTGTCGTCGTTGCGGGCTTCGTCACCCACTGAGGCGACTGTAGGCCGGTGGCCCCCGCCTCGGCGTCGGGGAGATCCCCGATCCAGCTCCCTGAACTTCGGCGGCTCAGGGGAACGGAACCGTCTTTTTTCTGGGTCGTGAGCGAGAACTCACCGGGCTTGGCCACGCTTTGAGCGAGGCGCAACGGGGTCGCGGCCAGGTTGTCCTTGTCGAAGCCTCTGCTGGGATCGGCAAGACGAGCCTGCTGCAGGCGGCCTCCGGGACCGCAGCCGAGGTGGGCTTCACCTGTCTTCGAGCGCGAGCTAGTACGCCTGCATGCGGCAGCTGCTCGAGCCGGTCATCGCGAGGGCTTCGGACCGCAACGACACTCACAGATCACGGTGGCCAGCAGCCGAGCACCCTCCGCGGTACAGCAGAAACCACGGTCGCTGAGGGTCGGATTCCTGCGGCAACACGGAGGGCGGCGGCCCCACGCCGCACCCCTCCACCGCCCGGTACCACACGCCCACGCGTGATGTTGACCCGAAGAACTTCGGCGGCGCTGCACCATGCCGCATGATCCATACTCCGGAACCAGCAGCCCGTACCCCGCGCAGCGCAGCGTTCCGGATGCCGATCACGGGTGGGATGCCGATCACGGGTGGGGCGCCGATCACGGGAGGGGCGCCGATCGCCGGGGCGTACCGAAAACGCGCGCGCAGATCTCGGCGCGTGATGGATGGCGGGTGCCGGAGCAGGACCGTTACCGTGTTCGGATGGTCGAGTCCGCGGGCCGCTGGTGATCGCCGGGAGATGCGAGCCGGGTGCGGGGCGTTGGTCCGGATCTTGCGCCGGGGTGCCGGACTGGGGGACGTCATGAGCCGGGTCCGGGAGGCCGCGGGTGGCGGCCGGGCCGTCGAGGTGGTGCCGGAGCGGCTGGCGGGCTGGTTCGAGCGCTTCGGCGCGCGCCACGGTGGGATTGCCGCGACCAGTGTCACCTCGGCGGCGGTGCTCGTCCGGGCAGACGATGGGGCGACGGCCACCGTGACGGTGCCCTTCGGCGGACTGCCTGCGGCAGCGGCGGGGGAGTTCGACGGAGTCGAGCTGGGCGCCCTGCATGCCCACCTCGCGGTGCCGCGCCGGACCGGGCTGATCCTGGTTCGACTGGGGGGCTTCAGCGTCGGGATCGCGGTGGGCGGGGTGGTGGAGCTGTCGTCGACCGGGGCCCGGCAGGTGCACGGCCGCAACAAGAAGGGCGGCTCGTCCTCGGGGCGATTCGCGCGCCGGCGTGCGGGGCAGGTCCGGGTGGCCCTGAACGCCGCCGCGGACACGGTGGCCCGGGTGCTGTTGCCGGTGGCCGGTTCCCTCGACGCGCTGGTGCTCGGCGGCGACGCGCCGGCGCTGGAGGAGCTGCGGGCGGACCGGCGGCTCACCGCTCTGCTCGCCCGAGCCGAGCCGCGGATGCTGGACGTTCCCGAGCCGCGGCGTGCGGTGCTCGACGAGGCGGCTCGGCGGGCCCGCGCGGTCGAGGTGGTGGTGTGCGGCGCAGACTCCGGGCCGTGATCGCCGGCGGGCGCGTTCATCGGGGCGCCGAATTCCAAGGATCGCCGGGCACGCACCGCGATCGGGGAGCAGGGCGGCAGCGCGCTCGTCCGTCGCTGTTCAGCCCAGGGATCCGGTCGCCAGCATCCCGCCGTCGATCCGCACGGTCTCCCCGGTGATCCAGCTAGCCGCGTCGGACACCAGGAACCCGACCAGCGACGCCACGTCCTGAGGCACGCCCAACCGCTTCATCGGGTACGCCGCGGCCACGCCCTCCTCGTCATGGGAGTACAGCGCCGTCGCGAACCGCGTCTTCACCACCGCGGGCGCCACGGCGTTGACCCGGATCTTCGGGGCGAGCTGCCAGGCCAGCTCCTCGGTCAGCCGGATCAGGGCGGCCTTCGACGCCCCGTAGGCGGCGATCACGCCCGACGAGCGCAGCCCGGCCACCGAGGCGAGGTTGACCACCGCGCCGCCGTGCTCGCCCATCCAGGCTTTGTGGGCGAGCTGGAGATAGCCCAGCGCGGCCACCACGTTGATGTCGAAGATCTTCCGGACGGCGTCGAGATCGGCCTCCATGAGGGAGCCGTACTGCGGGTTGATCCCGGTGTTGTTGACCAGGATCCCGAGGCTGCCGAACCGCTCGACGGTGCGCGCTACCGCATCGTCGCGGGCATCGGCGCTACCCGCGTTACCGGCGACGGCCAGCACGCGGGTGCCGTCGCCACCGGCCGCTTCCGCCGCGAGCTTCTCCGCCGAGGCGGCGAGCTCGTCGGGCTTGCGGGCGGTGATCGTCACCGAGGCGCCCCGGGTGAGGAGCTCGGCGGCGATCGCGTAGCCGATGCCGCGGCTGGCCCCGGTGACGAGGGCGACGCGGCCGGTGAGATCGGAGCGGCTGGTCGGGCTCGGGAGCTTGCCCTCCGTTCCGATGGTCGGGCTCGGGGGCTCGCCCTCCGTGAGATCGGTCATGGTCAGGACCCTACGTCGGTAATCGGTTGGCCCCGGCCGGTAGCCTGGGGTCGTGATCCGGACCGGGTAGCGGCCGCCGCGGCCTGCCTTCCTGCCCCCGACCCCGCACCCTCTGGAGCCATCTCGTGATCACCGCCACCGACCTGGAGCTTCGTGCCGGATCCCGGATCCTGCTGTCCGGGGCCACCCTGCGGGTGCAGCCCGGCGACCGGATCGGCCTGGTCGGGCGCAACGGCGCGGGCAAGACCACCTCCATGCGGGTGCTCGCCGGCGAGGGTGAGCCCTACGGCGGCACGGTCTTCGCCAACAGCCCCGTCGGCTACCTGCCGCAGGATCCACGCGAGGGCGACCTGCGGGTCTCGGCGAAGGACCGGGTGCTCTCCGCCCGCGGGCTCGACGAGATGCTGCGGGAGATGGAAAAGGCGCAGACAGCCATGGCCGAGCTCGTCGACGGAGCCGAGAACGAGAAGGCGGTGCGCGAGTACGGGCGCATCGAGGAACGGTTCTCCGCGCTCGGTGGGTACGCCGCGGAGAGCGAGGCGGCCCGGATCTGTGCCCATCTGGGTCTGGCCGACCGCGTGCTGACCCAGGAGATGGCCACGCTCTCCGGCGGGCAGCGTCGCCGCGTGGAGCTGGCCCGCATCCTGTTCGCGGCCTCCGACAACGGCGCTGCGGGGGGCGGGGGAGCGCCGAGTGCCACCACGCTCCTGCTCGACGAGCCCACCAACCACCTCGACGCCGACTCGGTCACCTGGCTGCGGTCGTTCCTGTCCGCCCACGGGGGTGGCCTGGTCGTGATCAGCCACGACACCGACCTGCTGGCCGCGGTGATCAACAAAGTGTGGTTCCTCGACGCCACCCGCAGCGAGGCCGACGTCTACAACATGAACTGGCGCCGCTACCAGGAGGCGCGGGCCACCGACGAGAAGCGCCGCCGCCGCGAGCGCGCCAACGCCGAGAAGAAGGCGTCGGTGCTGCACACCCAGGCGCTGAAGATGGGCGCCAAGGCGACCAAGGCCGTCGCGGCCAAGAACATGGCCCGCCGCGCCGACGAGCTGCTCGCCGGCCTCGAACCCGAACGCAAGGCCGACCGTACCGCCAGGATCCGATTCCCCGACCCAGCCCCGTGCGGGCGCACCCCGCTCACCGCTGAGGGGCTGTCCAAGGCGTTCGGGTCGCTCGAGGTGTTCACCGGGGTGGACCTGGCGGTGGACCGCGGGGCCAAGGTCGTCGTGCTCGGGCTCAACGGCGCGGGGAAGACCACACTTCTGCGCCTGCTGGCCGGCACGGAGGTCGCCGACGCCGGTGCGGTGCACCCCGGCCATGGGCTGCGGATCGGCTACTACGCCCAGGAGCACGACACCCTCGATCTCGACGCGAGCGTGTGGGCCAACGTCCGGCACGCCTCGCCGGACGCCCCCGAGCAGCAACTGCGCACCCTCCTCGGGTCGTTCATGTTCTCCGGCGAGCAGCTCGACCAGGCCGCGGGCACGCTGTCCGGTGGGGAGAAGACCCGCCTCGCACTGGCCGGACTGGTGTCCAGTGCCGCCAACGTGCTGTTGCTCGACGAGCCGACGAACAACCTGGATCCGGCCAGCCGAGCACAGGTTCTCGACGCCCTGAGCCGGTTCACGGGGGCGGTCGTGCTGGTGACCCACGACCCGGGTGCGGTGGCGGCCCTGCACCCGGACAGGGTCATCGTGCTGCCCGATGGCACCGAGGATCACTGGTCTCCCGATTACCTCGACCTGGTGCAACTCGCCTGACCGGTAGGCGCAGCTCGGTGACCGCTCACGATCGGGGGCAGTCTCGCCGACGCTGCGTGCAATGATCACCCATACGCGTGATCCATTTGGCGGAACCGTTCACCGATCATTGTGTGGATCTCCTGGTCTCTGCTACCGGAGTAGACGATCATTGCTGCACCGAGGTGCCGAATGGCTCCGGTTTCGCGGTATCTCCGCGATGGTCCCAAGGGAGGTTGGGTCGTCATGGCCGACCTGAAGAAGGGTGCCCGGATCACCGGGCCCCAGCGCGACAAGCTCGCCACCGACCTGCGCAAGAAGTACGAGAAGGGCGCGAGTATCCGTGCCCTGGCCGAACAGACCGGTCGCTCCTACGGCTTCGTGCATCGGGTACTCAGCGAGACAGGTGTGACGTTGCGCGGACGTGGTGGCGCAACGAGGGCGAAGAAGAAGTAGGTCGCGGCCGGCGCCTCGTGACCCGGGCGGCGGCGGGCTGGGCCATCGGCTCCGCCGTGCTCGGCCACCGACGTCCGGGGTGCGGTCGCGCTCTTCGCGCAGCCTGCTCCGACCGCGCGATAGAGCGTGGCCAACTCGGCACGTCGCCGTGTCCCGGGACGCGCTCGCGGAGTTCGCTGTCGCCCGCGACGAGCTGTCGATGTCTGCCGGATCGTCGCGGGCCGCTCCGAAAGCGACCGTGCCCCTCCATCGCGTCGATCACGGGCAGAAGGTCGTGTCGCAAGATCGACTAGCCACCGCTGCCCCGTGATTGACGAGTTCGGGCGGGACTGTCCCGAGGGCGATGTCGTGAGCGTAGGCAACGGTGCAAGTGAGGAGGCCGCCGATGGATCGGGCCTGGGGGATGATGCGCGGAGTCGCCCGCGGGGTGGACGCGCCGACGGCGGTCAAGAAAGGCACCATCGGGCGCATCTGGGCGTTCGCGCGACCGTATCGGAGCTGGTTGACGGCCTTTCTGCTGCTGACCGTGGTCTCGGCCGGGATCGGGATGGGCACGCCACTGCTTGCGGGCCGGGTCGTCAACGAGATCGTGGCAGGGGGAGACGTCGACGCCACGGCGGCCGTCGTGATCGCCCTCGCGGCCGGAATCGCCGGGCTCGCGATCATGGAGGCGATCGTCGGCCTCGTCTCGCGCTGGTTCTCCACGCGCATCGGTGAGGGTCTGATCGTCGACCTGCGCCGTGCCGTGTACGAGCACGTGCAGCGGATGCCGGTGGCGTTCTTCACCCGCACCCGCACCGGGGCGCTGGTCAGCAGGCTCAACAACGACGTCATCGGCGCCCAATCGGCGATCACCTCGACCCTCGCCAGCGTCCTGTCCAACATCATCCAGCTCGCTCTCGCCCTGGTCGTGATGATCACGCTGGCCTGGCAGGTCACGTTGCTCGCGCTGCTGCTGCTCCCGATCTTCGTGCTGCCCGCACGCCGGATGGGCCGTACCATCGCTGACTTGCGTCGCGAGTCCGCCGATCTCAACGCCGGCATGAGCTCCCAGATGACCGAGCGGTTCTCCGCCCCCGGCGCCACCCTGGTGAAGCTCTTCGGCCGCCCCGACGAGGAGGCCGCCGACTTCGGGGAGCGGGCGCAGCGCGTCCGCGACATCGGGGTGCGCACCGCGATGGTCTCGCGGGTGTTCGTCACGGCGCTGTCGCTGGTCTCCGCGCTGGCCCAGGCCCTGGTCTACGGCCTCGGTGGCTACCTCGCGGTGACCGGCCAGATCGCGCCCGGCACCGTCGTCACCCTCGCGCTGCTGCTCACCCGGCTCTACACGCCAATGACGGCGCTGGCCAACGCGCGGGTCGACGTGATGAGCGCACTGGTGTCGTTCGAGCGGGTCTTCGAGGTGCTCGACCTCAAGCCGATGATCACCGAGAAGCCCGACGCCCGCGAGCTCCCCGCCGGTCCGGTGACGGTGGCGCTGCGGGAGGTCCGGTTCGGGTACCCGAGCGCGGAGCAGGTCTCGCTCGCCTCGCTCGAGGATGTAGCCGTGCTCGACAATCGGCTAAGCGAGGAGGTGCTGCACGGCGTCGACCTGGAGGTCGGGGGCGGGCAACTGCTCGCGCTGGTCGGGTCGTCGGGGGCCGGGAAGTCCACGGTTGCCGCTCTGGTCCCGCGGCTCTACGACGTGGACGGTGGTGCGGTCGAACTGTCGGGCATCGACGTCCGCGACCTGTCCTTCACCACCATCCGCGACGCCGTCGGCGTGGTGACCCAGGACGGGCACCTGTTCCACGACACGATCCGCGCCAACCTGCGCTACGGCGCCCCGCAGGCCTCGGACGCGGAGATCGTCGACGCGTTGCGCCGCGCCCGGCTCGGCGACGTGCTCGACGCATTACCCGATGGCCTCGACACCGTCGTCGGCGAGCGCGGCTACCGGCTCTCCGGCGGGGAGCGCCAGCGGCTGACGATCGCGCGGCTGTTGCTGGCGAAGCCGCGGGTGGTGATCCTGGACGAGGCCACCGCGCACCTTGACTCGGAGTCCGAGGCCGCGGTGCAGGCGGCGTTGGCAGAGGCCCTCGATGGCCGCACGGCGATCGTCATCGCGCACCGGCTGTCCACGATCCGGGCCGCCGACGAGATCGCGGTGGTCGAGCACGGACGGATCGTGGAGCGCGGTATGCACGACGAGTTGCTCGCCGCCGGCGGCCGGTACGCGGTGCTGCACCGCACGCAGTTCGCCGAGGAACCGCCGGAGCCGGACATGGTGGCATGCGGCATCGCCGGCTGCACTGCCCGCCACCGCGAGGAGCACCTCGTCGGCTGAGGTCGCAGGGATCGTGGTCCTGCGGTCGGTGACGGTCAGCCCACGGCCTCGATGAACTCGGTCGAGGTCATCGGCTGGGAGAACATCGGGTAGTCGTAAGCCAGCGCGTTGTCGTGCTCCTCGATCGAGGTCGCGGCGACGCAGTCGCTCAGGGTGATTACCTGGTAGCCGTTCTCGTAACCGCTGCGCATCGTCGACTCGACGCAGCAGTTGGTGAGGAAGCCGCCGAGGACGATCGTGGTGATGCCCTTGCTGCGCAGGATGAAGTCGAGGTTGGTGCTGGCGAACGTGTCGAGGCCCCGCTTGCCTTCGATGACGATGTCGCCCGCCGCGGGGGTGAGATCGTCGACGATGGCCGCGCCCCAGGTGTCCTTCACGAAGGCGTTTCCGGCGACGACGCCCTTGAGAATGCCGTAGGGGTGTGCGCTGAGCTCGTGGTAGCCCGCGGCGAAGGTGATCGGCGCGTGCATCACGGTCGCGCCCGCGGCCCTGGCCTTCGTGACCACCCGCTTGGTGTTGGCGAGCATGTCGGTCTTGTCCATGACCTCCGTGACGGCCGGGTGCAGCACGCCCCCGTCGGAGGTGAAGTCGTTCTGGTACTCGATCAGCACGACGGCGGTTGTGCTCGGGTCGATGGACATCGGTGGTCCCCTTTCGGCAGCCCTCTGCGTGGTGAACACGGCCACAGTACGGCGTGCTCCGAAGTTGACCGTGGGGTTGTCGAGTCAGCTGGCGCGGGCACCGCCCCTGTCCGCTTCTGGCGTACCAAACCGGCCTGACCGGCCGCGCCCGGTCAGCGTCGGACCGCACCCTCCACCACGTCGAGCACGGCGTCGAAGTCGTCGGCCGGCAATCCCATCGCCAGGTGCGAGACCAGCCCTTCCAGCACGAGCTCCAGGTAGCGGGCCAGCACCGCGACGGGTACGTCGTCGCGGAGCACGCCGGCTGCAGCCTGCCGCTCCAGCCGCTCCCGGGTGGCGGCGGTGAGTGCGGCCGAATGCGCCTGCCAGCGCCCGCGGAAGTCCGGGTCGGTGCGCAGCCGCCGGGACACCTCCAGCCGGGTGCCCAGCCAGCTGCGGTCGTCGGGCCCGTTCTGGCCGGCCAGGAGCTCGCGCATCACCTGGACCAGGCCGTGCTCGGCGACGATGTCGGCCATCCGCCGGGCGTCCTGCTCGGCGAGCGCCAGGAACAGCGCGTCCTTGTCCCGGAAGTAGTGGAAGATCGCGCCCCGGGACAGGCCCGTGGTCTGCTCGAGGCGCCGTACCGTGGCGCCCTCGTAACCGTGGCGGGCGAAGCAGGTGCGTGCGCCGTCGAGGATCTCCTGGCGCCGGGCGGTGAGCTGGTCGATGCTGACGCGGGGCACGTGAATGAGGGTAACCCTCAGCCGGACGGACGTACGGCTTGAGAAGGCGTCCCGGCGAGGCGGCTGTGCCGGCGGCTGTAGCCGAAGTACACGACGAACCCGATCACCAGCCAACCCAGGAACCGCAGCCAGGTGTTCACGCTCAGGAACAGCATCAGGGTGACGCACGCCAGCACCGCGAGGATCGGCACCAGCGGCACCAGCGGGGTCCGGAAGGAGCGCGGCAGATTGGGCTGGGTGTGCCGGAGCACGACCACAGCGATCGAGACGAGCACGAACGCGAACAGCGTGCCGATGTTGACCAGTTCGGCGAGCGCCTCCAGCGGGATGAACCCGGCCAGGACGGCCACCACCACGCCGATGATGATCGTGATCCGGTACGGGGTGCCGTAACGCGGGTGCACCTTCGACAACCCGCGGGGGAGCAGGCCGTCGCGGCTCATCGCGAACGCGACCCGGCTCTGGCCCAGCATGAGGATCATCATCACCGTGGTGAGCCCGGCGAGCACGCCGAGGGTGATGACGTCGGCGAAGATCGGGCGGCCCACGGCCTGGAAAGCCGACGCCAGCGGCGCCTCGGTGTCCAGCTCGGTGTAGTTCTGCATGCCGACCACGACCAGCGAGACCGCGACGTAGAGCGTGGCGCAGATCGCGAGCGAGCCGAGGATGCCGCGGGGGATGTCGCGCTGGGGGTTGCGCGTCTCCTCGGCCGTGGTCGCGACGATGTCGAAACCGATGTAGGCGAAGAAGACCAGGGCCGCGGCCGCGAAGACCCCGCTGAACCCGAAGTTGGCCGGGGCCTGGCCGAAGAACGCCTCCACGAGGGTCCGCTCCCCGCCCGTCGCCGCCTCAGCCGGCTGCGCGGGCGGAACGAAGGGGCTGTAGTTGGCCCCCTTGACGTAGAACAGTCCGGCCGCGATCACGAACAGCACGACCGCGACCTTGATCGCCACCACGATCGCGTTGAACCGCGCGGAGACTTTGATCCCGATCACCAGGATGGCCGTGAGCACCAGCACGATGAGGGACGCCGGCAGGTTGAACGCGCCCGCGTCGACGCCGACGATCGCGGGGGGCAGTTGCACCCCGAGCGTCTCCAGCAATGTCGCGAAGTACTGCGACCAGCCGACGGCAACTACGGCCGCGGCGAGGACGAACTCCAGCGCCAGGTCCCAACCGATGATCCACGCCACCAGCTCGCCGAGCGTGGCGTAGGAGAAGGTGTACGCGCTGCCCGCCACGGGCACCGTGGACGCCAGCTCCGCGTAGCAGAGCGCGGCCAGCCCGCATGCGATGGCGGCAACGACGAAGGACAGGGCCACCGCCGGGCCCGCCGTGCCGTTGGCCGCCACCCCGGTCAGCACGAAGATGCCGGTGCCGATGATCACCCCGATGCCGAAGACGGTGAGGTCGAGGGCCGAGAGCTCCTTCTTGAGCTGATGCTCGGGTTCCTCGGTGTCCCGGATCGACTGCTCGACGGACTTGGTGCGGAACACACTCATGCGAGTCCACCTCCGGTGACGGCGCTGAACAGTGGTGACGGTTCGCGTATCTTCCCCCCACGGCTGCTGAAGAATCCTGCAATTCACCGCACGCGCGGGTACCGTTCTCCAACGTGACCCAGGACGTGCGTGCGATGCTGGGTGTCGAGAACACGGCGGTGATCGAACGGGCGGCGGTCGGGCCTACCCCCGCGGTGCTGCGGAGCTGCGCGGACGCCGAGGCGTACGTGGCGTCGGTGTGTTTCAAGCACGGGCCTCCGCGCCTGGTCGGTGTCGAGCTCGAATGGTTGCTCCACCGGCCTGCGGCCCCCAGAGCCCCCGTCGATGTCGCCGTTCTGACCGCGGCTCTCGGCCCACACACCCCCACCACCCTCGATCCCCGTTCCCCCGCCCTGCCGCTTCCCGCAGGCTCCAGCGTCACCGTCGAACCGGGTGGCCAGGTCGAGCTCGCCAGCCCGCCGCTCGCCGATCTCGGTGACCTCATCCGGGCTGTGCGCAGTGACGCCGACGCGTTGCACGCCCTGCTCGCCGCTTGCGGCCTGCGTCCCCAGCCCCGTGCCGCGGATCCCGTTCGCCCGCCGTCCCGGCTGCTCGACGGGCCCCGGTACCGCGCGATGGAGCAGTCATTCGACCGGATCGGCCCGCACGGGCGCAGCGGCATGTGTTCCACCGCCGCCGTGCAGGTCTGTCTCGACGCCGGCGAGGGCGCGGCGGTGGCGCGGCGGTGGGCGGCGCTGCACGCCGTCGGTCCGGTGCTGCTGGCGGCGTTCGCCAACTCGCCGGTGCTGCACGGGCGGCGGACCGGCTGGAAGTCCTCCAGGATGGCGTGCTGGCTGATCCTGGATCCGGCCCGCACCGCGCCGCCGCCGGCCTCGGACCTGCTCGACCCGGCCGCGGCGTGGGCCCGTCGAGTGCTGCGGACGCCACTGCTGTGCGTGCGCCGGGAGGGCGCCTGGGAGGTGCCGGAGAAGGTCACCTTCGCCGACTGGGTGGCCGGCGCGCTGCCCGTCCCGCCCACCACCGCCGACCTGGACTACCACGTGTCGACGCTGTTCCCACCGGTCCGGCCGCACGGGTACCTCGAGGTGCGCTACGTCGACGCCCAGGCGGGGCGGCGGTGGGCGCTGCCGACGGCGGTGCTGGTGGCGCTGCTGTCCGATCCATCGGTCACCGACCGCGTCCTGGACGCCTGCGAGCCCGCCCAGGGCAGGTGGGTGTCCGGCGCCCGGCACGGCCTCGCCGACCGGGTGCTCGCCCGCTCCGCCGCCATCGTGTTCGAGCTGGCCGCGGCCCGGCTGCCGGCCATCGGGGCCCCGGCGTGGGTCATCGCCGAGCTGGCCGAGATGACCGATCGGTACGTGCTGAACGGGCGCTGCCCGGCTGACGACCCGGTGCCGGGCGAGGGCGCCGCGCAGATCGACGCCCCGGAAATCATGGAGGAGCTGCCGGCATGAGCGTCACCCCGCCCGAACTGGATGCCGTCCTGGACGTCGAGGCCCTGCGCACCCGCGTCGCCGGGCTGCTCGCCGCCTCCCGGGCGCGCAGCACCGCACTCACCGAGGTCGTCGACGAGGCCGACCTCATCGCCCAGCACTCGCCGCTGATGTCACCGCTGGTCTGGGATCTTGCGCACATTGGCAGCCAGGAGGAGCTGTGGCTCGTCCGCGACGTCGGCGGCCGCGAGCCGCTGCGCCCGGAGATCGACGGGCTCTACGACGCGTTCCAGCACTCCCGGGCCAGCCGGGTGGAGCTGCCGCTGCTCACTCCCGGGGAAACCCGCGCCTATGTCGCGCAGGTCCGGGACAAGGCGCTCGACGCGCTGGACCGCAGCCCGCTGCGTGGGCGCCGGCTCCTCGACCAGGGATTCGCCTTCGGCATGATCGTTCAACACGAGCAGCAGCACGACGAGACGATGCTCGCCACCCACCAGCTGCGCACCGGGGCGCCGGTGCTGCACGCTGAGGCCCCGCCCGCCGCGGATAGGCAGTTACAGCCCGCCACCGTCGCCCTTCCTCATCGGGAGGTGCTCGTCGCGGCCGGGCCGTTCATCCAGGGCACGTCCACCGAGCCGTGGGCACTGGACAACGAGCGTCCCGCGCACCCCGTCGACCTGCCGGCGTTCTGGATCGACACCGCACCGGTGAGCAATGCCGCCTTCACCGAGTTCATCGAGGCAGGCGGCTACGACGACCGGCGCTGGTGGAGCGATGTCGGGTGGGCGCACCGGGTCGAGGCCGGTCTGGTGGCACCGCAGTTCTGGGAGCGTGACGCCGGCGGGGCGTGGTGGCGGCACCGGTTCGGCGTGCTCGAACGTGTCCCGGCCGCCGAACCCGTGGTGCACGTGTGCTTCCACGAGGCCGCCGCCTACGCGACGTGGGCGGGCAAGCGGCTGCCCAGCGAGGCGGAATGGGAGAAGGTCGCCCGGTTCGACCCGGTGAGCGGACGGTCCCGGCGCTACCCCTGGGGCGACGAGGACCCCACACCCGAGCACGCCAACCTCGGCCAGCGCCACCTGCAACCCGCGCCGGTCGGCGCCTACCCGCGAGGGGCGTCCGCGCTCGGGGTGCACCAGCTCATCGGCGACGTCTGGGAATGGACGAGCTCAGGCTGGTACCCGTATCCGGGATTCGAGGTGTTTCCTTATCCCGAGTACTCGCAGGTCTTCTTCGGCGGCGACTACCGGGTGCTGCGGGGCGGCTCCTTCGGCACCGACCCGGCGGCGATTCGTTCGACGTTCCGCAACTGGGACCATCCGATCCGCCGGCAGATCTTCGCCGGTTTCCGCTGCGCGCGCGACGCCTCGGCGGCCGAGCCTGCGGACCGGCGTTAAGCAGCGTGTGCCGACATCTGGCCTATCTCGGACCGCCGACAACGCTCGCGGGACTGCTGCTCGACCCCCCGCACGGGCTGCTGCGCCAGGCGTATGCGCCGGTGGACATGCGCGGCGGGGGCGCGATGAACGCCGACGGCTTCGGTGTGGGCTGGTATCCGGGTGGGGGTGGTGGGCCTGTGCGCTACCGGTCCGAGCGGCCGATCTGGTCCGACGTCGCGTTCACGGCCCTTGCCGGAGCCACCACCAGCGCCGCGATGCTCGCCGCGGTCCGCTCGGCGACGGTCGGGATGCCGGTGACCGCCGCGGCCGCGGCCCCGTTCGGCGAGGGCCGGTGGCTGTTCAGCCACAACGGGCTGGTCCGCGGCTGGCCCGGCTCGATGGCCGCCCTCGCCGGTGCCCTGCCGGTCACCGATCTGCTCACCCTCGACGCCCCGACCGACGCCGCGCTGCTCTGGGCGCTGGTCCGGCACCGGTTGCGGGCCGGTGGCGCCCCGGCCAATGTGCTGCGCGCCGTGGTCACGGCCGTCGATCGGGCCGCACCCGGGTCGCGGCTGAACCTGCTGCTCACCGACGGCATCGGCATCTGGGCCACGGCCTGGGATCACGCGCTGTCCGTGCGTATCACGCCGGACGCGGTGCTCGGACCGGCAAGCGATCCTTCGGTACTCGTCACGTCCGAACCGATCGATCCGCTCCCTGGATGGATCGCGGTGCCCGACCGACACCTGGTGGTGGCCCACCCGGGCCACCGGCATTTCGAAGAGCTCGCGCCTCCAGTGCCCGCCGATCCGCAAGGAGTCCGATGAGCACCACCGCCCAACTCGACGTCCACCTCACCGACGCCGACGCCGATGCCGCACTGCGTGCCGACGTCCGCGCCGGTCTGACGGCCGTACCCAAACGGCTGCCCCCCAAGTGGTTCTACGACTCCCTGGGCAGCGAGCTCTACGAGCGGATCACCGAGCTGCCCGAGTATTACCCGTTTCGCACCGAGCGGGCGCTGCTGCGGCAGAACGTGGCCGAGATCGCGGTCACGTCCGGGGCCGACACTCTCGTCGAGCTCGGGTCGGGTTCGTCGACGAAGACCCGCCTGCTGCTCGACGCGTTCACCTCCGCCGGCACCCTGCGCTGTTATGTCCCCCAGGACGTCAGCGAGTCGGCGTTGCGCCTCGCGATGGACGCCCTTGCGCCGGACTACCCCGAGCTGACCCTGCACGGCGTGGTAGGCGACTTCACCCGCCACCTGGACCGGCTGCCCCGCGGCCGGCGCCGGATGGTTGCGTTCCTCGGTGGCACCATCGGAAACCTGGTGTCCGCCGAGCGCGAGGAGTTCCTGACCCAGCTGCGGTCGGTGCTGGAGCCGGGGGAGCAGCTGCTGCTGGGCACCGGCCTGGTCACCGATGCGGATGTGATGGTGCGTGCCTACGACGACGCGGCCGAGGTCACCGCGGAGTTCAACCGTAACGTGCTGAGGGTGCTCAACCGCGAACTTGGCGCGGACTTCGACGTGGCGGCGTTCGCGCATCGCGCGGTGTGGGACGCGGAGAACGGGTGGATCGAGATGCGGCTGCGGGCCGAGCGGGCGATGACCGTCAAGGTCACCGCCCTGGGGCTCGCCGTCGAGTTCGCGGCGGGCGAGGAGATCTGCACGGAGATCTCGACGAAGTTCCGGCCCGAGCAGGTACGGGCGATGCTGCAGTCGACCGGGTTCGAGCAGACCCGGGTGTGGACCGATCCGCGGGATCGGTTCGCGCTGTCCCTGGCCACCGCGAGATGAGCCGTCATCGCCCTGTTGCGTTCCGCGAGGCCGGCTGCCTGGCGGCCGAGTGCGGTCAGATCGAGGAGGAGGTAGCAGGAGTCACCGAGCGACTCGGCGCCGCGGGCGTACATCGAGTACGTGTGGAAGGTCGGGGTGGCGCAGGCGGTCGCAGGCCTGCTCGAAGCGGATCAGGCGGGCTGCGGACTTCGGGGCCAGGCCGATCTCGCGGCTGAACTTCTCGGCGAGGTGGCGGCGGCTCCAGCCGACCTCCCGCGCCAGGTCGGCGATGTGCAGCGTCCCACCGGATTCCTCAAGGCGGTCCCACGCGTAGCCCACCTCCGGTTGCACGCCGCGCTCGCCGGGGCCGGTCGCGGCGAGCCTGCCCAGCACACGATCGAGCAATGCGAAGCGCTCGTCCCAGGTCGGGGTGGTTGTCAGCTGGTCGAGGACCGTGGCCACCCGCGGCCCGAGGAGTGCGGTCAGGTCGACGACGTCGGCGGCGAGCTCCCCGGCGGGAAGTCCCAGCAGCGCGCGGGCCCCGCGCCAGGTGAGCCGCAGCTGCAGGCCGGTCTGCGGGCCCCCTGTGCGATCACGGCGGGCCGGTCGTGCAGGCCGCCGACCATCGCGACGAAGGTGGCGGGGGAGCGGGCCGGGTCGGGCAGCCGCAGCAGTTCGACTGCGCCGTCGAGGCAGAGCAGGAAGGTCAGGTGCGCGCCGGGGACGCCCTGGTGGGTGCTGGGTGGGCCCGCGTCCATCCGGTAGCCGGTGTATGCGGAGACGTAGGGCAGCAACGCCGACGCGGGCCGGCGTTGCACCAGGGTGGGGGGTGCGTGCGCTGCGGCCGGGGCGACCATGGAACCGAGGGTAGGCGCTTCGAGGCTGGTGTCCGGACGACCACCGGGCCACGGGGCTGATGCTTCGGCCCTCAGCCGCCAGCTTGGTGAGCGATCGGCGCAGGTAGGGATCGACTGGCTGTGAGCTCGTCGTAGCCCGTTGGGGTGGGCGGGCAGATCTACCGGATGCGCGACGGGAAGATCGCCCTGCTGCCCGATCTACTTCGCGCCCGAGCATGTTGAACCTTCAGGCCGAGCCGTTCGGGCGGATGAGGGCCTCAGGGGACCGCTTCCGAGTACTCGGTCGGGCGATCCGCGGATCTTCGCGCAGCTTGGTTCGGGGCAAGCCTCAGGCGAACTCGTAGTGGTGATTTGGCCCCGGATGGTCACGAAGTGTAGCGGATTCGCGCGAGAAAGGCCGGATGGGCGCCGTGATCCAGGCGTAGCGCCGGGGTGCTGGTGGGGCGAACG
>JBOHEO010000080.1:0-22011 GCA_050701055.1 Pseudonocardia sp. | reverse complement strand
GCCGCGGCCCTGGTGGCCTCGGCCAGCGCGACGGTCTCCCGGCTGCGGGCCGGATCCCGACCCGCTTCCAACGACATCGACCCGAGCGCCGTAACCCGGGCGTCGCGGATGCCGGCGAGCTCGCCGAGGTGGCACGCCTCCAGCCACCAGTGCCGTGCCTGCTCCTCCCACCCGGCGTCGTAGGCGGTCCACCCGGCGTGTTCCATGGCCGTCGCGGTGACGGCCTCGAGCTCGCGTCCGACAGCCGGGGAGTAGCTGGTCCGGCGGAGCGCATTCTGCAGCTGAACCGCCATCTCTGCGGCAAGCTGGTACACCCCACCGCCGCCCTCGTGGTTGTCCAGTTCATCCAGGCGGTGCAGGCTTGTCCAGCACTGGGCTACCTCGGTGGCACCGATTCGTCCGGTGGCGGTCGTGATGGCCTGCGGCAACAGCGCGGCCACGGTCAGTGTGACCGCGCCGTTGATAAAATCACGTCGGCGCACCTTATCGAGGGTACGCGGCTCGCCCCCGAGAACGGTGGCCAGCCCGAACGTCGACACCGGGAGGTCCAGGGTCTGCGCGAGGTCGACCAGGATCACGGTGTCCCGCGTCGCCCTGGTGCGGCCGCGCTCCAGCCGCGAGATCGTGGGCTGTGAGTACCCCGATCGGGCCGCCAGCTCCTGCTGGGTCCAGCCGAGCGCGCGGCGCGCCAGCAGAACGACCGTCCCGCTGTCACCGCCCGCGACAGCGGCACACCCCTGCGGAGAGCCGAGCACGGCGGCGATCACACTCAGCCGTTCATCCACGCCACATCCCCCTGTCATTGTCGGAGCGCCGCACTCTACTGGCCGGCTCCACGGCCATTCACCGGATCACCCACAGTATTCAGGCCTGCATCAGGAATGGCCGTTCGGAGATGTCGCCTGACCTACTGAGCAGGTGGACAACGCCATTCCGCAATCAAGAACTGCCAGAGACTCCCCCGATGGTGCTGCGTCGACCGGGTCCCGAAGGCGGTGGCCAGGTCGGCACCGATCGCCCGGCAGTGCCGTGCCCACCGACGCCGCTCGGACAGCGGCCACTCACCCGGTGCCGATCGGGAGGCTCTGCCGTGGTTGATCGTTGCCGTTGCCATCTGCCGCTGAACCCACCTGCGGGTCTGACGCAGTGGTGGCCGCGGCGCGATGTTGAGCCGGGGCCGGCAGTGCGTGCGGTCGCCCAGTGCGGGCAGGACCCAGGTTTCCTGCGCCGGGTGCGAGTTGCGCGAGGCTGGCGCACAGCGGGTGCGGCCGCTGCTTACCCTGAACACACGCCACCGATGCCGTGGTCGAGGGTGGGTCTGTGCTGGGCCGGGATCGACCATCCGGTCGAGGATGTCACGGTCTTCATCGCGCGCGTCGACGGTGGCGGCGATGACGCCGGCCCGAAGCGGGCGGTGGGTTCGACGCTCCGGACCGCCGCGCACAAGGACAAGGCGTGACCCTGTTGGGCTGGCGGAGCGGTCCCCCCCGGCGGAGCCCTGAGCGGCGGGATCGGCGGCGGAGCGGGCGCGCCGCGCCGGCCCGCCCGGTCCGGGGCGCCGGGCCGGAGCTACGTCCGGAGTCGGAGTGGGAGTACATCTCCTATCCGGGCGGGGTCTACCCGGCGCGGCGGCTGCCGGTCGCGGAGCTGATCGTGGGCGAGGAGCCCGCGGTGATCGTGCTGTTCACCCACGACCCGCTACTCGCCGCGCGGGTGGCCTGGCCGCTGTGGTCCGACGAGCAGGACGGCGGGCTGACCCGGCCGATCCGGCACTGGTGGCGCCGGGAACCCGTCGACCCCGCCATCGCCGATCGGGACGGCTATGACGACATGTGGTGGCCGGCCCGGCCCGGCACACCGGGTGCGATCCCGCTGGTCGAGTTCCCGCTCCCGTTCCGCAGGTAGCACCGCAGCCGGACACCCCGAACCGAACAGCCGGACCGGACACCGTCGACCATTATCCGGGAATAGAACACCGCCGTCCGCGCCGGTCGCACCGCCCGGTTAGGCAGACGGGTACAGCCGGTTCGCCGCGGCTATCGCCGGCAGGGCTGCCCGGGCGATTCGGCGGGCGGCCGGGCTGTTGACCGTCGTTCCTTCCCGACCGCCGCGCCGCCGACACAGGGTATTGGCTGCCACCGGCCAGCAGTACAACACCGTTCGCCGGGAGAACTGGCTCCTCTCCCGTGCCGAGGACCGCCTGGCCACCGTCACCGAGATTGCCCAGGCCATCCCCGCGCTGTACGGCACGGAGATCAGCGTCAACACTATTCGGTCATGGGTTCCTCGACCACATCCCGGAGATCGACCGCAAGGCCGACGACTCGGTGGACGGACGACGAAGATCATCGAGGGCAACGGGTTCAAGGTGGACTGGCTGCTGTGGGAGGCCGACTACGCGAAGTGCACCCCGTGCCACCAGGGCTCGAACTGCCACTGATCACATGTCGCCGGCTTCCCAGCGGCGAATGTCCTCGTCTAGATCCTCATCCGTGTAGACCGGCGAGTCCTTCGTGGCGCGTTCGATCCATTCGCGGATGACCGCCCCCGCCTCACTCACGGTTTCCTGGGTGATGCATTCGTGCACCGTGAAGAAGGCGAGTACGCCCTGGGCAGCCGGATCGTCGCGATGACAACGTGGGCAGAGTGTCACCGTCCGAGCTCCCGCGACGCTCTGCCCGTGTATCCATTCCACCTGCATCGGCACTCGCGCGGCGAACAGCAGTTTGCCGCCGCACAGGTGACACGGCAGACTCGAATGCAGCTCGATGCGCGGCTCGCCGGGCTCGGGCGGCCCGGTCACGACGCTGGGGCTGTCTCGACGGTGATACCCCGGATGCTCTTGATCTCGCCGATCAGCGCACCCGACACCTTCACCGGGAAGTCCGGGCACTCCAGCGTCGTCTCATGACTGCCGCAGAGCACGATGTGTACCGGAGTATCGCCGCGATGCGCCAAAAGCGCCGACTTCAACTCGGCCACGCGCGCGGAGGTCAGCTGGGCCGCTTCCGCGCGCAGGACGAACGGCAGATCTCCGGCCGCGGTTGGGTTGTGCTCGGCATCGCTGATGTCCAGTGTGATCAGGCCCCCGGCGAAGATGCTCATCGTGTCGTCTCGCCAGTTCACGCGGCCTTTGACCGTGACCGCGCTGTCGGCCACCAACTCCTCGTGCATCACCGTGTAGGACCGGGCGAAGAACAGCACCTCTATTGATGCGTCAAGGTCCTCGATCGTGCAGATAGCCCACGGCTCGCCGTTCTTATTCACCCGCCGGTCCACCGACGAGATAATGCCGGCGACCACGATTTCGCCTTCCTTCGGAGCATCGTGGATCAGCGTGGCGATTGGCTTCGGCGCCTGCTTGCGCAGGATTCTCTCGGCGCCGTCCAGTGGGTGAGCGGACACGTAGAGCCCGAGCATGTCGCGCTCGTAGGCGAGGAGCTGCTTGCGGGGCCACTCCTCGGGGTTGTAGCGCAGGTGTGCCAGCGGGGACGTGCTCTCCTCGGCCGGTGTGCCGTCGTCGCCGCCGAACAAGTCGAACTGACCGCGCGCTTCATGCTTCTTCAGTGCGGAGAGTGCATCCACGGCTTCCTCGTGTACCTGAATCAGGGAGAGCCGGGTGTGCTCGAGTGAATCGAACGTGCCTGCCTTGATCAGAGACTCGATCACGCGCTTGAAACACACCGAGATGTCCACCTTGTACAGGAAGTCGGCGAACGAGGTGTACGCGCCCTTCTCCCGGCGAGCGCGCATGATCGACTCGACGACTCCGGTACCGACGTTGCGCACCGCGCCGAGTCCGAACCGAATGTTCCCGCCGACCGCCGAGAAGTGCATTTCGGACTCATTGACGTCCGGCGGCAGCACCTTGATGCCCATGCGCCGGCACTCAGCGAGATAGATCGCCGATTTATCCTTGTTATCGGCGTTGCTCGTGAGCTGGGCGGCCATGAACTCGGCCGGATAGTGCGCCTTGAGGTACGCGGTCCAGTAGGAGACGAGGGCGTACCCGGCGGTGTGGGACTTGTTGAAGGCGTACCCCGCGAACGGGAGCATGACCTCCCACAGAGTCTTGGCGGCCTGCTCGGAGAATCCCTTGGCCGTCATGCCGCCGAGGAATTTCTCGGCTTCCTTGGCGATGACTTCGGGCTTCTTCTTGCCCATCGCCTTGCGCAACAGGTCAGCTTGCCCCATCGTGTAGTCGCCGAGTTGCTGGGCGATCGCCATGACCTGCTCCTGGTACACGAGCAGGTGGTATGACTCGCCGAGGATGGGTTCGAGCGCGTCCTTCAAATCCGGGTGGATTGCCTTGATCGGTGCGCGCCCGTTCGAACGGGCTGCGTAATCCATGTGCGCGTTGACGGCCATCGGCCCTGGCCGGTAGAGCGCGATAGCCGCAGACACGTCACCGAAGTGGGTCGGGTTCATGGCCTTGAGCAGCGTTCGCATGCCGCCACCATCGAGCTGGAACACGCCCAGCGTGTCGCCGCTCGCCAGCAGCTTGTACGCCTCCTCGTCATCCAGCCTGAGCGTGTCCAGGTTGATGTCCCTGCCGTGGTTGGCCTTCACCGCGCGGATCGCGTCGTCGATGATCGTCAGCGTGGATAGACCGAGGAGGTCCATCTTGAGTAGACCGACTGCCTCGCACGGCTCGTAGTCCCAGCCGGTGATGATGGAACCGTCGTCGCGCATCCACAGCGGCAGGATGTCGAGCAACGGCTCGGAGCTGAGGATGTGCGCGCAGGCGTGGACCCCGGCGTTGCGGATCAGGCCCTCCAGCCCCCGCGCGGTCTCGAAGATCGTTTTCGCCTCGGGGTCGGTCTCAACGAGGGCGCGAATTTCGGCAGCCTCCGCGTAGCGCTGATGCTTAGGGTCAACGATCCCGGACAGGGGGATGTCCTTCGCGGCAACCGGCGGAGGCAGAGCCTTGGTGATCCGCTCGGTGATGGAGAAGCCGGGTTGCCCGAAGTGGGCGCGAGCGGCGTCCTTAAGCGCCGCCTTGGTCTTAATCGTGCCGAACGTGATGACCTGTGCGAAGTTCTTCGCCCCGTACTTCTCGCGAACGTAGGCGACGACTTCCTCTCGACGACGCTCGTCGAAGTCGAGGTCGATGTCCGGCGGCGAGTCGCGCTCGGGATTCAGGAATCGTTCGAAGATCAGGGAGTGCTCGATCGGGTCCAGGTTGATGATGTGCAGGATGTACGACACGAGCGCGCCCGTCGCGGAACCTCGACCCGGTCCGACGCGAATTCCCTGATTCTTCGCCCACCTCACCAGGTCGCCGACGACCAGGAAGTAGGACGCGTAGCCCTTGGAGCAGATGACCTTCAGCTCCCACTCGATCCGACGTCGGTACTCGTCGGTGGGCAAACCGTCCTCGAACCGCGTCGGGATGTACTGTTCGACCTCATCACGCAGCAGATCCGACTCGGACTTACCGGGCGACACCGGGACCTTGGGCATCCGATCGACCGGCGTGAACACTTCGTCGTACGACTCGACCCGCTCGGCGATCAACAGCGTTGCGTCGGCAGCTCCGGGAACCTCTTTGTCCCAGTACGCGCGCATCTCCTCGGCCGACTTGAGGTAGTAGCCGTCGCCGTCGAACTTGAACCGGGTCGGGTCCGTCAGTGTCTTGCCGGTCTGCACGCACAGCAACGCGGCGTGCGACTCGGACTGGTCCGGCGTTACATAGTGCGAGTCGTTCGTAGCGACCACCTGGAGGTCGAGCTTGCGCGCGATGTCCAGCAGGCCCTCGCGCACTGAGCGCTCGATTGGCAAGCCGTGGTCCATCAGCTCGACGAGGAAGTTCTCCCGGCCGAAGATGTCCCGAAAGGCGGACGCGGCCTCGAACGCCTCTGCGGTCTGCCCGAGCCGCAACCGGGTCTGCACCTCGCCCGACGGGCAACCCGTCATCGCGATGATCCCCTCGGCGTGCTCGGAGATCAGGTCGCGGTCCATCCGGGGCTTGCGGTAGTAGCCCTCGAAGCTAGCCAGCGACGAGAGCTTGAACAGGTTACGCAGGCCGATGGAGTTGGCAGCCACCATCGTCATGTGGGTGAACGCGCCGCTACCCGACACATCTCCGCCCTCGCCGGCCTCGTCGGTGCCGCGCTGCCGAGCCTCGCCCCAGAAGATCGGCTTCTTGTGGTAGCGGCTACCGGGCGCCACGTATGCCTCGATGCCGATGATGGGCTTGACCCCGGTACCGCGGGATGCCTGGTAGAAGCCGAACGCGCCGAACATGTTCCCGTGGTCGGTGATCGCGACCGCGGGCATCTTCATGTCCTCGGCGCGAGCGAACAGCGGCCCCAGCTTCGCTGCTCCGTCCAGCATGCTGTACTCGGTGTGTACATGCAGGTGGACGAACGAATCAGGCACGGAGGACTCCCTCAAGACTCAGCGTGACACGAGAACATTACCGACCTTCCGGCGCTGGCCGCCGGCACGCTACAGCCCCCGACACCGCGCGGTGTCGGGGCATCGAGGGTATTGGGCAGTTCGATGCACCCACCCGCACCCTGTCCGCGCACCGACAGGCTGATCACTGCCGAGCCACCTCACCGACCCCCGAAAACTTCCGCGGCGCCGCCCTAGGCGCTCCCTGGAGATCCTTGGTCGCTAGGCGACGCCCGCAAGACCGTCGAGCATTTCTTGGACGTCGGTGCGGCGCTTGAACGGTTGGGCGGCCTTCCTGAAGTCCCGGGCGTATCCCTCGACGCGGGCCGACTGGATTCCACTTATGTCGAACACCGAAGCCTCCCCCGTTCTGACCGCAACAGCCGCATCAGGATCTCGGCCGCGCAGGTACACTCCGGCGGCCATGAGATGGCACAGTGCCCGGCTGCGGGCGAACTCGGGACCGCACCCATTCGCCGCGAGCGACAACCTCGATCCCGCCTCTGTGACCGCGCGCTGCCCCGCGTGGTCCAGGTGGTGCCAAGCGAGGAGGCGCCACGCCGTGCCCGCGTCTCCGTGCAACTCGGCCTCGTTGTAGAAATACATCCACGGCTCCCGGTCGTAATCATCGGGAACGATCCGGGCATATTCTTGCTCGGCGAGCCCGACCTCACGATCCACCGCGCGCACATCGCCCATGCGTCCGTAGGCGCGGGCCTTCAGACCATGCAGGATCGCCCTGGTGATCGGCGTGGCATCATCGGCGAGCTCCAACCCGTGGCGCGCCAGGTCGAGCCCCGTCTTGGGTCGACCGATGTGAACGGCCTGCCTGGCCATCGCACACAGCGAGCTGGCCTGCACACCCCGCGCGTCGGCCTCGGCCGCAAGCCGATAGCTGAGCGCCATGAGACCACGTGCTTGCTGCTCATGCCCACAGTCATGACTATTGAAACCGGCGACATCGGCGAGGAGAGCCGAGGCTTTCTGCCACTCCCGGAGCAGTTCTGACGACGCAGGGACCCCCATGTCGAGCTGATGGACAGCCCATCCGAGCTGACCGATGATCGCGTGCCGGGACAGAACACCGCCCACCTTGGAGCCCGACGCTTGAAACATCTCTGTCGTCGCTCGGAGATTGGCCACATCCTCGGCTGTGATACGCCTCAGCGTGTCCGGGTTCTGATCCTTGACCACCGAGATGATCTGCCACACCGAATCAGGAAGAGCTGCGGTCCCCGCTGCCAGCGCCGCGAGCCAGGCCAGAAATCGCCGACGTCCAATCACGTCATCCTCCGCCGAATCGTAGTAAGGGAGATCGTTGCCGCCGACCCGCGGCGCCGCGGGAGAATCGGGCATCGCGTGCGCGGCCGCGCCGAACAGCTCACTCACCGAGATGCCGAACGCGCCCGCGATCGCCATCTGATGACGTATGTCGGGGGTGCCCACATGACCCTTCTCCCACCTCTTCACGTACTCAGCGATCCGCACCGCATCCAGAACATCCACCCGCAGACGTGCCGCCGCTCGACGCATCTCCCGGGCCATCTCCGGCCGTGACCAGCCACGACGGGAGCGTTCCTGCAGGAGCCGTTCCGTCCACGCCGACCCTTGTCGAACGAGTTCGCTCACCTGCTGTCCTCACCTTCGGTGCCGGTATCGGCATAGGGGTCATCGCGACCCGCCCTGACCCAGCGCTGGTCTCTCGTGATCAACACTGTCGAGCGCCAGTGTATGCGCATTCCACGACACATCGAACCCGCCCCGCGGCGTCGAAGCGGGCAAGGAGGAGGGAGCCGAACATGACTCAGGACAGCGATGGCCACGTCGCTTCGACACCGAAAGGTATGGAGCAACCGGGAAGTCACGGTCGTCCCCTGACGGAGCACTGCCGGTGCCACCGGCCGTTGAGCCCGCCCGATGGGCGGCACTGGTGGCCGTATCGCGACGCCGAACCGGGGCCTGAGGTCGGCGTGGTCGTCCTGTACGGAGACGAGCCGGGCTTCCTGCGGATGGAGCGGGTGGACGGTGGCTGGCACAGCCAGGGCGTCGCGGCGCCCTATCCCGAACTGACTCCGCCCCAGCCCTGGGCCGCGACCGGCCGATGCTGGGCCGGTGCTGCGCATCCGGTCATGGATGCCACCCAGCACATCACGCCTCAGCGACCAGCTCCCGCCGTGCGGAACCGCCCGTGACCGGATTTCACCGTGCCGGCACGGCGGCCGACGTGAGCCTCTGGAGGTCGTCTCTGACTGGCGAGGCCGGCGGTGCCGCACCCCCCGCAGCCGCCGGCCTCGCCTCCCACCTCGACGTCGCTGCTGGGAAGCCCCGTCGGTGGCTGACCCCGATGACGTGCTCCCGCGACGAGGCAGAGCACGCCGTCACCGATGAGGAGATCGCCGACGCACTCCACCGCAACAGCGGCGTCTATCGGGCCGTGTGCGGCCACGCCATCACACCCCAGGCACTGGCTTCCCCACCCGGCTGGCCCTGCACCCAGTGCTGCGCCACGGTGAGTAGCTCGTTGCGTCCGGTGCCCACGCGAGCTCGGTGGCTGCGGTGGACCTCAGCGATCCGCGCGTTGTTTGCCGGCTGGCGACCTGCCTCATGACCAGCGTCGCACTACTGCGGCCGCAACCGCGTCCCGTTCGTGTAGCAGGCTGGATGGCGGGGAGCCGGCAGGAGGGATGCGGACGTGGAACTGCGGATCGGGTACAAGGCCTCGGCGGAGCAGTTCGGGCCGCGGGATCTCGTGGAGTACGCGGTGCGGGCCGAGGAGGTGGGGCTGGACAGCGTGGTCGTCTCCGACCACTACCAGCCCTGGCGGCACACCGGCGGCCACGCGCCGTTCTCGCTGGCCTGGATGGCGGCGGTGGGGGAGCGCACGTCGCGGGTGCAGCTCGGGACGTCGGTGCTGACGGCCACGTTCCGCTACAACCCGGCGGTGATCGCGCAGGCGTTCGCGACGATGGCCTGCCTCTACCCGGACCGGGTGCTGCTCGGGCTGGGCACCGGCGAGGCGCTCAACGAGACCGCGGTGACCGGGGTGGAATGGCCCGACTTCGCGGGTCGGTTCGCCCGGCTGCGGGAGGCCGTGCGGCTGATGCGCCGGCTCTGGACCGAGGACCGGGTGAGCTTCGACGGCGATTTCTACCGAACCGTCGAAGCAACGGTGTACGACAAGCCCAGTCGACCCGTGCCGGTGTACATCGCCGCGGGTGGGCCGGTGGTGGCGAGGTACGCGGGTCGCGCCGGCGACGGGTTCATCTGCACCTCCGGCAAGGGCATGGAGCTCTACATCGACAAGCTCCTGCCGGCCGTGGCGCAGGGCGCGGCCGCGGCGGAGCGGGATCCGGCCGGAATCGACAGGATGATCGAGATCAAGATCTCCTACGACCGCGACCACGACCGGGCCCTGGAGAGCTGCCGGTTCTGGGCGCCGCTGTCGCTCACCCCGGAGCAGAAGCACAGCGTGGACAGCGTGGCGGAGATGGAGCGCCGCGCCGACGAACTCCCGATCGAGCAGGTCGCGAAGCGCTGGATCGTGGCGTCCGACCCGGACGAGGCGGTGGCCCGGATCAAGCCCTACGTCGACGCGGGGCTGACCCACCTCGTCGTCCACGGCCCCGGCCACGACCAGGAGCGTTTCCTCACCCACTTCAGTGAGGACGTCCTCCCCCGGCTGCGGAAACTGGCTCGGTGATCTCAGTACGACGCCCGGTGATCTCAGTACGAAAGGCGGCTTTCTGACGGTGGCCACCCTCCTGACACCCGTGGCCGAACACTAGACTTGGCCCAATGTCGACTCTCGCCCGTACCGGGCGCACCATCGTGATGTCGGGGGGTAGCAGCGGGATCGGCCTGGCGATCGCCGCGGCCGAGCGGTTCGGCGGCGAGCTCGCCCCCACCGGCAACTGGGCAGCCGTCGCCGCCGGCTGCCTCTGGCCGCGGACGACCATCACCATCGCCGCGTGATCAGCCTGGTCCGGTACAGCGGCGGGAACGATCCAGAGCTCGACATCTTCGTGGACCCGGCATGAACGACCCCGGGCCTTTCGTGCGCGACGGCCGGGTGCTGCGCTGCCGGGTAGCCCGCGGCCGGCACGGCACGCTCGACGGCGAGGCGCTGCCCGTGATCCACCGGGCGCTGGTGGCGCTCGACCCCGAGCAGGTCGGGGCGGTGCTGCTGATCAGCGAGGGCGGGAGCTTCTGTACCGGCGGCAACCTCCGGACGTTCGCGTCGGCGGCGGACCGCGGCGCGATCGTGCACGGCCTCGCCGACTCCTTCCACCGGTTCCTGATCGCGCTCGTCGAGTGCCCCGTTCCGGTGGTGGCGGGGGTCAACGGCTGGGCGGCCGGGGCCGGGATGAGCATCGTGTGTGCCACCGACCTGGCCATCGCCGGGCCCTCGACCAAGCTTCGGCCCGCCTATCCCGGCATCGGGTTCTCCCCGGACGGGGGGATGAGCTGGACGCTGCCGCGCATCGTCGGCACCGGCCGGGCACGGCACATCCTGCTCACCGACCAGGTGCTCGACGCCGACACCGCCCTCGCCGTCGGACTCGTCAGCGCCGTCGTCGATGATGGGTCCGTGGTCGAGGAGGCCGAGCAGACCGCCCATCGCGTCGCGCACGGACCGACCGCGGCGCTGGGCCGGATCAAGCGGTTGCTGGCGGCGTCGCCCGACAACTCCCTGGCTGCGCACCTGGTCCTGGAGGCCGACGCGATCTCGGCCAGCGCCGCTGGTCCGGAGGGCGCCGAGGGGTTGGCGGCGTTCGCCGAGAAGCGCATCCCGCGCTTCCACTGATCGTCGAGGCACGGTCTGGGCTCTGCGCGCGGGATCGGTATTCTGCGCGCGGGATCGGTATGTTGAACTGGCTCCGCACGAAGATCGACGTTTCGGAACGAGAAACCGCGGTGCGTCCGGCTCCCGGTTCCCAGTCGATGATCAAAGGTTGTCTGGCACGCGGGTGTTCTCCAAGATCAGCGTTCTGGTGCGCAGGGCCGCGCGGGATACGGCTACGCGTTCCGGGACGACGATCACCGGCTGACGACGACCACGGGACGACGACCACCGGCTGACGACGATCACGGGACGACGGATCACCTTACGGCGACGAGGCCGTAGAGCGTCAGCCCCGCGATCAGAGCGGGAACACGGCGAGGAAGGCGAAGACCGCGACACCCCCGGCGAGCATGGGCACGGTGGCCGCCAAAACCTCCCTGATCAAATCTCTGGTTTGTGGTCGGCTCGCTCAGGGCACTACGAGCCATGTCCCTGCAGCTCCTGCCCAGGATCCTCGGCGCGGTCACCGCGCTCTACAGCGTCGCGATCGCCGTTCGTCCGGCCGTGCTGGCACGGCCCTGCGGCCTCGCCCACGGCCCGAACGAGGATGAGGTGGCCCCGGCGATCAGCACCCTGATCGGGGGTATCGGCATCCGCGACGCCGCCATCGGCGCAGCGATGATGATGGCTCCCCGCGGTCCGGCGCTGCGGGCGGTCATCGCGTGCCGGGTGGTCGCCGACGCGGGCGACGCCCTCGTCTTCGGCACGCAGCTGCCGGCTCGCGACCGGCGCCCGAAGGTGGTCGCCTTCGCCTTGCTCTGGGCCGGTCTCTGCGCGGTGAGCAGCCGCTGGGCCCGGTGACGTGCAGGGTACCGTCCAGACGTGCGGTGATGCCTCCAACCGGGGCGGCGCCCATCGGTCGGGCGAGGAGTGAGCATGAACCAGACGCCGCAGCGGGTGGCGATCGTCACCGGGGCGGCCCGCGGGATCGGCGCGGCCACGGCCCTGCGGCTGGCTGCGGACGGCCTGGCCGTCGCGGTGGTCGACCTCAAGGAGACCGCCGGGCAGGCGACCGTCGAGGCGATCCTCGGTGCAGGTGGCCGCGCAACCGCGCTCGGCGCCGACGTGTCCGACGCTGCGCAGGTGGAGGCGGCCGTCGGGCGGGTCGTCGAGGAGCTCGGCGCTCCTACCGTGCTGATCAACAACGCCGGTGTCACCCGCGACAATCTGCTGTTCAAGATGGCGGAGCTCGACTGGGATGCCGTGATGGGGGTGCACCTGCGGGGATCGTTCCTGATGGCCCGCGCGGTGCAGAAGCACATGGTCGCCGCCAGGTACGGCCGGATCGTCAACCTCTCGAGCACCTCAGCCCTCGGTAACCGCGGGCAGGCCAACTATGCCACCGCCAAGGCGGGGTTGCAGGGCTTCACCAAGACCCTGGCGATCGAGCTCGGCAAGTTCGGCATCACCGCCAACGCCGTCGCGCCCGGCTTCATCGCCAGCGACATGACCCGGGCGACCGCCGAGCGGATCGGCGAGGACTGGGAGACCTACGTGGCCGCCCGCGCCGCGCAGATCCCGGTCGCCCGGATCGGGCAGCCCGACGACATCGCGCACACCGTGTCGTTCCTGGTGAGCGAGGGCGCGGGGTTCGTGTCCGGTCAGGTGATCTACGTGGCCGGCGGCCCATGCGCCTGATCCGGTTCGCGTTCATGATCACCGAAATCGGGACATAAGCTGCGTATGTGCAGCTTATGTCCCGATTCCAGCGATCTTGCCGGGTGGGAGGGGTGGCTCACCGTGCATCCGGGCTGTGCTCGTCGACGGTGGCCCGGTGCTGACCCCGGCTGTGCGGGACCGGCTACCCCAGCGCGGTATAGATGTCGCAGGTAGCGCTGTCTACAGTTCTCCTGACGATCGATCGACCAGGATGAGGTGCCGCTGACCATGACGTTCGGGGTTGTCTGGCTCGACGGTCCACTTGCTGTGCTGTCCCTCGGGATCGGGCTCCTCTACACCGTCATGGTGATCACCCGGAAGGCCCGGCCGACGAGCGGGCTGGCGCATGCCCTGATGGGCGTCGGGATGGCTGCGATGTTCGTGCCGCGCTTCGACCCGCTGCCGCGGGCGGGGTGGGTCGCGATCTTCGTGCTCATCGGTGCCTGGTTCGGGGCCACCGCCCTGCGCGAGGGACGGCGGTTCGGCGAGCCGGCACACCACGTCGTGGGCGCGGCCGCCATGGTCTTCATGCTCCTTGCCCACCGCCACGACACCGCTCCGGCGGCGGCGGTCGAGCCCGCGCACGCGCACCACGGGGCCGCAGCGGGGGGCGGGACGGCCGCATTCTCGGCCCTGGCCCTGGTGCTGGCGGCGTACTTCGTCGCGCACGCCGTGCACCATCTGTTGGCCCGCGGGCCCGCGGATGCCGTACCGGGGCTGCCGGGCCGCGGGTCCGCGGATGCCGAACCGGCGCCGGCTGGGGCGATCGGGGTGCTGGCCCGGGTGAGCGCCCAGCGCGCCGTGCCGGCCTCCCACGTCGTCATGGGCGCCACGATGGCGGTCATGCTGCTCGGGAGGGTCTGAAGCGCGCCGAGCGGGTCATCACTGTCTTCGGATCTACCGTGATGACCCGCTCGGCACCCCTCGAGCGAGCGCAGCGCCCGTCCGGATGGCGAGGGGTGGGCGAAACTACAGCGGGAGCACCGCCCATCGGAGTACCCGTCCGGGTGGTGGCTACGGTTCAACCGGATTCGATCGCCGTGAACCGTTACGCCGCACCGCCCGTGTACGAGGTGAACAGTGTCCGGTCACCGACCGAACCCACCACCACTCTCCGGGGGAAACCATGAAGAGGTACGCGCCCCTCCTGACCCTGTTTGCGGTTGCGGCCCTCGGGATTGCGCTGCTCGTGATCAGCTCACTCAGCAATCCAGCGAACCGGAACGCTGATCCCGCCGCCGCGCCGACCACCACCGAGGCCGCCGCCGCACCCGAACCCGTCGCCCCGGCCCCGGCCATCGCGGAGCAGGCCTACGCCGGACGGTCCTCGGGCAACGAGGTGACCGTGGCGATCGCGGTGAAGGACGGCCGGGCCGTCGCGTACGTTTGCAACGGCAAGAAGATCGAATCCTGGCTGGAGGGCACCCTCCAGGGTGATCAGCTTTCCCTGCAGGGCAAGAACGGTGCCAGCATCACCGGCACGGTGGACGACGCCAAGTCGCTGGGCAGTGTCGCCGTCGCCGGTAAGCAGTGGCCGTACGCGGCCAAGGCCGTCCAGGCGCCGGAAGGGTTGTACCAGGGCCGGGCCAACATCGACGGCGTGGCTGCCCGCATCGGCTGGATCGCCGTCGACGGCACGGTGACCGGTAACGCGCGCAACGCCGACGGCGTCGTCGTTCCGGCACCGGCCTTCGACCCGAACGCACCCGACGCGACCACGGCCGACGGTGTCAAGGTCGACGTCGACACCGTCGGTGGCAGCGACCAGGTGGTCTTCTGATGAGCGCCACGACCCCGCCCTCGCACGCCGCCCCGCGCCCCGGCACCACCGGGCTGTTGATCGCGGCCGCGGTCGGCACGCTGGTCACCATCGGGCTCGGCGTCTACGGCCGGTTCCACGAGCCCACGTTCTTCGCGATCAACATCGCGGGGTTCTCCAGCGGCGTCGCCGCCAAGGCGTGGCTAGCGACCGGCGCGTTCGTGCTGGCCCTGGTGCAGCTCGGCTCCGCGATGGTGATGTACGGGCGGTTCCCGAGCATCACCGCGCCGCCGTGGATCGGCACCCTGCACCGCTGGTCCGGGCGGGTCGCGGTGCTGCTCACGGCGCCGGTGGCCGTGCATTGCCTCTACGCGCTCGGTTTCCAGGACGGTACGACGCGGGTCCTCATCCACTCGCTGTTCGGATGCTTCTTCTATGGTGCCTTCGCGGCGAAGATGCTGATCCTGAACCGTACCGACTCGCCGACATGGAGCCTGCCGCTGCTCGGTGGTGCGGTGTTCACCGCACTCGTCGCGCTGTGGCTGACGTCGTCGCTCTGGTTCTTCACCACCACCGGCTTCACGTTCTAGGAGAAGATGATCATGTCGATCGACGCGAATCCGGCACTGAGCCGTCGCGCGGTGGTGGGCGGAGCCTGCGGTGCCGCCTGCCTGCTGGCGCTGACCGCATGCAGCGGTTACGGCTCGGGCGAGTCCGCCAGGCCGGCGCCCGGCAACTCCGGCGGCGTGACCACCGGTGGTGGCGCGGGCTCGGCGGGTGGGGCACTGGCGGCCACCGCCGACATCCCGGTGGGCGGCGGTGTGATCTTCGCCGACCAGGACGTGGTGGTGACCCAGCCGGTGGCGGGGGAGTTCAAGGCGTTCACGGCCACGTGCACCCATCAGGGCTGCGTGGTCGACGAGGTCGACGGCGGCACCATCAACTGCCCCTGCCACGGCAGCAAGTTCGCGGTGGCCGACGGGTCGGTCACGGACGGTCCGGCCTCGTCGCCGCTGGCCGAGAAGGCGATCACTGTGCAGGGGACGTCGATCATGCTCGCGTAGGGGCGACCGGCGAACAGGGGAGGCCAACCACAGACAGGATCACGCCGTCACGGAAGATCAACAGTGTGGAAGTCGACAGCCTTGTCGCCGATTAGACAACAGGGTCATGCCAGACTCTGCTGGCCAATTCGCCGTGGGTTGTAGTGATCTTGTTCGGCGTGTCGTCGCCGTTCTGGCCCGCTCGGGTCATGAAGGCTCGAGGCCTTGATCGAGGCCGGCCGGGTGGGCGGATCTCCTGCTGTACTAGCACTTGTGCTACCTTGCGTCCATGACGGTCGTGGGACTGCGTGAGCTGCGGCAACAGGCCTCCGAACTGGTCCGCCGCGTCGAGGCTGGCGAAGAGGTGACGATCACCGTCGCCGGTAGGCCCAGTGCCCGGATGGTGCCGATCGCCCCGCAGTCCTGGCGCACGTACTCTGACGTGGCCGAGGTATTCCACGGCCCAGCCGATGCGGAGTGGGCCACTGACCGGAACCGAATCGACGACGCTCTGCCTGAACCGTGGACGTCGGCGTGAGGGCGGTTCTGGATACCAGCCTCGTCATCGCCACCGACGTGCCGCCGCTTCCGGGGGAATTGGCGATCAGCGTGGTCACCATTGCCGAGCTCCATTTCGGCGTTCTGGTCACCCGGGAACAGGCGATTCGGGCCGAGCGTCTGCGCCGTCTCAGCGTGCTGCAACGCAACTTCGATCCGTTGCCCGTCGATGACGCCGTGGCAGCAAGCTACGGGCAACTCGCTGCCGCAGTGGTGGCGGCGGGTCGGCAACCCCGTGCTCGCACAATGGATCTCCTGATCGCCGCAACCGCCCATGCCCACACGGCCCGGTTGTACACGCGAAACGCCGACGACTTCGTCGGTCTCGGCGATCTCGTGGACGTCGTCGCCGTCTCGTACGGCTCGTCGTCGTAGCCGGCTATGCCCGCGGCCGGCTCCTGACCGCCGCTGTGACCGACACCGAACCGGGGACGCCGCTCGGTCCGCAGCCGTCCGTCGACTCACTCATTCATCGTTCGCGCGGCGGAGGATGGCGACGAACGCGCGGTCCGGGTCCTTCACCAGCGCGTGGATCGTGGTCACGACCGGGCAGGGCCATACCGACCGGCAGGTCCGGCAGTCGCCACCGGGTGTCGCCTCGTGTTCGGTCCACAGCCCACGGATGACTAACAGCAGGTCGGGGATCAGTTCGCGGGCCGCGTCCACGTCCTGGCTCGACCACCAGTCGGTCTTGCTCGCCAGGAACTCCGCCTCGTCCAGATGGAGGTAGAGATCGGTGCGCAGCAGGGCGAACGCGTCGTTGACGATCGGTGTGATCGTGTCCATCGGGGACCTCCTGGAGGGGTTCGGCGAGGGTCATTTCTCGCCCGCAGGTCAGAGAAGCGGATGCCCAGAGGGCACGCAACCCCCAGCTCATCGGCGAGTTCAGGCCCGCCATGGAACCTGTCCAAGCGAGTCGACTAGGGTTGTGCCAGGAGGTGATCATGCGAGACCGTGAACCGACGATCCGCAGCCGAGAGCTCGGCGAGGGACTGCGCAAGGCGATGGAACGGGCCGGGCTGAACGGGAAGCGGGCTGCCCACCAGCTCGGCCTGTCGGCGAGCTATGTGTCGCGGCTGCTGTCCGGCCAGCGGCATGGTACCGCGGTGCAGGTGGCGAGCTTCCTCGCGGTGTGCCGGGTGACCGGCGCGGAGCGCGACCGATTGCTCGCGCTCTGCGAGGAGCAGCACGTTCCGGGCTGGTTCCAGCAGCACGGCTCCCGGTTTCCCCAGCAGCTCGTGACCTTGATCGACCACGAGACCAAGGCGACGACGATCAGCGAGTTCCAGCCGACGCTGGTGTCGGGCCTGCTACAGACCGGCGAGTACACCCGCGCGTTGCTCAACGAGGCCGGACGGGTGCCGGCCGATGAGATCGACGACCGGGTGGCGGCCCGGCTGGCCCGCCAGAGCCTGTTCAGCCGCGACCGTCCCCCCAGGTTCACCATCTACCACCACGAGTCCGTGCTCCGGCTGCCGGTCGGCGGCCCGGCGGTGATGGCCGACCAGCTGCACCATCTGCAACGGATGTCGAGGCGGCCCTATCTCACACTGCGGGTGGTGCCGGTCGCGCTCGGCGCGCACGCCGCCACCGCCGGATCGTTCATTCTCATGGAGTTCGCCGAGTTTAACCCGGTGGCCTACCTGGACAGCGAAACCTCCAGCCTGTTCCTGGAGACGCCCTTGGAGATCGAGGCCTACCAGGGCATCCTGGCGGCGCTGGCGGAGACGGCGCTGGATGAGGGAGAATCGAGGGAGCTGATTGCCACCCTGGCAACCGAGCTCTACGTGGATCGAGAGGATCATGATGACCGCGCCTGAGCCGGACGGGATCGTCTGGCACACGAGCAGCTACAGCTCCAACGGCGGTGCCTGCGTCGAGGTGGGCCGGCACACCGACAGCGACGAGAACGGTGTCGTGACGGACCGGGTGCTGGTGCGCGACTCCAAGGACCGCACCGCCCCCGCCCTCACCTTCTCCGCGACCGACTGGCGAGCCTTCCTCGCCACCCTCACCCCCTGACCACACCGCCCCTCGACCCGATGCGTGTGCACGTGACCGGGGTTGCTGGCCTGCCCGCTCTGGAGCTGCGCCGGTATCGATACGGTGCGCGCCCGGTGGGTGCGTACAGATGGCCGCACTTCAGGACGCAGAGCGGGCTGGCGGCGCCGTCCGGCTGCCCGCGGCTGTGAGGCATCAGGGGAAGGCATCACGCCGACGAAGCAGCCCCCGAACTCGCAGCCCGGGCGCCACACCGACGGCTGGGGTGACATGCGGAAGCAGATCACGAGCACGACGAGTCGCTGCGGTTCGTCGAGCGGGGACCTTGGCGCCGTGGACGGTGTGGGGGCAGCACTGCCGGTCGGTGTCGCGACCATCGAGAGCCGGTGTCCATGCCGGCCGGGTCACCGAGACTGTCGGTGCCCGCAGGTAGTTTTCGCCGCATGCTATCGAGCCTGCACGAGGCGTTGACCGGCATGTTTCGGCACCGCCCGACGCTGGCCGCTGAGCTGCTGGCGGACGCGCTGGGTATGAAGCTGCCAGGCTACGAACAGGCCACGGTCGAGTCCGCCGACTTCACCGTCCTCACCCCGACCGAGTACCGGGCCGACGCGGTGGTGGTGCTGTCCGCCGCCGGGTCGGCGGTGTTGGCGGTGGTGGTGGAGGTACAGCTGTACCGGGACCCGGGCAAGCACTGGAGCTGGCCGATCTACCTGGCCACCTTGCGTGGCCGGTTCCGGTGCGCGACGGTGCTGTTGGTGGTCTGCGTCGACGCCGCGACCGCCAGCTGGTGTGCCACCCCGATCGAGCTCGGACCCGGCGCGATGGTGACCCCGATGGTGCTGGGACCCGATCGGGTACCGGTCGTGACCGACCTCGACGACGCCCGACGCGTCCCGGAGCTGGTGGTGCTCTCGGCCATTGCGCATGGGGCAGATCCCGACCGCAGCAAGGTGTTGGATGCGCTGCTCAGCGCGCTCACAGCGGTCGATCCACCACTTGCCAACCTGTACTGTGACCTTGTGCTGGCTGCGCTGCCCGAGGCGGCGCAACATTACCTGGAGGGACTCGTGGCCACCGGAACGTATGAGTACCAGAGCGACTTCGCACGCCGCTACTTCTCCCAGGGCGAGGCCAAGGGCAAGGCGGAGGGCGAGGCCAAGGCGGTGCTCGCGGTACTCGACGCCCGCGGCATCGACGTTCCCGACCGCGCCCGTGCCCGCATTGCCGACTGCTCCGACATCGACCAGCTCGACACCTGGGTGCGCCGTGCGGTCACCGCCGAATCGGTCCACGACCTGTTCACCTAACGATCCTTGATCGCTTGGTCGCTTAAGAGAGGCTGCGCGTCGGACCGCCGAGGTGGTGGCTGGTCGGGGGGTGAGTTGCGGTCATCCTGTGGGTCATGGCCAATCCGGTGACCGTGAACGATGTCCTCGATGGGCATGTTGCGTTCGACCTGGAGTGCCTGGATCGGATCTACTTGAACGCCTGGGTGAACAACCTGCAGGTGCCCGGGCAGGTGGTCAGCTTCTTGACCGCCGGGTGCACGGCCTGCCGACCACCACGCCGGCACGCAGCATCCTGGACTCCCTCCCGGCGTGCACCCAGGCGGAGCAGGTCGAGCTGGCTGCTCAGCAGGTATTGCAGCGGGGTCTGATCACGCCTCGGCAGCGGCGGATGGGCGGTTGGATCGGACACGCCGGTTCCTGGAGCGGATCTTGGGCGGAACCGGCGGATGACGTACCCGGACGGGGCGTCGTTCCGGCAAGCGCTACCAGCGCCAATCGCCCCGGTGACCATCCCGGCCGGCCCCGCACCCCGCACCCCGAACCCCGGCGCGAACTCGGCGTCGGGATTAGCTCCCCCAACCGGTCTCGCACCCTTACCGGTTACGGTGGCTCTCGGCGCCGATGGACCGCCCGCGCCACCGCCACAACCTTCGTCCCGGATCCGGCCACGATTGCGGCTGCGGCTGCACAAACATCAAAATCACACCCCACGGTCGGGAACAGGGAAGATCGACCATCAACCGATCATGAGACCCGAGCAGGCCAGAAAGGCGACGACACGCCGGACCAGATCACCGCAAGCCCCCGGCGAATTGGCCAGCAGGGTCAGCGCAGTGAGCAAACCCCACGATGCTGCGGGCCGGATGTCGTTGTCGAGCCGGTCCCCGACGTACAGGACCTTCCCGCGTCGGCCAGCGCCTCGGCCACCACACAGTCGATGTCGGTGCCCGCAGGTAGTTTTCGCCGCATGCTATCGAGCCTGCACGAGGCGTTGACCGGCATGTTTCGGCACCGCCCGACGCTGGCCGCTGAGCTGCTGGCGGACGCGCTGGGTATGAAGCTGCCAGGCTACGAACAGGCCACGGTCGAGTCCGCCGACTTCACCGTCCTCACCCCGACCGAGTACCGGGCCGACGCGGTGGTGGTGCTGTCCGCCGCCGGGTCGGCGGTGTTGGCGGTGGTGGTGGAGGTACAGCTGTACCGGGACCCGGGCAAGCACTGGAGCTGGCCGATCTACCTGGCCACCTTGCGTGGCCGGTTCCGGTGCGCGACGGTGCTGTTGGTGGTCTGCGTCGACGCCGCGACCGCCAGCTGGTGTGCCACCCCGATCGAGCTCGGACCCGGCGCGATGGTGACCCCGATGGTGCTGGGACCCGATCGGGTACCGGTCGTGACCGACCTCGACGACGCCCGACGCGTCCCGGAGCTGGTGGTGCTCTCGGCCATTGCGCATGGGGCAGATCCCGACCGCAGCAAGGTGTTGGATGCGCTGCTCAGCGCGCTCACAGCGGTCGATCCACCACTTGCCAACCTGTACTGTGACCTTGTGCTGGCTGCGCTGCCCGAGGCGGCGCAACATTACCTGGAGGGACTCGTGGCCACCGGAACGTATGAGTACCAGAGCGACTTCGCACGCCGCTACTTCTCCCAGGGCGAGGCCAAGGGCAAGGCGGAGGGCGAGGCCAAGGCGGTGCTCGCGGTACTCGACGCCCGCGGCATCGACGTTCCCGACCGCGCCCGTGCCCGCATTGCCGACTGCTCCGACATCGACCAGCTCGACACCTGGGTGCGCCGTGCGGTCACCGCCGAATCGGTCCACGACCTGTTCACCTAGCCTCGCGTTCCGGGTGCTACCCCGGGACGTCAGGGTCCAGTTGGCGTGGTCCGAGGTTCGGCGAGCAGAACCCATGCGCCGGCGCCGGCGAGGGTGACCATCGCGCGCGGTCGTTGCCGCGCAGGTGCTTCACGCACAGGGGGGAGGTGATCGTCCCCGGTGCCGGCCGGTGTGACGCAGGTCCGCTACCAGGTGCAGGACATCGTGGATTCGTCTGGCGTCGAGCAGGAGTCGGGAGGACGTCGAGAACGGCGGCCGGACCTCAGGCTGGCTCCACCGGCCGGGCGGCGGGATGCAGAGGTGGAAGGATCCCGAAGGACTCTGCGGGGAGGCGGGTGAGCCGACCGTCCTCGACGACGTTCCAGCCAAGCCAGCGCCAGGCCCCCGCGCTGGCCCTGACGAGCTGTTCCGTGATGGCGTCGAAGACCGCGAGCTCGCCCCCCGGCAGGTTGACGATCGTGAACTCGACGGGCAGCCCGGTGGTGGCGTCCCAGACCCGGGTGGTGTTGTCGGCGCTGCCGGTGAGCAGGCGGGTGCCGTCGGGGGACCAGGCCACCGACAACACCGAGCTGGTGTGGTCGGTGAGGTGGTGCAGGGGTTCGGCGGTGGTGGCGTCCCAGACC
>JBOHEO010000079.1:0-22052 GCA_050701055.1 Pseudonocardia sp. | reverse complement strand
GCCAGGCGGCCTGCTGCTCGGAGGAGCCGGCCAGCCGGATCGCCTCGGTGGCCAGCACGGTGCCTCGCCACGGCCCCGGCGCGATCCCGGCGCCGAGCGCCCGGGCGATCACCTGTATCTCGACGAGACCCAGTCCCAGCCCGTCGAACTCCTCGGGCACTCCGACCGCCAGCCAGCCCTGCTCGGCGGCGGCCTTCCACAGCGACGCCGGGTGCCCGTCGCCGGCAGTGTCATCGACGACACCACGCACCGCGTCGAGGTCGAACCGATCGGCGAGGTAGCCGCGCACGGCGGCGTCGAACTCGCGCTGGTCGTCGGTGAGTGCGAAGAACATGATCGTCGCCTCCTGCTGTGTTACCGCGGCAGGCCGAGCACGCGCTCGGCGGTGATCGTGCGCTGCACCTCCGAGGACCCGCCCCAGATCGTCACCGACCGGGACCACATCGCCTGCCCGTGCAGGGCCCGCACGTCCTGACCGGCCACGACGTCGAGCGTGGCGTCCTCGCCCAGCACGTCGTCGAAGACCTCCCACAGATCCTGGAACGCCTCCGACCACTGCAGCTTGGTCATCGACGCCTCGAATCCGAGGTCACGGCCCTGCTCGGTCCGGGTGAGCACGTGCATCGCGTGGTAGCGCAGGCATTCCAGCTCGGTGAGCACCCGGGCGAGCTTGCCGCGGATGACCGGGTCGCGATCACGGCCCAACGCCTTCGCCACGGCGACGATCTCGTCGTACTGCCGGCGGAACTCGGTGTACTGCGCGATCCCCGACGCGCCCCGCTCGAACGACAGCAGCAGCATCGCGGTGCGCCAGC
Organism: Pseudonocardia sp.; assembly: GCA_050701055.1. Taxonomy (GTDB): domain Bacteria; phylum Actinomycetota; class Actinomycetes; order Mycobacteriales; family Pseudonocardiaceae; genus Pseudonocardia. Next base: position 21,237 of record JBOHEO010000079.1, on the reverse strand, counting down.
CGTCGCCGATCTCGCCGAGGCAGCCGGTGGCGGGCACCCGGGCGTCGGTGAAGAAGACCTCACCGAACTCGCTGGCGCCGCTCATCTGCCTGAGCGGGCGGGCCTCGACGCCGGGCTGGTGCATGTCGATGAGCAGCATCGAGATACCCCGGTGCTTCGCGCTGCCGGCCTCGGTGCGGACCATCGTGAAGATCTTGTCGCCGTGCACGGCGTAGGTGGTCCACACCTTCTGACCGTTGACGACGAAGTCGTCGCCGTCGCGGACACCTCTGGTCGCCAGCGCCGCCAGATCCGAGCCGGCGCCGGGCTCGGAGAAGCCCTGGCACCAGATCACCTCGTTGCGCAGCAGCGGGCCGATGATCTCCCCCTTCTGAGCCGCGGTGCCGATAGCCATCACGGTGGGCGCGAGGAAGGCCAGGCCGAGCGGGTTGACGGTGCGCGGGGCGTGCGCGAGCACCATCTCCTCGTCATAGATGGCCTTCATGCCGGGGGTGCCGCCACGACCGCCGTACTCGGTGGGCCATGCGATCCCGACGAACCCGGCGAGGGCCTTGTCGCGCTCCCAGGCCCGACGCATCTCGAAGCCCTCGGTGTCGTCCAATGCTTCCCAGAAGCCGGGCCGGGTCCACCCGGCGGGGATGTTCGTCCGGAGCCAGGACCGCAGTTCGCGGCGGAAGTCCTCCTCGGCGGCGGTGTAGGTCAGGTCCATCTCACGCCCTCCTCGAACGGTGCACCCACCTTGGCATACCCGCGGGTAACCGCGCAGCCGACACGATGCCTCGGCCTGCGCGACAAGTCTGACGCGCATCGCCGTCAGCAGGGAAACCCGCCGGTGCTCCGTCAGGCGGTCCCGCTGAGCCGTCGGCGCAGTCGGTGCAACGACTCCTCGTCCAGGCCGTTGGCCAGCAGCCACCCGGCGGCGCCCCCATGACCCCCATCGCCGTGCTCGCTGTCCAGCCGGGCCAGGACGGCGGCGATCACCTCGGCCCGGGGCAGGTGCGCGGACAGGTCCGCGGGCATCTCCCCGCCGTCCTCGGCCGTCCAGCGCCGGAACAGGGCCTCCACCCGCTCGGCGGACAGCACATAGTCGGCGACCACCGCCTCCCGGCGCACCCCGACAACGTCCAGCACCAGCGCGATCAGCACCCCGGTGCGGTCCTTGCCCGCTGCACAGTGCACGAGCGCCGGCCCGACGCTCTTGGCGGCGAGCCTGCGCACCGCTTCCACGACATTGTTGGTGCGGTCGACCAGGTAGCCCAGATAGCCGCGCAGGAGTGGGTCGGTGTCGTCGCCGGTCTCCGGCAGGGGCCTGCCGTCCTCGGGGACGAAGCTCAACGCCACCGTCTCCACACCGGCGGTCGCGACGGCCGTGGGACCGTCGCGCTCGATCTCACGGGCGGTGCGCAGGTCCAGCACCAGGCGCAGCCCGACGACGTCCTTGAGATGCGAGACGTCCGCCTCGGTCACGTACCGCAACGATGCGCTGCGCAACAGCATCCCCGACCGCGTCGTCCCACCGCCGTCCAACGGCAGGCCGCCGACGTCGCGGACGTTCTCCAGGCCCTCAAGCTTCAACCAGCGGCCGAGTGTCTCAGAGTTCACCCGATCACGGTAACCGCGCCGACCCGTCCGGTGCTCCTACCGACCAGCGATCCCGAGGATGACGACCGCGCCAGTCCCCACGCAGAGCCGCACCCTCCGCGCCACAGCAGCAATCGCTACCGCTGCGGGACGGTTTCCTGCTGTAACGCGGAGGGGTGGCACCCCCAGCACCGACAGATGCCTCGACCAACGCCCGGAGCACGACCACTACACCCCCTCGGCAGGCGCGCGACGCAGCGCCTGCGGCAGCATCACCGCGCCGACCGCGCCCTGCTTGCCGACCTGGTCACCCGGGTTGGAGAGGCGGCAGCGAGCCAGGGACAGACACCCGCAGCCGATGCACGAGTCGAGCCCGTCGCGCAGCGCGACCAGCGCCTCGATCTGCTCGTCGAGGCGCCCGCGCCATGCCCGGGACAGCCGCGTCCAGTCCGCCTTGGTCGGGGTGCGCCCGTCCGGTAGCCGGTCCAGACCCTCGCGCACCTCGTCCAACCCGACGCCGATGGTCCTGGCGGCCCGGATGAACGCCAGCCTGCGCAGCACCGAGCGCGCGTAGCGGCGCTGCCCACCGGACGTGCGGGTGGCGCGCAGCAGCCCCTCGCGCTCGTAGTACCGCAACGCCGACGGTGCGAAGCCGCTGCGGTGGGCCACCTCCCCTATCGTCAGCAGGTCAGTCGCGTCCACTCGCCATCCTCCTTGACTTGAAGTCAGCTTCATTTTGCAGGCTAGGCTCATGACACCATCGCGCACCACCCCGGAGATCGCCATCGTCACCGGAGCGAGCCAGGGATTCGGGTTGGCTCTCACCGCAGCGCTCACCGCGCGCGGCACGACCGTTGTCGCCTGCGCCCGCGGCGCCGCCCGGCTACGCGCCGCCACGGGCGCGCTACCCCATCCCGAACTGGTGGTCGTCGTGCCCGGCGACGTCACCGACCCCGCACATCAGGCTCAGCTCATCGCGGCCGCGCAGCACCTCGGCGGGATGGATCTGCTGGTGCACAACGCCGGGGACCTTGGCCCCTCCCCCCTGCCCACGTTGGGGAACTACCCCGTCGACGCCCTGCGCGATGTACTTGAGGCAACCGTCCTGGCCCCGCTCGCCCTCACCCAGCTCGCGCTACCGCTGCTGCGGGCGGCCGGCGAACCAACGATCGTGACGCTCAGCTCGGACGCCGCCGTCGAGGCGTATCCGGGGTGGGGCGGCTACGGCACCGCCAAGGCCGCTCTCGACCAGCTCGCCGCCGTGCTCGCCGCCGAGGAGCCCGCGCCCCTGCGGGTATACGCTGTCGACCCCGGTGACATGCGCACCGCCATGCACCAGCGCGCGTTTCCCGGCGAGGACATCTCCGACCGGCCCGAACCGGCCACCGCGGTGCCCGCGCTGCTCAGGCTGGTCGACGAGCGCCCACCGAGCGGTCGCTACCGGGCGTCCGATCTGCTCACCCCCGCCGGGCGCCCGTCGTGAGCCGGGCCGGGGAAAGTCGGGAGCCCGCCGTCAGCCACCGCCACCTTGCCGAGGCGGGACGCCGTCAAGACCACCGTGCCGGCATCCGGACGCGGCCTGTCACCAGGTTCGATGTGCCGGCCGGGCTGTCGGCCGTTGAGCCGACGGAGGGCCGCGGGCTCGCCCGCGACGGCATCCGGTTGCTGGTCGCCGCCGATCGCCGCCCGCTGCGTCACCACCGGTTCACCGACCTGCCGGCCGCGCTTGCGCCCGGCGACCTGGTCGTGGTCAACACCTCAGCCACAGCCCCCGCCGCGCTCGACGGGCACCGGGCCGGCGGGCGAGCGGTGACCGTACACGTCTCCGGTCCCGCGCCTGGTTCGCCGGGAATGCTCATCGTGGAGCTGCGGACGCCGGACGGGCGCCGCATCACCGACGCTACGGCCGGAGAGCGCATCGCCCTGCCCCGTGGGGTGACCGCGACCCTGATCGCCGGGTACCCGGACGCCGGCGTGCTCACCGGTAGCCGGCTCTGGCGCGCGCGGATGCCGGTGGAGGGCGGCGTGCTCGGCTGGTTGGCGGTGGTCGGGCGCCCGATCCGCTACTCCTACCTACGCGGGCAGTGGCCGATCGCTACCTACCAGACGGTGTTCGCCACGCCCGTACCCGGCGATTTCCCCAGCGCCGAGATGCCCAGTGCCGGACGCCCGTTCTCCGAGGCGGTGCTCCGCGGGCTGCGGAGCCGCGGCGTCGGGATCGCCGAGGTCGTCCTGCATACCGGGGTGTCGTCCCTGGAGGCCGACGAGCTGCCGCTGCCCGAACGATACCGGGTGCCCGCGGCCACCGCGGCAACCGTGAACGCCACGCGAGCAGCCGGGCGGCGAGTGGTCGCGGTGGGCACGACCGTCACCCGGGCACTGGAGTCGGTGGCCGGAACCGACGGCACGGTCAGCGCCGGCTCGGGCTGGACCGATCTCGTGCTCGGCCCGGATCGCCCGGCTCGGGTCGTCACCGGGCTGATCACGGGCTGGCATGAACCGGAGGCGTCGCACCTGCTGCTGTTGGAGGCGGTAGCCGGGCCGCGGCTGGTCGGGCGGGCGTACGCGGCGGCGGTCGAGCGGCGCTACCTGTGGCACGAGTTCGGCGATTCCTGCCTCCTGCTCGCCGGATCCGAACGCCACCGCTCGGCGCGGGATCGCCCGTTGTCGGGCCGTTCACCGCGCCCGCGACATCATGAAGAGGTGAACGGTCCTCGACCTGCGGTGACATGCCGGTAGCGGACTTGTCCAGCCGGGACCCGCTCTCCTAGAGTCTCGCCCAGCGTCACGATCCGACCACGAGCGCTCATCAAGCCGGGACTCCCCAACCCGACTCAACCGGACCCCAGCCGGGAGCGTGCTCGACCGGATCCTCCCCCCGAGCGCTGAAGGGCAGGTTCGTGGCAGTACACCGCTCCCCCGGCGGCTGGCGTGCCCGCCCGCAGTCCGCGCGTCGACCCGGCGCCCGCCCGCATGTGGTCTCGCCGGTGCTGCGTACCAGCGTCCTCGCCAGTGCCGCCACCCTGGGGGCCGTCACCACCGGCACCTTCGCCGCCCTGGTGCCCACGGCCGGCACCGCGGCCCCGATCTCCACGAGCGGCCCGATCGTCGCGACGCTGTCGGCGAACTCCGCCCCGCTCGAGCTCCCCGCCGGTCCGGGGAGTGGCCGGGGACTCGTCCCGGTCGCCACCGCCCTGTCCGCCGAGGACCAGGCCGGCGCCGACGACGACACCTTCGCGCTCCTTGACAAGGCTGCTGGAATCGCCGCGCGGATCGCCGAGTTGCATGCGCAGGAGCAGCGGGCGCAGGTCGATCGGGCGCGGAGTGACGCCCTGATCACCAAGGGCGGCCTGGACGGCTGGATCGCCGAGGCGCTCCGCATCGTCGACCTCCCGCAATCGCTCGCCCCGAGCGTCAAGAAGATCATCATGGCCGAGTCCGGCGGCAACCCGCGGGCGATCAACAAGTGGGACAGCAACGCCCAGCGCGGCACGCCGTCCCAAGGGTTGATGCAGACCATCCCGTCGACGTTCCGGAAGTTCGTGCATCCCGAGCTCGCGCACCGCTCGATCACCGACCCCATCGCCAACATCACCGCGGGTCTCCGGTACATGATCGCGACCTATGGTATGGACACGCTGGAGAACGGCGGGCGGCGCAGCGCGTCCGGTACCTACGTCGGCTACTGACCGGCGTCGAGCGTGCCGTTCGTCGTTCCCGGAGGACTTGATCGGGACTTTGGAACACTGAGCAGCGGATTTCGCGGCCCACTCGTTCCGGTTCGTTGATCATTGATCGGTTGCCCACGGCACCCGGCCCGTCCATTCCCGACACCATTCTGCGTGTCGTACGGCAAGACGTTCAGGTGCGCCCTCGCAATGATCATCCTGACCGAAGCAGGGTCGAGGAAAACGGACTGCTTGAAGATCGCCGGCTCGGCGCGAACTCGGCCAGACCTATGTTGAGAACGCGCCCGAAAGATGATCATGACACCTCCGGACGCATTCAACGAGTGTCTACAGTCAGTCCTCCAACCATGAACGACAGGGGTAACTGGTCAGGTACCGGCGCTCGGCGTGTCGGCGTGATCTTTGTGTAGGTGGTGTTGATGCTCTGGCGGTGCCTGGAACGCCGTCGGTTGAGGAGCTGCGGGCGGTTTCAATCGGTCATGGCGACACGGTGCTCCGCAATCAGCTTATCGAAGACTCGATCGGCTTCTGCCAGCCTAACGTCGTGCGTGGTCTGCCATTCAGTTCTGCCGCTACTCTATCAAGTTCTTCCTGGGTGTGCAAGGACAGGTCGGTACCTTTCGGGAAGTACTGCCGGAGCAGCCCGTTGGTGTTCTCGTTGGTGCTGCGTTGCCACGGTGAGTGCGGGTCGCAGGAGTAGATGGGCAGACCCGTGCGGACGGTGAACTCGGCGTGGCGGGCCATTTCCTTGCCCTGATCCCAGGTCACGCTGTTTCGCAGGAACTCAGGCAACGTCTCCATTTTTTTAGCCGGGAGCGCAGCCACGCGCTCGGCGCGTCGGTCGTAGGGAATTCTCACGAGCATGGTTACTCTGCTGGTACGTTCAATCGGTGTGGAGCACGCGCCAGTTCTTGACGTGGGCAATGGCTCGTTCCACGGCCGCACGCAGTGAGTTGATACTACTGTTCTCCTTCTTCTGGCTCTCGGCGAGCTCGTGGCCGATCGGCTTCCTGGTTGGAGTGTCGACTCCGACGCTGATGTATCCTTTGTCACCGATCGTGTTGCTGAGGTCGAGGATCTCAGCGAGGCCTGTCTGCCGGAAAGCTTCGACATCGTGCATCGACCCGACCTGGGGTTGGCTGATGTAGATGATGTCTCCACCGAGGTTGGCCAGCACCTGCAGACTGTGGCCGGTTGTCTTGTGCTTTCCTGGGTGCAGCTCGCGGTGTCCTGCCCACGACCAGCACGGCGTCAGGGTGCCGTCGACCAGCACGACCCGGCTTTGGGTCGCCTCAGTCGCGTTGGGAATGAACTCGTCGAGCACGTCGGCAACCACTGGTGTCAACTGGCTGATGATTCGGGAGACCGTCGGCTGGGACACCTCGAAGTACTCCCCGAGGACTTCCTGCACGATGTTCTGCCGCAGATAGGCCACAGCGATGACGACGGCTTTGAACAACCCAGTAGCTTTCGGTCTCCCCCGACCTTTCGACCAAGTCACTCGCTGGCGAACCAGCTCGACGAGGTCACGGAGTTGCTCGGAGTCGAGCCCCTGTTGTACGGTGGAATCGCAACGGTCTTTCCTAACATGGGAAACGGCTGTAGAACCACTTCCTAATGCATGGAGAGACCGTTGCCCTTACGACACGCCGACACGATCGACTAATCTGACCTGAAGATCGACTTGGGCGTTCTGAATAAGCCTCCTCGCCTCGCCCGGCCCTGTCGTCACGCGAGTTTGAGCTCGGTGCGCAGCTCACCTTTCCCCTGCACATACAGTGTGTGATAAATCGTCTCGTGGGACACTTTCATCTCCGGATCATCAGGATACTCCTCGTCCAGTCTCGCACTGATCTGCTCCGGAGACCACTTCTGTTCCAAGCCTTCGTTCACCGCATCATGCAGTCGGGACGAGGCCACCAGTTTCCGCTCCTTCGGTCGCGTTTTGAATGACTCATACCGCTCCTGGGTGGCAAGAGCCCGATAATCGGCGGCACTGCCATTACGTTCGATCTCTCTTACGATTGTGCTATGGTGCCGCCCGAGCAGTTTCCCGATGCAACGCGCCGAGTTTCCCCGACTCAGCTCCCGGGAGATCGTCTCCCGTTCCTGGATACACAACGGCTCAGCTCCACTCATCAATCATTCCCCCAGAAGATCCCCCGGAAAGGTGGTACCTAGCAGACCAAAATCTGCTACAATAATTGCCTGTCGCTACGACCGTTTGAGCCCAAGGAGAGAACTCGTGTACTCCAGTTCAGATCCGTTCATGTCGTTCGGTAGCCGTTTCCCGTTGTCTCCACCGCAGGGACGCCTCGAACCAGCCTCCGATGACCGTCCCGGCGGCCGCGCCCGGCCATTCGGCATGAGGTATGCCGTACGCCCGGTTCAGGCCGGCCAGCACTCGAAGCGGCCTACTCAGAAGTCGCGGAGCAAGCAGACGGCGATCACCGACGATGGTCAGGTCACCGGCTACAAGCCTGATATCGAGTACTACGTTGAGATGGACGAAGAGTGAATCGTCCGACAATCCTGATCCTCGCGCAGGCCCAGGACACGACAGCCGACCGAATCGCAGCGGCCCTGGGCCGACGCGCGGTCACCGTCGCCCGGGTCGACACCGCCGAGTTCCCCACCGCCGTTCGCTTGCAGGCCCGCCCCGATCAGTCACCCGGCCCCGACTGGATCGAGGCAGGTGGTAACCGGATCGATCTCGCGTCGGTTCAGAGCGTCTACCGACGGCATCCGGCGCAGTTCCGGTTCCCGGCCGCGATGTCGGGACCCGAACGGCGGTTCGCGATGTTGGAGTCCGTCGCCGGGTGGGGTGGGGTGCTGAGTTCGCAGCCGTGGCGCTGGCTGGACTCACCCGCAGCCGTCGCCGACGCGGGCTACAAGCCCCGCCAGATCCGGGTCGCCGCCGAGTGCGGTCTGCGCGTGCCACGGTCGGTGGTCACTAACGCCGGTGATCACGTCCGTGCCTTCGCCGCCGAGGTCGCCGGGCCGATCGTCTACAAGTCGCTTTCCACGGGGCTGGTTGCGGAGGGCGACGCCCTGAAGATCGTCTACACCTCGCGGGTCGACCTCGATGATCTCGACGACAACGCGCTCGGTCTGTGCGCTCACCTGTTCCAGGAATGGGTACCGAAGGCCCACGACGTGCGCGTGACCGCGGTCGGGGAACGCCTGTTCCCGGTGGCCGTGCACGCCGGCAGCGAACAGGCCCGTATCGACTGGCGATCCCGTTATGACGATCTGCGCTACCAGCGCTGCGAGATCCCCGACGACGTTCGCGCCGGGATCAGCGCCTACCTGCAGCGGTTCAGGCTGCGGTTCGCGGCCTTCGACTTCTCGGCCACCCCGGACGGGCGCTGGTGGTTCTTGGAGGCCAACCCGTCGGGCCAGTGGGAGTGGATCGAGGACGAGACCGGCGCGCCGATCACCGAGGCCATCGCCGACGAACTGGTCAGCGATGACCCGACCAGGGACACACAGACGAACCCGGCTGGGGACGATGTCGTGGTGGGCACGGCATGACCGACCAGGTGACCGCCTCAGCGGCCCAGCAACGTGCACGGCTGGTGGAGCTGCTCACCGCGAACGGCTCGATTCGCACCGATCCCGTGCGCCGAGCGTTCGCCGAAGTCGCCCGCGATCATTTCGTCCCCCGCTTCCAGAAGTCCACGCGGGATCCTGCCAGTTCGGGGCACCGATGGATCGACGCTGCCGAGCAGCACGACGAGTGGCTGCGCGGCGTCTACCGCGACGAGGTTCTCATCGTGCAGACCCGACCGGCACCCGACCTCATTGATCCGAACGGGGGTCCGACCAGCTCCAGCTCGATGCCCTCGGTCATGGCGGGCATGCTCGAAGCGCTCGACCTGCGTCCCGGGATGCGTGTTCTGGAGATCGGCACCGGCACCGGCTACAACACCGCGCTGCTGTGCCACCTGGCGGGTGCTGAGAATGTCGTCAGCATCGAACTCGACCCCGACCTCGCGGCCGCCGCGCGACACGCACTCCACAAGCTCGACCTTCACCCTGCCGTTCGCGTGGGAGACGGGCGCGCCCCACTGCCTCGCGAAGCGCCGTTCGACCGGATCATCGTCACCGCATCCGCCGATCACGTCCCACCCGACTGGATCACTGCCCTCGCCGATGAGGGTGCGATCGTGGTCGATCTGCGCGGCAGCCTCGGCGGTGGCCTCGCTCGGCTGACCAAGACCGGTGACGATTTGGTCGACGGCCACTTCCTCGGGGTGGACGGGGCGTTCATGCCATTGCGTGCGCGCCATGACAGCCCTCACCGCGACGACGAATCGTGGGATCGGCCCTTCGACGTGACCAACCCCGCGCAGGGGCAGACCTGGACCGACCCGGACCTGCTCACGGATCCCACGTTCCGGCTGATCACTCAGTGCCATTTCGGAGGGAAACGACTGCGCGGGTTCCTTCCCGATTTCGAGTCCCCTACATGGTCCGGTAGAGCGGTTGACGGAAGCTGGTTCAGCGTCGATGCCGAAGCTCACCACCCCTCCGGGCGGCGCGGTGTCGAGCAAGGGGGCCCCCAACGGCTGTGGGACACCGTCACAGCCGCACGCGAGGCGTGGGACCAACTCGATCGGCCCGCCATCACCGATCTGCGCATCGTCGCCTACGACCACACCTCGCTGCAGCACATCGAGTGCGGCCACGGCGATGTAACCTTGCGATGGCCACTACCCCTATAGTTTCCGGAGGCTTATTCACAACTCCTGAAGCCGGTCACGTCATCGCAGGTCAAGGGGCTTGCCGCATGATCATCGGTCGAGTTGTGAATAAGCCTCTAGATAGGCCATGCTCTACGCGACACCTACCGCAGAGCGCAGGTCACCTTCGGGACGCTCAAACAACAGCTCTTGCACATACTGGGATTGCTCGCTCAACAGCGTGTTGCTATATCCGGCATCCGTGAGTTTACGGGCGTATGCGACATAGTGCCCGGTCGGCTGGGGGGTGGCGGCAGGGGCAATATCCCGGGTTTCGTACACCCAGGCTTCATCGACCAGCCGGACGCATGCGATCCGGTGTGTCCGAGCGTATTCAAGCGCCCCGCGCTGAAAGCCGCTTGCGGCCACCACAACGCCCTTGTGCGCGCCGGTTGATTGCAGCTTGTCCTTGAGTACCTGCACGTCTTCGCGCTTCACCGGAGACCTGTGGCGCTTGCACTCGAAGAGCATCAGGAACTCGGCGCCCAGCAGCGTGAATCGCGCCGTCACGTCGATGACGTACGTTCCGTCCACGCCCTCAACCGGATCAAGGTGCTTGACCTGCCAATCGGTGATCTCATGGCCGGCAGCTTGGACCAGGGCAGCGACAGCACGCTCATACTCGGCCGGGGTCAACGCGAACGTCGGCCAACGATCCGTGCCGTCCTCCAGCGCCACCAAAACGACCCCTCATGATCCAACTTACGTGTGAGTCCAAGTATCCCGTAGCCCCGCTTGAACCCCGACACCGGTACGCGCCAGCCCCGACCGCGCCGAGGACTCGGTGCACAGACACACAGAGCAGGCGGTGACGAGCGTTACCGGAAGACTCACCAGGCCCGGCCACAACCCCTACATGACGTCCCGTCCCACGGTCAAACGAGTCAGAGGCCGGACTCCAAGAACTGGAGTCCGGCCTCTGACCTGCACTTACGTGGTAGCGGGGGTAGGATTCGAACCTACGACCTCTGGGTTATGAGCCCAGCGAGCTACCGAGCTGCTCCACCCCGCGTTGCCATCTTGCTGTTTCCAACAGTACACCCACCCGCCCCCGCCCCGCAGCGGGGTCCCCGTCCCGCCCTCACACCACGAAGAGGGGCTCAGTCTCCCACCCCGCCTGCCCTCGACCGCCCCCGCAGACCCGAAGATCTGGCGGGGGGCGGTCGGGGTATCGATCAGCCGCCAGGAGTGGCCGGCGCCGCTGCCGGTGCCGCCTGACCGTTGGCGGCCTGGAAACGCTGCGCCGCGGTATCCAGCGCAGCCAGGGCTTGGCCTTGCGCGGCGAAGTTGCCGGACTGCTGGGCCGACCTGAGCTGCGCCAGCGCCGCCTGGATCTCCGCTGCCGCGGTCGCGAGTTCAGGAGTGGCCGCACCGGCCGCCGAGGGTGCAGCGCTGCCGGGTGTCACCGGCAGCGGCGCGACCTGCCCGGGAGCCGGGGTGGCGGCGGTACCGGCACCTGCCCCGAAGACCTCCTCCAGGGCTTCGGCGAGGCTGGGCGCGAAGCCGACCTTGCCGTTGTAGCTGACCAGCACCCGGGCCAGCACCGGGTAGGAGGCACCACTGGACCCGGCCCGCTCGATATACACCGGCTCCACGTACAGGAGCCCCCCGGCCACCGGCAGCGTCAGCAGGTTGCCGTAGTCCACCGTCGTCTGGCCCTGCCGCGACAGCAGGCCGATCGCCTGGCTGACCTCCGGGGAGCCGAGGAACAACGCCTGGACCTGTTGCGGGCCCTGGGTCTGGGTCTCGGCGGGTAGTTCCAGCACCGTGATCTGACCGTAGGTACCCGGATCCGAGCTCGCCGAGACGTAGGCCGACAGGAACTGCCGGGCCCTGCTCACCAACGCGCTGGTGAGCTGGAACGTCGCCCCCTCCTGGTTGGGCAATCCGGCCAGCAGGTAGTACGGCGGCTGCGCGTCCCCGGCGGTGCCACCACCCGTGGCGCCCTGCACCGTCGGGTCGGACGGCACGTCCCAGAACGACACCGTGGAGAAGAAGTCGCCCGCGCTGTCCACATGGTACTCGGTGAGCAACTCCCGCTGGACCTTGAACTGGTCCTCGGGGTAGCGGAGGTGTGCCCGCAGGCCGGCGGAGATCTCCGAGGCCGGCTTGACCGTGCCGGGGAAGACCTTCGACCAGGTCTTGAGGACGGGATCGTTCTCGTCGAACGCGTAGAGACTGACGGTGCCGTCGTAGGCGTCCACGGTGGCCTTCACCGAGTTGCGCAGATAGCTGATCTCCTCGTCCGGCAGCCGTGGAACACCCTGTAGAGCGGTGGCCGTAGCAGCGCCCAGCGACATCCGCTCGGCATAGGGGTAGTTCTGCAGCGTCGTGTAGCCATCGACGATCCAGGTGATCCGCCCGTCGACGACCGCGGGGTACGGGTCGGTGTCGAGGGTGAGCCACGGGGCGGCGGCCTTGACCCGGTCAGCGGGATCCCGCACGTACATGATCTTGGAATCATCGTTGATCGAGCCGTTGAAGAGGATGTTGCGCTCTCCATAGACCAGGGAGAACACCAACCGGTTGAGCAGGCTGCCGACCGGCACTCCGCCGTTCCCGGTGTAGGTGTAGTTCTGCGTGTCCGAGTCGTACTCCCGCGGCTCGACGCCTTCAGCGGCCCCGACGATGGAGTACGCGGTGATCAGCTCGCCGTAGTAGATCCGCGGCTCGATAACCCGCAGACCCTCGGGAGCGGCGGCGGCGGTGCCCGTGTCGATGCTGGTGAACTTGGGCAGCCCGCCCTGCCCACCCGCGTCGTCGAGCTGGGCATTGAGCTCGTTGGCCGGGGCGACGACGAGACCGTTGCCGTGGGTGTAGACGAGGTGCCGGTTGATCCAGTCCTGCTGGTTGTTGACCAGACCGGCGGTGTTCAGCTCGCGCGCGGCCACGATGTAGTCCTGGGTGCGGCCGTTGACGGTGTAGCGGTCGATGTCGAGGTTCTCGGGGAACCCGTAGAAGTTCCGGCGCTGCTGGAACTGGGTGAAGGTGTCGCCGACCTTGCTCGGGTCGAGCAGCCGGGTGTTCGGGATGGTCTCGGTGTCCGATGCGACCACCGCGGGGGTGGCCTCCGACGTGCCGCTGTACGGGGTAACCGTCACCTTGTCGTCGGTGAGACCGAACGCCTGCTTCGTGGCGGCGATGTTGCGCTCGATGGACTGGGCCTCACGCACGTTCGCGTTCGGCTGCACGACGAACTGCTGGAGCACCGCCGGCCACGCGGCGCCGACCAGGATGGAGGACAGCACCAGCAGCACGGTGGCGATCGCCGGCAGCTGCAGGTTGCGCCGGAACACCGCGACGAAGAACGCCGCCGCGCAGATGACCGAGATGAAGAGCAGGATCAGCTTGGCCGGCATCACCGCGTTCAGGTCGGTGTAGGTGGCACCGGTGAAGATGTCGCTGCGATCGGAGTAGAGCAGCTCATAGCGGTCGAGGAAGTAAGCGACGGCCTTGAGCAGCACGAACAGCCCGGCGAGGATCGCCAGCTGCGCCCGCGCGGCCGCGGAGACCTGCCCGGCCCGACCGGTGAGCCGGATCCCGCCGAAGATGTAGTGGGTGGCCAGGGCAACCACGAAGCTGATCGCGATGGCGACGAAGAGCCAGCTCAGCAGGTAGCGGTAGAAGGGCAGCTCGAAGGCGTAGAAGCTGATGTCGATGCCGAACTCCGGATCATTGACCCCGAACGGCGTGCTGTTCAGAAACTGCTGGACGGTCTGCCAGTCGCCCTGCGCGGCGAGCCCGGCGAGCACCCCGATACTCACCGGAATCCCGGTCCCGAACAGTCGCAGCCGCTGGATGATCACGGTGCGGTACCGGGCGATCGGGTCCTCGGGGCCGGTGACCGGCACGAACACCGGCCGGAACCGGTAGGCGATCCACAGCGAGAGCGCGACCGTGCCCCCGATCAACAAACCCCCGACGAGGAACTGCACGATCCGGGTGAGCAGCACCGTGGTGAACACACCCCGATAGCCAACCTCCCCGAACCATAGCCAGTCGACATAGAAGTTGATGAACCGGGAACCGAAGAGCAGCAGCAGCACCAGGACACCCGCTGCGATGAGCAGGATCCGGGTACGGCGGGTCAGCGTCGGGGCTCCCATCGGGGGCCGCATGGCCACGGGACACACTCCAGTGATCGTCGGTCGGGTGCGGGGGGCTCGCGTCGGTCCGGGGCCGCGACACGCCTCGTCGTCACAGCCGGCCCGAGGGCGCGCCCTGCTTCCCCAACTCTACGGAGGGCCCGTAGGGTTCCCGTTCGGCTGCACGGACTTGGGGTGAACCCGAAATCCCCCCTTAGAGCCAGTGTGATCGGCCCGGATCACCGGGACGTACCTGCTCGCTCGCACGGCGGGACCAGCGGACGACGGGAAACCGGCCGTTCGCCGTAGTGTTCACGACCGTGGTTGGTCGAACCGGGACAGTGCTCGTGGGGCTGGCGCTCATGGTCAGCCTCATCGTCATCGGCATCACGACACCGGCGCCGGTGGTCGCACTGGGCCGCGGACCCACGTTCGACACCCTCGGCGAAGTCGACGGCCGGCCCGTCGTCACGATCACGGCGCTGCCCACCTATCCCACGTCCGGCCAGCTCAACATGACCACCGTCGGCGTCACCGACGGGTTGACCATGGTGGAGGCGATCACGCAGTGGGCGTCCGGCGACTTCAAGATCATCCCGCGTAGTTCGGTGTTCCCGCCGGGTGCGTCCGTGGAGGAAGTGGCCAACCAGAACCGGGAACAGTTCGTCGACTCCCAGTTCAGCGCCGAGACAGCCGCGCTGAACCACGTCGGTCTGGCCACGGAGGTCTTCGTCGACGGGCTTCCGGAAGGCTCTCCCTCCACCGGTGTCCTCGCGGTGGGAGATCGTCTGCTCAGCGTCGCCGGGCGATCTGTGCGAGGGCTTGAAAGCCTGCAGGAGGCACTCGCCGACACCCGTCCCGGACAGCCGATCACGGTCGGTTTCCAGCGCAACGACGATCCCCCGCAGCAGGCACTCGTGACGCTCGGCGAGAGTCCGACCGGCCCGCGGGGGATGCTGGGGGTGCTTCCGGGTGCCCGGCCGCCAGGCGACGCGGAGATCGTCATCTCGCTCGGGGACATCGGCGGTCCCTCCGCCGGACTGATCTTCGCGCTGACGGTGGTCGACAAGCTCACCCCCGGGGAGCTCACCGGCGGGAGGTTCGTCGCTGGGACCGGCACGATCCGGTTCGACGGCGTCGTCGGGAAGATCGACGGAATCCGGTTCAAGATGCTCACGGCCCGGGAGAGCGGCGCGACGGTGTTCCTGGTCCCGGCCGACAACTGTGCGGAGGCGCGCTCGACCGCGCCCGAGGGCCTGCAGCTCGTCAAGGTCGACGACCTCGCCGGCGCGGTGGCCGCCCTCGACGCCCTTCGCGCCGGGCGAACACCCACGATCTGCTAGCGACCAAGGATCGTAGCGGCTGCCCGTATCCGCGTACGGTGGATGGCATGAGTGACACCCCGTTCGGCTTCGGGCCGGCCGACCGCGATCGGGACGAGGCCTCGGGCGCCGGCCCGGGGCCGCAGGACCCCTTCGGTCTCGACAACCCTCCCGGCGTTCCGCCAGGCGGCATCCCCGGTCCACCGGGTGGTTTCCCGGGGATGCCAGGTGGTCTCCCGGGGATGCCGGCGGGATTCGACGTCAACCAGCTCGGCCAGATGTTCACCCAGCTCGGCCAGATGCTCAGCCAGGCCGGACCGTCGGGCGGCGGGCCGGTCAACTACGACTTGGCGGCGAACCTGGCCCAGCAACGCCTTGCGGGCGCCACCTCGTCGCTCACCAACACCCAGCGCACCGCGGTCGGCGACGCCGTCAAGCTCGCGGAGCTGTGGCTGGATCCCGCCACCGCCTTCCCCGTCGGTGCTACGGAGGTGGTGGCCTGGTCAGCGAGTGAGTGGGTGACCGCGAGCATGCCCACCTGGAAACGGCTGTGCGATCCCGTCGCGCAGCGCGTCGCGGGGGCGTGGGTCGACGGGCTGGGTGGGTGGGGCGACGACGCGGCGGCGCGCGCCGCCGCTGAGCCCATGCTCGCCGTGCTCGGGCAGATGGGCGGACTCGCCTTCGGCGGGCAGCTCGGCCAGGGCTTGGCGCAGCTCGCAACGGACGTGCTCACCTCAACCGAGATCGGCATCCCGGTCGGTCCGGACCGGGTGGCCGCGCTACTGCCGGAGAACGTCGAGAGATTCACGGTCGATCTCGGCCTCCCCGCGAGCGAGGTGCTGATCTTCTTGGCCGTCCGGGAGGCCGCCCACCAACGGCTGTTCGCACACGCCGGCTGGCTGCGTGAGCGGCTGCTCGGCACCGTCGAGGAGTACGCCCGTGGGATCCGGGTGGACACCTCGCGCATCGAGGAGCTGGCTCGCGATCTCGACCAGCCGAACCCGGCGGCGATCGAGGAGGCCATGCGGTCGGGCATGTTCGAACCGCAGACCACGCCGGAGCAACTGGCCGCACTCGCCCGCCTGGAGACGCTGCTGGCGCTGATCGAGGGCTGGGTGGACGCCGTCGTCGCCAGTGCCGTGGGTGACCGCCTACCCGGCGCAGGTGCGCTGCGCGAGACGCTGCGCCGCCGCCGCGCCTCCGGTGGTCCGGCCGAGCAGACCTTCGCCACGATCGTCGGGCTGGAGCTGCGACCGCGGCGACTGCGGGCAGCCGCGGAGCTGTGGCTGCTCCTGGGCGAGGAGCGAGGCATCGCCGGACGCGACGCCCTGTGGGCGCACCCCGACCTGATCCCCTCGGCCGACGACCTGGACGACCCGGCCGCGTTCGTCTCGCGTGACGAGGGCAGCGATCCGATCGCCGAGTTGGAGCGGCAGATGTCCGCCGACGTGGGCGGGGATGCCGGACCGAAGCCTGCGGATGGCACCGGCAAGGACGGCCCGGGCGAGGACGGCCCCGCCCGGGTGTGAGGGCAGAATCCATCCACAGGTGGACCGTGGACCTGTGGACAATCCAGGCGCATCCGGCCGGGACAGCACACCATTGGCCCCATGCCCACCGCCGAACCACCGCCTCCCGCCGCCGTACCCGTCACGGCCGCCGTATCCGCCCAGCCGCAGCACGCCACGGTCTGCCTCGCCCCGCACCGCTCGCTGCTCCACCTCGGTCCCGGTGCCCGACAGCTCGGCCTCGACCCGGCCACCGCGCTCGCCACCGACGAGCTGCCGCTCCCACTCGTGCAGATGCTCGACGAGCTCACCCAGCCCGTCGGCCGAACCGAGCTCCTGGCCAGAGCAGTGCACCGGGGTGCCGACGCCGCCGCGGCCGAGGGGCTACTTCATCAGCTGCTCGAAGCCGGGGTCGTCGTCAATGCCGCCGGGGCGCAGCGACGGGTGCGACAGCGGGCGACCAGCACGGTGATCGTCGTCGGGGACGGACCACTCGCCGTCGGGCTGGCCACGGGTCTCGCGTTGGGCGGGGTGGGCGCGGTGCATGCCGACGTGACCGGCACGGTCGTCGCCGCCGACCTCGGCACGGGTTACCTCGACGCCGACCGGGGTCACGACCGGGCCCGGGCGGTCACCGCGGCGGTGCACCGGCTGGTGCCGTCCACCCGCATCGAATCGCCACCGCCGCGACTGCGGCCCGACCTCGTCATCCTGGCCGACGCGGTGGCCCCCGATCCGGCGCGGGTCTCGCGGCTGCTCGCGAACGGCACGGCCCACCTGCTCGTACGGCTGCGCGACGGCATCGGTGTGGTCGGCCCGCTCGTGCTGCCCGGCCGGTCGGCCTGCCTCGGCTGCCTTGAACTGCACCGATGCGCCCGCGACCCGGGCTGGCCCACCGTGGCGGCACAGCTCGTCGACCGACCCGGTCGGGCCGAAAGCTCCTGCATCGCCGCCACCGCCGCGTTCGCCACGGCACAATCGCTCGCCGCCCTCGACGGTGGCACGGCGGGAGGCCCCGTACCCGCGGTGTTGGACGCCACACTCGAGCTCGATCCGGCCGCCGCGACGCTGGTCCGACGGCCGTGGGTCGCCCACCCGGACTGCGGCTGCGGCGCCGCGGCGGTGCCGATCCGCGCACCACTGCCGTTCGCCGCGGACCGTGAAGACTCGGTATGCGCCGGGGCACCCAATGGGAGGACAATCGGGGGGTGACCGACATTCCACGGTGGACCGCTGCGCGCACCGCCAAGCTCGCCGGCCTCCCGCTCGGGGTAGCCGGCCGGGCCGCCGCGGGCTGGGGTCGTCGGTTGGTCGGTGGCGACAGCGAACAGATCTCCGCCCAGCTGTTGGCCAAGAGCGCCGAGCAGCTGTTCGCGGTACTCGGCGAGCTCAAGGGTGGGGCCATGAAGTTTGGCCAGGCCCTGAGTGTCTTCGAGGCTGCGGTGCCCGAGGAGTACGCCGCACCGTTCCGCGAGGCGCTGGTGAAGCTCCAGACCGCCGCCCCCCCGATGCCCACGACGGACATGCACCGAATGCTCGCCGAGCAGTTCGGGCGGGGCTGGCGAGCCCGGTTCCAGAAGTTCGACGACGTCCCCGCGGCTGCCGCGAGCATCGGGCAGGTACACCGCGCCGTGTGGCGCGACGGTCGCGAGGTCGCCGTGAAGGTGCAGTACCCGGGGGCCGAGCAGGCACTGCTGTCCGACCTGCGCCAACTCTCCCGGATGAGCCGGCTGCTGCAACCGTTGATGCCCGGCCTGGAGGCCAGGCCGCTGATCGCCGAGCTGCGAGAGCGTATGACCGAGGAGCTGGACTACCGCGACGAGGCGGAACACCAGCGCACCTTCGCCACGGCCTTCGAGGGCGACGACACGGTCAAGGTGCCCCGCGTCGTCGCCTCGGCACCGAAGGCGATGGTCACCGAGTGGGTCACGGGCCGGAAACTCTCTGACGTCATCCGGGACGGCACGCAGGCGGAGCGTGATCGGACCGCCGTGCTGCTCTCGGAATTCCACTACTCCGCGCCGGCCCGGGTGGGCCTGCTGCATGCCGACCCGCATCCGGGCAACTTCCAGATCCTCGACGACGACAGGTTGATGGTCATCGACTTCGGCGCCGTCGCCCGGCTCCCCGACGGCCTACCCCGCCCGCTCTCGGAGATGACCCGACTCGCGCTGGAGAACCGTCCGACCGACCTGATCCAGCTGCTGCGCCGCGAGGGATTCGTGCTGCCCGCATCCGCCATCACCGGCGAGGACGCGCTCGCCTACCTGGCGCCGTTCGCCGAGCCGCTGCGCACGCAGACATTCCGCTTCAATCGCGCGTGGCTACAAGGCCAGGCCGAGCGGGTGGGCGACCTGCGCAGCCCACAGTTCAACACCGGCCGCGAGCTGAACCTGCCACCCCAGTACCTGCTGGTGCACCGCGTCACGATGGGCACCCTCGGCGTCCTCTGCCAGCTCGACGCGGACGTGCCGTTGCGCGGAATCGTCCGGCACTGGCAACCCTGGATCTTCGACGCCGAGGACGAGTCAGCCGGCCGCCACGAAGGCTGACCCCTCCCTCCGATCCGACGTCAGCAGGGTGGTCATCCTGACGTCGGATCAACGGCGATGCTAGGACGTTATGCCATATACGACTTGGCCACATACGACTTGGCACTGGTGCTTGCCAAACGGTGCCGTGCCGTACTCCCTGCCACAGCTTCGCTCGCCCCGCCGCCCTGGTATGGTTTCACCCGGCAGGTCGGGGACCGGTGTCGCACGGCCCCATCGGAAGGAATTGATCATTTTTTGAGTCATCAGGCGCGCGAGTTCGCCACCGAGATCGCCTTGCAGGACTGGTCCGATTCCCCATACCGGGCGGACCGCGCAGGCCACGACAGCAACCAGGGCACCAAGGTACTCACAGAGACCGACGTCGTGCGTATGAACGTGATGTGGGTAGCCGCGCGGTGCTGCGCTACAACGACCCGAAACCTCGGGTTCAGCCGACTCGGCAGCGTAGTGGGTGGAGATCACCGGTGTATCGGATGTCAGGTGACTCCCCCGGGGAGCATGAACAGCTCGCGGGCTTGCCTGACGTCGGGGAGCGTCCGTGCCGGGGCTGGTATCGCGTCAAAGACGAGCGATGCGGAGTGCCAGACGAGGCCATCGTGGCGGGCATCGTGGCGACGATTCGGGGGAAGAGCCTCAAGCGTGCGCATGATGTGCCGCGCACCTTCCGACGGATCTCCAGAAATAACGATACACAGTGCGCGATGCAACTGAATCTGCGTGGGGCCTCTCCAGAACGATGGCGGATACGCAGCCAGGGCGGCCTGCTGGGCCTCGGCGGCGGCAGCGACCCGCCCACTGTAGGAATACACCCAGCTCTGCACATGACGGAGCCTCTGCTCGGCCCAGCCCCACTCTGACTCCCGGTCCGAGAGAACACATTCGGGGAGCCGTTCGAATGCTGCTTCGACATCAGCGAGCGCGGCCACCGACTCGGAATGGCTCCCCTGCCGGGCGAACACCTGCGCGCGTGCGGCGTGTGCGTTGATGGCGCCAACGGACGGGGCGCCGCCCGCGATGTCGATCGCGTCGTCGGCAAGTTGCAGAATCTCTTGGGGGCGCCCACCGCTGTATAGGGTGAACCAGGCGCGCTCGCCACGGACAAGTGCATGGAGGTGGCGATCGCCGGACACCTGCGCCGCTCGCTGAGCCGTACGCCAGTATCGGTTGGTCTCCATGGGATGTCCAAGCTTAACAAAATAGATGGCCGCCATGGCGCTGAGCAGCCCGCAGACCCGGATCATCCGCGAGCGTGTATCGTCGTCGTCGGCACTCTCCGTTCGAAGCCCGGCTTCGTCCAGGTCGGCGAGGAGCTGCGGAAGCACGACTGCGGGGGTTGGGCCGACCAGGTGGGCATACTGATCCGCTGTGCGTTCCCACTCATCTGCGTCATACGCGTTCGTCGGTAGAGCCAATGCAGAGTCTACCCGGCGGCGCAATGGCTCCGCCGTGGAGAGAAGCCCGCCCACGATCGTGCCACCGGCTAGACCAAATATCGCACGTCGCTCCACGTCATCCTCACAATCCTGCGGGTCATGCCACTCATGTCCGTCGCCCCACCGATCGTGCCGCTGGGGCAATCGCTGCCCGGCGACGGGGAGCACCTCGGAGCCCATCATGTCCCGAGACGTGCTCGCGGCACTGGAGGGTTCCCACGGTCGAGCTGCTAACCCGAACCGTTCGCCAGGGATGTACAGCCCGTCCGCGATGCGTTCGATGATTCCCACGGAGATGACCTGGTGGGTATCTTTCATA
>JBOHEO010000078.1:0-22089 GCA_050701055.1 Pseudonocardia sp. | reverse complement strand
GCTGTTGTGCGAACGGCACTTTCGCACGCACCTAGCGTGCGAACGGGTCGCTCGCACCGCGGGGGAGCGGATGCGGAGGTCCGCAGTCACCCGGAGCGGCTCGGGCGGATGGGGGTCGCGCTCGCCGTGCTCGGGGTGGTGCTGCATGCGGGGTCGCTCATCGCCCGCGGGCTGGCGACCGGGCGCTGGCCACTGGGCAACATGTACGAGTTCACCTCCGCGATCTGCCTCGCCGCGGTGGTGGCCTGGCTCGTGGTGCTGCGCCGCTCGCCCGGCCTGCGCCCCGTCGGCCCGTTCGTGATGCTGCCCGTGGTCGTGCTGCTGTTCCTGGCCGGCACGGTGCTCTACACCCAGGCGGCGCCGGTGCAGCCGGCCCTGCAGTCCTACTGGCTCGTCGTGCACGTCACCACGATCTGCCTGTCGTCGGGGATGCTGCTGATCGCCGGGGTGGCGAGCCTGTTGTATCTGCGTCACCCGGGGCCGGATGCGGGTCTCGCCGGGCGGTTGCCGGCAGGTGATGCGCTGGACCGGTTGGCCTACCGGGTCACGATCGTCGCCTTCCCGATCTACACCTTCGCGGTCATGGCCGGTGCGATCTGGGCCGAGGCGGCCTGGGGTCGGTTCTGGGGCTGGGACCCGAAGGAGACCGTCGCGTTCGTCGCCTGGGTGGTCTACGCGGCCTACCTGCACGCCCGGGCCACCGCCGGCTGGCGCACCGGCCCCGCGGCGTGGATCAACGTGGCGGGCTTCGCGGTGATCGCGTTCAACCTGTTCTTCATCAACATGGTGGTGGCGGGTCTGCATTCCTACGCCGGGCTCTGATGGGCTTGCCGGGGCGTCGCTCGACCGCGGGCCGTCACCCGACTACCGTCGGCACCTGTGAGGAGCGGTGTCGATGACGGAGCGTAAGTCCGCGGACGGTTCAGTGGGCCGGTACGTGCGCGAGCAATGGGGCACGGCAGTTGACAGGTCGGTTGTGCGTCGCGAGCCGTCCGCTCCGCCTGCGCCGCGTTCGGAGTCGGCGATCGAGTCCCGCGCGGCTCCGAAGTGCGGACCCCTCGCGCCGCCGTTCATCGTCGGACCCTCGTCGCCGATGGCGGGGCCCCCGAACGGCCTGATCGACGCCGCAGGCCCGCCCGCCGCACCTCCCGCGCTGCCGGAGGTCGAGCGCAGCGGTGCGGACCTTCCGCTGGCCGACCTGTCGTCGGCCCGGCTGCTGCGGCCGATGCGGCGGCCACCGAAGTCCGGCTGGCGACGACTGGTCCATGTGCTGTCCGCGGGCCTGGTCAATCCGGGAGAGAACCCGGCCGACGTCCGGCGCCGCGAGCTCACCGTGCGGCTCAACCAGCCGCTGCTGGGCTGCTACAAGATCGCGATGCTGAGCCTGAAGGGCGGCGTCGGCAAGACCACGATGACGGCCACGCTGGGAGCGACGTTCTCGTCGTTGCGCGGCGACCGGGTGGTGGCCGTGGACGCCAACCCCGACCGGGGCACGCTGAGCCAGAAGATCCCGTTGGAGACCAGCGCCACGGTGCGCAACCTGCTGCGTGACGTTCAGCGCGTGCGCCGCTACACCGACGTGCGTGCCTATACCTCGCAGGGGCCGTCGCGGCTCGAGGTGCTGGCCGGCGAGCAGGACCCGGCGGTGTCGGAGGCGTTCAGCGAGGACGACTACCGGCGCACGGTCACCCTGCTCGAGCACTTCTACAACATCGTGCTCACCGACTGTGGCACCGGCCTGATGCACTCGGCGATGTACGGCGTGCTCGGGGTGGCCGACCAACTGGTGATCGTGTCATCCGGGTCGATCGACGGGGCGCGCAGCGCGTCGGCCACGATGGACTGGCTGGACGCGCACGGGCACGAGGACCTGGTGCGCAACTCCGTCGTAGTGATCAATTCGGTGCGCCGGGCGGCCGGTGGGGTTGATCTGGGCCGGGTTGCCGAGCATTTCGCGGCCCGCTGCCGCACCGTGGTGCGGGTGCCGTTCGACGCGCACCTCGAGGAGGGCGCGGAGGTCGATCTCGACCGGTTGGCGCCGGCCACCCGGCTCGCCCTGCTGGAGCTGGCGGCCGCGGTGGCCGACTCGTTCGCCACGGCGCCGGGTCAGACCTGACGGCTGCGAACATCCGGCCGGCGCGGGGTGCTCCGGGGCGGCCCGCGGATCACGGGCCGATCGCCCCGGCTCCGGCGGCACTGGACCGACGGTCCCTGACCGTAGGCTCGTGTTCGTGCTTCACACCTCCGAAGAACCGCTCCCGACGAGTCCGAGCATCAGCACCGACACCGTCGAATACGCCGCCGAAACCCCGGAACGCACCCAGCCCTACCGCGAACTGGGCCTGCGCGACGACGAGTACGCGCGCGTCCGGGAGATCCTCGACCGCCGGCCCACCGACGCCGAGCTCGCCATGTACTCGGTGATGTGGAGCGAGCACTGCTCCTACAAGTCCTCCAAGGTGCACCTGGCCTACTTCGGCCGGACCACCACCGCAGGCATGCGACAGCGAATGCTGGCCGGCATCGGGGAGAACGCCGGTGTCGTCGAGATCGGTGACGGGTGGGCGGTCACGTTCAAGGTCGAGTCGCACAACCATCCGTCCTATGTGGAGCCTTACCAGGGGGCGGCCACCGGTGTCGGGGGCATCGTGCGCGACATCATGGCGATGGGTGCGCGCCCGGTCGCGGTCGCCGACCCCCTGCGCTTCGGCCCGGCTGATGCTCCCGACACCGCGCGGGTGCTGCCCGGGGTGGTAGCCGGGATCGGTGGATACGGCAACTCCCTTGGCCTGCCCAACATCGGTGGCGAGGTGGTGTTCGACCCGAGTTATCTCGGCAATCCGCTGGTCAACGCCCTGTGCGTGGGTGCCCTACGGGTGGTGGACCTGCACCTCGCGTTCGCCTCCGGTACCGGCAACAAGATCGTCCTGTTCGGCGCGCGCACCGGCCTCGACGGCATCGGTGGGGTGTCGGTGCTCGCGTCCGAGACGTTCTCCGGCTCCGGCACGGATGCGGGTGGGCGCAAGAAGCTCCCGTCCGTGCAGGTGGGCGACCCGTTCACCGAGAAGGTGCTGATCGAGTGCTGCCTGGAGCTCTGTCACGCCGGCCTGGTCGTGGGCATCCAGGACCTCGGCGGGGCCGGGCTGTCGTGCGCCACGAGCGAGCTCGCGTCGGCCGGGGACGGCGGGATGTACGTCGATCTGGACGCGGTGCCGCTGCGCGCAACCGGGATGACGCCGGCCGAGATCCTGTCCAGCGAGTCGCAGGAGCGCATGTGTGCGGTGGTCCGGCCCGATGATGTCGCTGCGTTCATGGCCGTCTGCGCCACGTGGGAGGTGCTCGCGACCGTGATCGGCGAGGTCACCGCCGGCGACCGGCTGGTGATCACTTATCACGGTGAGACCGTCGTGGACGTCCCGCCGCGCACGGTCGCCCACGACGGGCCGGTGTACCGGCGTCCGGTGCGGCGCTCGGCCACCCAGGACGCCCTGATCGCTGACCTGCCCGATCGGCTCGCCCGGCCGGCCACACCGTCGGAGCTGCGGAACACCGTCCTGCGGATGGCCGCGAGTCCCAACCTGTGCAGCCGCGCCTGGGTCACCGACCAGTACGACCGGTATGTCCGGGGCAACACGGCATCCGCCCAACCGGCCGACGCCGGGGTGGTCCGCATCGACGAGACCACCGGCCGGGGGATCGCGGTGGCCACGGACTGCAACTCCCGTTTCGTCGCGCTCGACCCGTACCCGGGCGCCCAGCTCGCGTTGGCCGAGGCCTACCGCAATGTCGCCACGTCCGGAGCCGTGCCGCTGGCGGTCACGAACTGCATGAACTTCGGCTCCCCGGAGGATCCGCACGTCATGTGGCAGTTCGCGGAGGCCGTCCGTGGCCTTGCCGACGGCTGCGCCGCGCTGGGCATCCCCGTCACCGGGGGGAACGTGAGCTTCTACAACCAGACGGGAGAGCGGGCGGTCCTGCCGACACCGGTCGTCGGCGTGCTGGGCGTGCTCGACGACGTGGCGCTCCGCGTCCGGTCCGGCTTCGCCCGCGCCGGCGACGTGGTGCTGCTCCTCGGCGAGACCAGGGACGAGTTCGGTGGCAGCGAGTGGGCCCATGTCGTGCACGGCCACCTCGGCGGTCGTCCGCCGGCCGTGGACCTGGCCGCCGAGCAGCGGCTCGCCGCAC
Source organism: Pseudonocardia sp. (assembly GCA_050701055.1). GTDB lineage: Bacteria > Actinomycetota > Actinomycetes > Mycobacteriales > Pseudonocardiaceae > Pseudonocardia. The sequence continues at coordinate 17,904 of JBOHEO010000078.1, read as the reverse complement.
TGCTCGCCGCCTGTGCCGCCGAGCGGCAGCTCGCCGGCGCCCATGACCTGTCCGACGGCGGGCTGGCGCAGGCGCTGGTCGAGGCGTGTCTGGTCGGCGGGCACGGCGCGCGGGTGGCCCCGGCCGCGGAGCTCGACCCGTTCGTCGCGCTGTTCTCGGAGTCCGCGGGCCGGGTGCTCGTGGCGGTGGCCCCCGACCTGGCCGACGCCGTGCTCGTCCGGGCCGCAACGATGGGGGTCGCCGCGCTGCGGTTGGGAGTCACCGGCGGCGATGCGCTGGAGATCGACGGACTACCGGCTCTTCCCGTATCCGAGCTGCGCACGGCCTGGGAGGCCACGCTCCCGGCTCTCTTCGACCCAGGTGTGAGGTCATGATCGGCGGCCGGGAACGCGGTGCCGCTGCGAGCGCGGGGGATGACGCTGTGCTCGCGTGGCTGCGCGGCGGTCCGCAACCGGAGCGGGCAGTGCTGCGGGTCGCGGTGAAGGCGAGTCTCGCGGCGCTGGTCGCCGCCGCACCCGGGCGGAGCGTCGAGGTGCGGGTGCCGCCGTTCGGGGCCGTGCAATGCGTGAGCGGGCCACGGCACGGCCGGGGCACGCCGCCCAACGTGGTGGAGACCGATGCGCACACCTGGCTCGCCATCGCCGCCGGGTACGTGAGCTGGCAGGACGCGCTGGCCCGGGGTGCCCTGATCGCTTCAGGTGCGCGGGCGGCGGAAGTTGCCCTACTCTTACCACTGCGCTGACCGCTCGTGACGGCCGTTCACTTATCTGGGTGATACTGGCCGCATGATGGTGGCGCGACGACGCTCTGATCAGGAAAAATGGGGCAGTCAGTATTGGTTGGCTCCGAATGGGCGATGGAGGTAGTGGCGTGGTCGCGGCACGCAGCTGGCCCGAGCCCGTGCACGACCGGCCCGGTGCCTCGACCGTGGCCATGGAAGGGCAGTCGGAGCTCGATCGCATCGGCCTGCTCGCCCGGCGCTGGGCGGAGCTGTCCACCGCGTCTGACACCGGCACCGTCGCTCGGCTGGCCAACGCACTCCACAAGTTCGCGACCACGCTCAAGGCCGAGCCGTTCTGGGCGCCTGCCGCCCGTGATATCGGGATCGATCTGCTCAACACCGGCCTGTGCGGCACCGCCAAGGCACTCGCGCCGGATGTCGAGGAGGTGCTCGCGCCCAGCTTGGGCCTGTTGCGCCGGGCGGGTATCGCCACGTTCGGCCTGGTCGGGGCTGAGGGAGAGAAGCGGCTCGCGGCCGCATTGGACGAGCTGGCCGCCGGCTTCGCCCACGGGCTGCGCGAGCGCACCCGGCGCGAGCTCGACGAGCTGCTGGGTGCCGCGATCCGGGCCCGCGAGGGCGTCGAGCGGGAGTGCGGGGTCGGCGGGACCGACTTCCGCACCGTCTACCTGCGCAGCGCGGTCGGCATCGGGGTGGCGAGCCTGGACGGCCGGGTGCTCGATGTGAACCCGGCACTGGGCACGATGTTCGGCCTGGACTCCCCGCTGGAGGGACCCCGGCCGATCTCCGACTTCGTGCATCCCGACGACGTCGCCGAGCTGATCGATCACTATCAGCGGCTGGTTCGCGGCGAGCCGTCCGTCCAGCGGCTGGACGTGCGCTTCATCCGGCCCGACGGGCTGGTTCTGTGGACCCACGTGGTGGCCTCACTGGTCCGTGACGCCGACGGGGTGCCGACGAGGCTCATCGCGGTCGTCGAGGACGTATCCGAACGCCACCGGCCGCACTCCAGCGTGCCGGCGACCTCCTACCAGGAGCAGCTCACCCAACTGCCGAACCGCTCGCGCACCGAGCAGTGGCTGCACCGCGCGTTCGTGGGCGGTGGGCACCGGCGGGTCGGGATGTGTGCGCTGGATCTCGACGGCTTCACCCTGATCAACGACGGGCTGGGGCACCGGGTCGGCGACCAGCTGCTGCTCGCGGTGGCCGGAAGGCTGCAGATGGTGGCCGGCCGGCACCTGGTCACCCGCACCGGCGGCGACGAGTTCGCCGTGCTCGTCGCCGACCCCGAGGCCGGCGAGGTGTCCCGGCTCGCCGAGCGCGTACTGGCGGCACTGGCCACCCCGTTCCTGGTCGCCGGTCATTCGCTCACCATCTCGGCCGGCATCGGCGTCGCCGAGTTCGCCGTCGGGGCCGGCTGTCCCGAGGATCTGATGCGGTCCGCCGCCGTGGCGCTGTCGTGGGCGAAGGCACGCGGCGGCGGGCGTCCGGTGACCTTCGATCCGGAGCGGGACGCCGGCGACGTGGCCCGGTTCGCGCTGCTCGTCGGGCTGCGCGACGGTGTGGACCGCGAGGAGTTCCGGCTGGCCTTCCAGCCGCTGGTGCGTCTTTCCGACGGCCGCGTGCTGGGCGCCGAAGCGCTGGTCCGCTGGCAGCATCCGGTGGAGGGGCTGATCGGGCCGGGCCGGTTCATCGAGCTCGCCGAGAGCAGCGGGGCGATCGTCCCGCTCGGCCGATGGGTGCTGGAGGCGGCATGCACCCAAGCCGTGTCCTGGTGGCGCGAGCTGTGCGGCGCCGCTCAGTCGGGTTCTCCTGGATCGGGCACCTGCGTGCTCGACTGCGCCGCGCCGTACGTCAGCGTCAACGTCTCGCCGGTGCAGCTCGCCGAGCCCGGGTGGGTCGACGAGGTGACCGGGATCCTCGCCGGCACGGGCCTGCCGCCGGACCGGCTCCAGCTGGAGATCACCGAACAGGCGGTCCTGGTCGACGAGGCCGCCGCGCTACGGGCACTCACGGCGTTGCGTGGCAAGGGGGTGCGGCTGGCCCTGGACGACTTCGGCACTGGCTACTCCAGCCTGGTCTGGTTGCGCCGGCTCCCGGTGCACGCCCTCAAGATCGATGGCTCGTTCATCGACGGCCTGCGACACCCCGTCGCCGACCCGGTCGACTCCTCCATCGTGCGGTCCCTGGTGGAGATGGCCCACGCGCTCGGCCTCGACGTCACGGCGGAGTGGGTGGAGACCGGTGTCCAGTCGGAGCGGCTCGCGGCCCTGGGCTGTGACGTCGGGCAGGGGCGCTGGTTCGGCGACGCCGGTCCGGCTGAGTGGGTTCCGGCGCTGTTGCGGCGTACGCTGCCACTCGGGGGGCTTCGACCCCCGGGATCCGCCCGACCAGCGAAAGATTGAGGCCGTCGCCGCTAAGAGCATCCGCCGCTAGGAGTGCCCGCGTTGGGTTCGATCAGGAACGAACAACCGACCGAATACGATCCCGACCTCGATCCAGGCCCCCGTGAGGAGTGCGGCGTCTTCGGTGTCTGGGCGCCCGGCGAGGATGTCGCCAAGCTCACCTACTTCGGGCTCTACGCGTTGCAGCACCGCGGCCAGGAGGCGGCGGGCATCGCCGTGTCCGACGGCCGTCGGATGGTGGTCTTCAAGGACCTCGGGCTGGTCAGTCAGGTCTTCGACGAGCAGGTGCTGTCGTCGTTGAAGGGCCACCTCGCCGTCGGTCACTGCCGGTACTCCACCACCGGGTCGAGCACCTGGGAGAACGCCCAGCCCACGTTTCGCACCACGTCCACCGGCAGCGGCATCGCGCTGGGGCACAACGGCAACCTGGTCAACACCGCGGAGCTGCGTGTCGAGGTCGCGGCGCTGGTCGGGGCCATGGCGGTGTCGGGTCGCGTTCGGCTCCAGGCCGGCACCGACTCCGACCTGATCACCGAGCTGCTCGCCGCCACCGCCGCCGACATCGGTGTGGAGGAGGCCGCGATGCGTTTGCTCCCCCGGGTGCGTGGGGCGTTCTCGCTGGTGTTCGGCGACGAGCAGACCCTGTATGCCGCTCGCGATCTGCACGGCGTCCGCCCGCTGGTCCTGGGCCGCCTCGAACGTGGTTGGGTGATCGCGAGCGAGACTGCGGCGCTGGACATCGTCGGTGCGTCGGTGGTGCGCGAGGTCGAGCCGGGCGAGCTGCTCGCGATCGACGCCGACGGCCTGCGCAGCTCCCGGTTCGCCGCCCCCGAGCCCAAGGGCTGCGTGTTCGAGTACGTCTACCTCGCCCGGCCCGACACCGCGATCTCCGGCCGTTCGGTGCACGCCACCCGGGTGGAGATCGGCCGCCGGCTCGCTCGGGAGCATCCCGTCGAGGCCGACCTGGTCATCCCGGTCCCGGAGTCGGGCACCCCGGCCGCGATCGGCTACGCACAGGGTTCTGGCATCCCCTACGGCCAGGGGCTGGTGAAGAACGGCTACGTCGGGCGCACCTTCATCCAGCCGTCGCAGACCATCCGTGAGCTGGGCATTCGCCTCAAGCTCAACCCGCTGCGCGAGGTTATCCGCGGCAAGCGGCTCGTCGTCGTCGACGACTCCATCGTGCGAGGCAGCACCCAGCGGGCATTGGTCCGGATGTTGCGCGAGTCGGGGGCGTTGGAGGTGCATGTGCGGATCGCCTCACCGCCGGTGCGCTGGCCGTGCTTCTACGGCATCGACTTTGCCACCCGCGCCGAGCTCGTCGCGGGGGCGCTCGACACCGAGGGGGTGCGCCGCTCGATCGGCGCCGACTCGCTGGCCTACATCGCTCTCGACGGCCTCATCGCCGCGAGCGAACAGCCGCGCACCCGGCTCTGCATGGCCTGCTTCGACGGGGCGTACCCGATCCCGCTGCCCGAGGAGGCCGTGCTCGGCGAACACCTGCTCGAACTCCGCGACGTGGACCCGGACGTGCTGGCTGGCGGCATCGGCATCGCTGGGTTGCCCGCCGACGATGTGTCCGGAGCGGCTTCCGGCGATGCCGGGCCCACTCGCGGAGCAGTAGCGGAGCGCGCGTCGGCACCGCGCGGAGCGTCGGCGGAGCGCGCATCGGTGCAGCGTGCGTCGGCCGTGTCTGTCGGATACGGTTCCGCGGGTCCTGCCGTTCAGCCCTGACCTGGCCGTTCACCGTGCCGCACCATCCCTGTGGCGCCGCGCCGAGTCCCACCTGACCAGCGTCGCCCGCGCGACGCCCGAGCGAGCGGGAGCGAGACCGACCATGGCGCCGACAACCGAGAACAGCACGGCCCCAGTCGGCTCCGGCGCCAGCTACGCCTCCGCCGGCGTGCACATCGACGCCGGTGAACGGGCGGTCGACGCCCTGCGACCGTTCGCCGGGAAGGCGACCCGGCCGGAGGTGCTGGGCGGGATCGGCGGGTTCGCGGGGCTGTTCGCGCTGAAGATCGACAAGTACTCGGAACCGGTGCTTGCCGCGTCGACCGATGGGGTGGGCACGAAGGTCGTGATCGCGCAGGCCATGGACTGCCACGACACGATCGGACTCGACCTCGTCGCGATGGTCGTCGACGACCTCGTGGTCTGCGGGGCCGAGCCGCTGTTCCTCCAGGACTACATCGCCGTGGGTCGGCTGGTGCCCGAGCAGGTGGCGACGATCATCAAGGGTATTGCCGAGGGCTGCCAGCAGGCCGGTTGTGCATTGCTGGGTGGGGAGACCGCGGAACACCCGGGTCTGATGGCCGATGGCCTGTACGACCTGTCGGCCAGCGGTGTCGGCATCGTCGAGGCCGACGCGATGCTGCGGCCCGATCGTGTCCGGCCGGGCGACGTGCTGGTGGCGATGGCCGCGTCCGGGCTGCACTCCAACGGCTACTCCCTGGCCCGGCACGTACTGCTCGAGATCGCGCGGATGCCGCTGGGCGGACACGTCGAGGAGTTCGGGCACACCCTGGGCGAGGAGCTGCTGGTGCCCACCCGGATCTACGCCCGCGACTGCCTGGCGGTGGCCGCCGAGACCGGTGTGCGCACGTTCGCCCACATCACCGGCGGTGGGCTGGCCCGCAACCTGGAGCGGGTGCTGCCCCCGGGCCTCGAGGCGGTCTGCGAGCGCAGCACCTGGACCCCGGCCCCAGTGTTCAACCTGATCGCGTCCCGCGGCCGGGTGGAGCGCGCGGAGATGGAGAAGACGTTCAACATGGGCGTCGGCATGGTGGCGGTGCTGCCCCCCGACGACGTGGACCGGGCGCTGGCGGTGCTCACCGCACGGCACGTTCCAGCCTGGGTGCTCGGCGAGGTGCGGCGGGCAGGGGCAGCCGAGGCCGGCGAGTCGCTCGCCATCGGGGCTCGGGTGCACCTGGAGGGCGGGCATCCGCGCTTCTGACCTGCGCTCCGCACGTCAGCCTCGGTGCCGGCATCCCCGGGGCGACCGCTCAGCCAGGCGGGCGGGCGGTCAGGCGGTCAGCCAGCCAGGCGGGCGGTCAGCGCGCGGCGAGCGGGACGGCGGTCAGCGCGTCCACGAGCTCGGCGCCGGACGGGGTGCTGTCCGGATCCAGCAACCACTGCACGAGGAGCCCGTCGCACATCGCGATCTGGAACGAGGCGAGCGCGCGGGCCTGCGGCTCGGGCAGGGCGCCGAGCGACTCGGTAATAATCAGCGCCACCGTGCTGCGACTCTGCCGGTAGGTCTCGGCCAGCTGGGCGCGCAGCTCCGGCTGGTGCTCGGCCTGGGCCAGTGCTTCGACGAATGCCACCGCAAGGCCGCGGTACTCGGCGAACGAGGTACGCATGGCCGTCCAGGATGCGGCCAGCCTGCGCATCGGGTGGCCGTCCGGTTCGGCGGCCGGCGCCAGGGTGCGCACCCGCTCCGCCCACTCCTGGAACGACTCGTTCATCGCCTCGTTGAGCAGGGATTTCTTGGAGCCGAAGTGGTAGCCGATCGAAGCCAGATTGGTGCCGGACTCGGCCACGAGGTCCCGCGCGGTGGTGCGCGCGTAGCCGCGCTGCTCCAGGCAGCGGCGTGCACCGGCCAGCAGGTCCTCCCGGTGTCCCATGGAGAGATCCTAACGATAAGTTCTAGACGATCGTATTATACGCTCGTATGATATCGATCATGTTGAAGCCGTCCTTCGCCGGGTTGCCGCCCGGACCGTCGCTGCCCCGCGCCGTGCAGACCGCGCTGCTCTGGCGATTCCCCCGCTGGTGGCTGGACACCTGTCATCGCCGCTATGGCGACGTCTTCGCCGTCCATGCCGCCCCGATGGGCACGCTGGTCTTTCTTGCCGACCCGGCCGATATCAAGACGGTGTTCGCCGGCGACCCGGCCGTCTACCGTGCCGGCGAGGCGGCATCGGTGTTGCGCGGCATCCTCGGCGACGGCTCCCTGCTGCTGCTCGACGAGCAGCGCCACCGGGACCGCCGCCGGCTGATGATGTCACCGTTCCACCGCGACGCCGTACACCGGCAGTCCGAGCTGATGGCCGAGATCGCGGCCGCTGACGTTGCTGCGTGGCCACTCGCCCGCGAGTTCCCGGTGGCGCCGCGGATGGCTGCGATCACCCTCGAAGTCATCCTGCGCATCGTGATCGGCAGCCGCGACGAACGGCGTCTCTGCGCGCTGCGCCGAGCGCTGCCGGCTGTGGTCGAGGCGAACCCGCTGGCGACGATGGCGATGGCGAACCCCGATCTGTTGCGGCGACGGCCCTGGCGCGGGGTTCGCCGTCGGCGCGAGGAGGCCGACCGGCTGCTCTTCACCGAGATCGCCCACTGCCGTGCTGATCCCGAACTCGCGGACCGCACCGACGTGCTGGCGATGCTGGTGCGCGCTGCCGACTCCGACGGTCGGGGCATGACCGACGCCGAGCTGCGCGACCAGCTCATGACGCTGCTGATGGCCGGCCACGAGACCACCGCCACCGCACTGTCCTGGGCCCTGGAACGGCTCGTGCGCCACCCGGAGGTGCTGCGACGTGCCGTCGAGGCGGCCGACACCGGGGACGAGGACTACCTGGACGCGGTGGTCCGGGAGACCCTGCGGATCCGTCCGGTGGTCTTCGACGTGGCCCGAACGCTCGCCGCCCCGGTCGAGCTGGGCGGCTATCGGCTGCCCGCCGGGGTGCTGGTGTCGCCCGCGATCGGGTTGGTGCAGCTCTCGGCGCGGCACTACCCGGATCCGAAGCGCTTCGCCCCCGAACGAATGATCGGCACGACACCGAGTCCGACCACCTGGCTGCCGTTCGGCGGGGGTGCTCGTCGGTGCCTGGGTGCAACGTTCGCCCAGGTCGAGATGCGGATCGTGCTGCGCGAGGTGCTCCGCCGGGTGGAGCTGGTCCCGACGTCAGGCAGCGGCGAGCGCCAACGTATGAAGCTCATCACGCTGGTGCCGCACCGCGGTGGGAGGATCCGGGTTCGGGCTCGGCGGGCGGCCCCGGTGCCGGCCTGACGTCGGTGCCGGCCCTGACGTCGCTTACGGACGGGGAGGCGGACCGGCGACTCGCGACGCGCGGCAGCGGGTGGGCTGAGACGGGCCACCGATGACTTCCGGGCGACCCCGGGGTCCACACGTTCGTGCACACTTCGCACCCGACCGTTCACCACCGAGAAGGGACCCGCCATGCCCACCCGTGACTCCGCTCCGCTCGGAGCGCCCTGCTGGATCGACCTGTTCAGCTCCGACCCGGCCCGCGCCGAGGCCTTCTACGGCCAGATCTTCGGCTGGGCTGCCGAGCACACCGGCGAGGAGTTCGGCGGCTATGTGAACTTCCGCAAGGACGGCTCGATAGTCGCCGGAATGATGCGCAACGACGGCACCACCGGCTACCCGGACGGCTGGACCACCTACCTGGCCACCCCGGATGTCCAGGCTACGGCCGAGGCCGCGGTGGCCGCAGGAGGCCAGGTGTTCATGGCGCCGATGCAGGTGCTGCACCTGGGGTCCATGGCCGTGCTGGCCGACGTCGGCGGCGCGGCGGTCGGGATCTGGCAGCCCGGCGCGCACACCGGTTTCGACCTCGTCGGTGAGGCCGGCGCCCCGGTGTGGCATGAGCTGTACACCCACGAGTACGCGGCTGTGGTCGACTTCTACCGCACCGTTTTCGGCTGGGACACGGCCGTCCTGAGCGACACCGACGAGTTCCGGTACACGACGATGGAAGCCGACGGCGGCTCGCACGCCGGGATCATGGACAGCCGGGCGTTCCTGCCGGACGGCGTTCCGTCCACCTGGCAGGTGTACCTGGGCGCGGAGGACGTCGACGCCACGCTGGCCCAGGTGGAGCAGCTCGGCGGATCGGTGGTGCAACCCGCGAAGGACACCCCGTTCGGCCGGGTGGCCCAGGCCGCCGACCCCACCGGCGCCGTCTTCAAGGTCTCCTCATTGCAGCCCTGAGCCGCCGATGATCGTCGGACCCGGACCGGTTTGCTGAGCCCCTCTGTCCTGAACGAACGGCACTTTCGTCCACTAGGACTGGACGAAAGTGCCGTTCGTTCGGCGCGGGGTAGCGGCGTGGCGCAGATGATCGGCGGCTTGGAGCCGAGGACCGTGCCTGGTGCGGCTCTGCGTGCCGAACCGCTGATCTGCGTGCCTGCGAGCGGTGGTTTCGGCTCGAACCAGCGCAGGCATGGCGAGATCGAGCCGGCCGGCGGCGAGGGTGATCCGTGGCCGGTTCGTCAGGCTGCGACAGGCACGTCGACCGGTCGGATCTGCTCGATCTCGGCGGCCGACGCGAGGAACGAGAGTGGACCGTCGCACCGGATACGCAGGTATTCGACCGGGCCGTCGGCACCGGCCAGCGTGAACCGGTCGAGCACGGTCGCGGGGCGGCGGCATTCGGGGCAGGTCACGGTGTGTGTCATGGCTGGCTCATCTCCTCGGGTGTCCGGTTCGAGAGCTGCACACATTCGGCATTCCCCCCCGCAGCTCCCGAACTCTGCGGCATCATGACGAGACCGGGCGCCGACCGCTCGCGACCGCGGTGGTACCGAGCAGCACACACACCGCGAGATAGATCCATGCCGATGGTTCGGCCCACTGCGTCGTCCCGGCGCCGTACCCGACCGCGACCACCAGTGCCGCCACCGCGCACACCACGAGCCCCACCGCGGCGATCCGTCCGGTCGGTCGATCGTCGACTCGGACCACCGCGGCGGCAAGGAACGCCATTCCGAGCAGCGTCGCGCCGATCATTCGCGCGGTCAGCGCGGTCAGCGGCCAGGGCCACAGTGGGGCGACGACCGGCGGAGCCACGAGCAGCGCCAACCCCGCCACCGCGAGGGTCGTCCCCAGCGCCGCCAGCGTCCGCCACGCCCAGCGCGGCAGGGGCGCGGTTCGGGCCGGGTCACCTCCGGGCGTACGGCCCTGGCGCCAGAACGCGAACACGTATGCAGACGGCGTCACCACGTAGACCCCCAACCAGATCCACGCCGCGACCCGGGCGATGAACCCGCCTGTGGTCAGATGGAAGGTCTCCAGGTGCAGCAGCGTGACGATCAGGGCGGCCCCCGAGAACATCACCATGGGCAACACTGCCGCCCGGGCCGGCGCCCACGCCGGTTGGCGCAGCGCGAGGACCCCCATCACCGTGGAGGCCAGGTAGAACATGCCGAGGAACGCCGCCGAGGCCGGTACCGCGATCGTCCAGGAGAAGAAGTCCGCGGTCCGCGTGGTCAACACGAGCAGTTGCACCGTGGCACCCGCCGCCACTGCCGTGCTCGCCGCGCCGAGCCACCACATCAGCCGGGTGGGGCGCTCGATCGGTTCGGTGGCGGTGCTCATTCCGGCGCCTCGGCCACCTGATGTGAGATTCATCCGCATCTTGGTCTCCTTTTCTCGACGGTTTCAGTTCAGTGCAGGACGACGGGAAGCGGGAGCGGTGCGCACGTCAACGCCCATGACTGCCTCCCCCTGTGCGACTTCTCGCGATGGCTCCAGGACAGCGTGGAGCGGGCGGGTCCGATCCGCCTCAGGGTCCGACCCTGAGGTTCGGCAGCTCTCCGGCGGTGGCCGGCTATGCCAGCGCGCCGGCCAGCTCGGCGCGGCCGCCCACCGCAAGCTTGCGGTAGACGCTACCCAGGTGCGTCTCCACAGTCTTGGCGCTGACGAACAACGCTTGTGCGACGTCCCGGCTGGACATCCCGGTTGCGGCCAGCTCGGCCACCCGCCGCTCGCTGGGGGTCAGTGCGTCGGCGCCGCTGAGTGCCACCCTGCGCGGTCGGGCACCGGTGGCGATGAGCTCCTCACGGGCCCGCTCGACGAGAGCATCGGCGGCGTACCGGTGGGCCAGCTCCTGGCCGCGGGCCAGGGCGTCACGGGCAGCGCGGCGCTGGTTGCCGCGGCGCAGAGCCGCGCCGAGGTCGACCAGTGCCCGCGCGTGCTCCAGGCGCGCCGGCGTGGGCTCGAGCACCGCGACCGCCTCGCGAAGCGCGTCCACCGAGCCGGCCACCAGCCCGCGAGCCCGCAGGGCCAGGCCCAGCGCTCGCGGTGCCGAATACCGCCGTGCGGCCTGCACCGCGTCGTCGACCAGCTGCCGTGCCTCGTCGACCCGGCCGAGTTGGTGCAGCGCGAGGCCCGAGTTGGCGCGCCACGGCATCAGCCCGGGATGGCTCATGCCGCGCCGCTCCAGCCGCCGCCCGCAGTCGCGGAAGTCGGCGAGCGCCTCGGCCGGCCGGCCCTGCGCGAGGCGCAGCCGGCCGCGTGCGTCGAGGAGGTAGGCCAGGGTCGGTGTGACGCAGCTCTTCTCCAGGGACTCGTCGGCCTCGGTCAGCCGGCCACGTTCCACCAGCGTGAGCACCAGCCAGGCCTGCGTGTAGCGGCGGGCGAAGGTGACCTGGTGCTCGGCGGTGAGCTCGTCGGCGAGCCGCGCGTCAGCCTCCGCCTCGGCGAGCGCGCCCTGCAGGTAGCGGGCCTGGGCACGCAGCACGCTCGCCGACGCGAAGTCGTAGGTGGAGCCGCGGCGTCGGGCGCTGGTGATCGCGATCTCACATGCGGCAAGGACGGGCTCGAGGTGGTCGGTGGCGATCAGGACCATGGTCGCCGGGAGCAGGACGCTGGAGTCGGGTACGTCCCGGGCGAGCGTATCGGCCAACGCCTCGTTGGCCAGCTCCACGGCGCGAGCCGAGTCGTCGGTCAGAGCGTCCAGCGCGGCGTTGGCCAGCAGGACGGCACCCGTGCGGCCGACCAGCGCGCCAGCGGCTTGCAGCCGCCGGGTGCGCTCCGCGGCCCAGGCGCGGCGTTCCGGGTCACGACGGGCCAGCCCGACCGCCTCGGCCTCCAGCTCGAGGCGCAGCGGCCCGTCGGTGTCGTCGAGCCCGACGAGCGCGTCGTCCAGTACCGCCAGCGCCCGACGGTAGTCCAATGTGGTCCGCAACGAGCGGGCCAGCTCGAGTGCTGCCAGGGCGCGCCCGGTTGGGTGCAACGCGGCCGCGACCGCCTGGTCCAGCAGCCCCACGCCGTCGGTGAACGACACCCGGACCGTCGCCGAGCCGAGCTCGAAGAGCACGTCGGGCCGCGTCGTCGGGTCGGGGGGCTCGTCCAGCGCGCGGCGTAGATATCGCATGGCGGGTTCCGGAGCACCCTTGGCCAGCGCGGTGCGGGCGGCGTCCCGGAGTGCCTCGACGACATCGGCGGCGCCGAGGGCCTCGGTGTGCATCAGGTGCGCTGCGACGAGCTCGGGCGCGGCGCCCTCGGTGGCGAGCAGCCGGGCAGCGGTTCGGTGCCCGCGGTGCCGTTCCGCCGAGCTCATCCGCTCGGCGATGGCCTCGGCCACCAGCGGGTGGACGAGAGTCAGCGGCCGGCCGGGTGCGAGCAGCGCGGCGCCGACCAGCGACTCCGCGGCGTCGGCAACCACCAGCGGGCCCAGCCCGGTCAGCGCCACGACATGGCGCAGCTGGGCGCCACCGCGCAGCACCGCGACCGCCCGGGCCACGGCGACCGCCGCCGGCGAAAGGTGTCGAAGCCGGGACAGCACGGATGTCGCCACGATCGCCGGGGCACGTTCGGCCACCGCGGTGACGCCGTCGTCGTCGTCGGGCGGGACACCGGCCTCGACCAGCGCGATCAGCAGCGCGTTCGCCAGCAGCGGGTTTCCGCCGGTGGCCTGGTGGCAGGCCGCCCGGAACGCCCGGCCGCTGCCCGTACCCATCGTCGCTCGGACCAGCGCGTCGGTGCTCTCGCGGCCCAGTGGCCGGGGCCGGAGCACCGTGGTGACCGGTTCGTCCACCACGGCCTCGGTCACCGCGCGGTTCGCCTCCGGCCCGGGTGACCGGGCGGTGACGACCAGCCCCACCGGGAGATCGGCGATCCGGCGAGCCAGGTAGGCCAGCGCGCGCAGCGACGACGGGTCCGCCCAGTGCCCGTCATCGATGGTGATCAGCAGCGGGCCGGCGTCGGCCAGGTTGGCGGTCAGCCAGTACAGCCCGTGCAGTGCCCCGAGCGACGCCGTGCTGTCGGCTTCCAGGCCTTCGAGGGTGATCACCGGCGCGGCCAACCGGGCAGCACCCGCCAGCAGCGCGTCCCGCTCGGCCGGCTCCGCGGCGACGAGCAGCGGCTCGAACAGGCTGCGGATCACCCCGAAGGCGAACTCACGCTCCAGATCGCTGGCCCGCGCGCTCAGCACGCGAACTCCGGCGATCTCGGCCTCGTCGTGCGCAACGTCCAGCAGCCGGGTCTTACCGATCCCGGCCGGGCCCTCGATCCACAGAACACCGCCCCGGCCTGCCGCCAACCCGTCGAGTAGCCTGCCGATGGCGGCCAGCTCCGCCTCACGCTCCAGCAGCATGGCCCGCGCTCCCGCTCGTCGTCCTCGCTCGGACAGGCGTGACGGGTGAGCAGTCCTTCCGTCGCCGGCGCGCCCGCAGCCTGTGCCCAGATAAGGTACCGGCGAAGCCCGTCCTTCAGACCAGGATGGCCCGCTCAGTCTGGTCGTCCTCCCCGGTGCCCACCCCGCACCACACCCGCCGCAGAGATGTCCTCGGCATACCAGCCGCTGCCGGGCCCGCAGTCCCCCACCATCACCACCAGGGAGTGCACCCGGCCCGCGTCGAACACCAACCCGACCGAGCCGGCATGCACTAGGCCGTCCCACGCGTCCTGAGTGACACCGATCACGGCGACCACGTAGGGCGGGAGGTCCCGGTAGCGCGAGTCCTGGTAGCGCACGCTGGTCAGCGGGTTGATGTCCACCAGCGCGAACGCCTCCGGCAGCGGCCGCGCCGACACGGGCGCTGCCGGGATGGTGCAGTGATCGACGAGCAGTGTCATGACGCCCTCCAACTTGACTGTTAAATTTGTCTGTTAAATTTGTCTGTTAAGCAGTAGGTTTGCACGGGGTTTGCTTGTCGGACAAGCTGCACCGGTAGCCTTGGTTGACATGCCAGGACGCGCGGCCGTCGCGCGGGCAGCACGAGACGATAGATCGAGGAACGACCAACGTGAACCGCCCGGAATCCGCCAGCAGACGCATCGCCGCCGAGCTGCGCGAGCGGATCGCCTCCGGCGACCTTGGCCCCGGGGCTCTCCTCCCCTCCGAGCCCGAGCTAGCCGCAAGCCAGAAGGTCAGCCGACAGACAGCCCGCTCCGCGCTGCAGCTCCTGGAGCAGGACGGCCTCGTCACCGTCCGCCCGCGCCGAGGCCGGATCGTCCGCAGCCGTCAGCGGCTCAAGTGGAACCTGTCGACGTTCGAGTCCCCCGAGTCGACGGCGTCGTCGACCGCAGACGCGTGGGGCACCGACGTCGAGAACCAAGGCCACGACCCGGCGGGGGAGACCCTCCACGTCGAGCGAATCACGCCGCCGCCCGATGTCGCCGCGACCCTCAACCTTGACCCCAGCACGGACACCTGTGTGGTTCGCCGCCACATCCGCTACATCGACGAAGCACCCGCGATCATCTCCGACGACTATTTCGATCTCCGCCTCGTGGAGGGCACCGAACTCGCAGCACCCGACGACACAACCCGCGAGGACATCCTCAAGGAAGCCGGCTACGAGCAGACCTACGACGTTGACGAGATCATCGTCAGGATGCCAACCCCCGCGGAGAGCGAACGCCTGCGTATCGAGCCCGGCACACCCGTCGCCGAGCACCGCCGAGTCGGCTTCACTGCCACCGACCGACCCGTCCGCCTAATGATCTCCGTGATCCCAGGAGACACGATCGTTCTTCGCTACGTAGTGCCTACCTGAGCCATGGATGGCGCGCGCTGTGTCCAAATCCTCCTTTCATGTTTTTCAAGGCGGCGCCTGACGGCGCCGCGCGGCGCTGTCACCGATGCAGCCGCAAGCGCTCGCGCGGGGCGTGCAGCCTCCGGCCGGTCCCCGCGCGGCGCGCAGCTGCAATGCCGCCGCCGAGCGGGGTTAGTCCTCGGTCAGTTGCCAAACAGCTCGTGGATCCTGCGCCGACTTGCCCTTCCAGCGGATCAGCCCTTCACCTTCCAGTGCTCTTAGGCGCAGGGTCGCTGTCGGCCGGCTCATGCCAAGCATCTCTGCGATCTGGCCAGTGCCCATCGGGGACTCGGCAGACCGCATGATATCGAGCACCCTTTGACTTCCGCTTGGAAGTCGCGCCGCCACCTTCCGATCAAGTCGCGGCATAGCTACCAATGAAAGTCTGACGCTTCCCGGGGTCTGTGAGTAAACCGGATCAGTCAGTCCGACCCGGCGCATCTCCTCGAAAATTCGCTTGATGCCCTCGCCGAGCTCCTGGCCGATCCTAAAGTCGGCACATACTCGTGCGATACGAGGATTTCTGGCGAATCGGTTCACGTCGAGAGAGCGTTCCGGATTTGCTAAGCCCGGAAAACGCCCTGGACTCTCGATCTCTACCCGGTCCGGGTAGATTTCGAATCTAATGTGATCACCGGCAAGACTGTAGGAGCGGTGGATCACCGCGTTCACGAGGCCCTCAAGCCACGCATCACGTGGGACAATGGGTAGTCCTTCGAATCGACCGCTCGAGGAGAGCGCTCGGCGACGAGGTATTAGCTCCTCAATCTTCTCGATTGCCGTCGCCAGGGCTTGGGGCAACGGTCCTTCTATCCTGTGATCCGCGTTCTCTTCCAGGCCAAGACGGGCACCGGTGCCTCGCTCCTTATTCATAAAGCGTAGGACGCGAATGTAGCCCTCGGGAAATAGGTCCTGGGGGTTGCTGCCGAACAAGAGGTATGCTGCGTTCGTGACGTCACCCTGGCGCGTGAGGAGGCTACGCGCCTTTAGTGCGCGTGTCGTGTCGGAGCTGCTAAGCGTTTCGCGGTACGCATCAAGCGCTGCCGAGTTGAGGTCACTGATCGCGACGCCGTCAGCGCGGAATCCATCGTACTGACTTTGCCCCTTGTCGAAATGCAGCTCTTGCCGCTGCATGTAGTTGAGTTTCCGCGATTCGTCACCGATGCGAAGGTAGCAGTCGCCGTTCTTTAGTTCATGCACACGCTCACTGGGTTCGACTCGAACAACCAGCAGTCGGTCTTCCTCTTTTCGAACATTAATGCACGCTACTTCGCTGCAATGTGCTCGAACTGGCGGCTGCGTGAAGTCGAACGCAGCTTGACGAAAGTCGTTCACTTTGCTTTCGGCGCGGGTTACCCCTTCAACTATTCCGTTGTGTAGGCCGATTGCGACAACGCCACCCTCAGCATTCGCAAGCGCGCAGATGACGATGGCAAGCTGCTGGGGTTTGGTCTGAGCGCTCTTGCGGTCGAACTACTGGTTCTCCTTGAGCTGGAGCAGTGCGGGGCCTACGTCGGCCGCGGTGCTGGCCAGCGCCTGCTCTACGCGCTCCGCTGTCATGAGAGTAATATTGAGAGTACTATAAAGCCTTGCATGTAATCTTAGTCGGGCGGGGCGCGAGTGTGTCGCAGGTCAGTACTGTGAGCCACGACACTTCGAACTTGCAGGTACGCCTCGAAGTGGGGCGTAGATGGACTGTTTTCCCAGCTCAAGGGCATGATGAGGTCCGGAGCTGGCTTTCTAGTAGACCGTGAACTAGCGCTGAGTAGCGCATCACAGCCTCCCTCGCCGGGAGGGGCAGGTCTCCGGGATGGGGCGGGCCGTGCCATCCCGACAACCTCCCGGAGGGCTACCACACGGTCGCTCGTGGGCAGAGCCCCGCAAGGCCGGGCTGCGGTGTGCGTCGAGGGCTGCCCACGAGCGACCGCACGGTCGGGCTGCGCCAGGTTGATGGGATGGCACTCTGAGCAGGGGCCGGGCGTTGGTGTGCGGCGGGCCATTCACGGGCCATTCCTGCCGGACAACCACGGTCAACAGCGGGCCGTCGACGCAGGCTCGGCGCGCAGGTCAGCCCCCTCTGCCGCGACGGGACAACCTGGTCCCAAGCTGCTATCGCATGCCTGTAAGCAAGGTGAGCCCGGTACAGATCCGGTACAGATGACAGCCGATCCGGCCCGTCACAGGACGACACGTACCGACACTCCGCGGCAGGCCAGAGCGTCGGGGACTGCAAAGCGCCTGGTCAGACACAGTTCACCAACTACCGGTAGCGTACGGCTTCTGACCTGCGCGAACACCTCACGCCACCGCACCGGGTACAACCCCGGTACAACCGAGCGCGGAGTCCACGAGCGTCCGCGTCTGGTCTACGGCGTTGGGCCAGTACCCGACGTAGGTGTTGAGCGTGACCGTCGGCGTGGTGTGGCCCATGGCAAGCTGCACCGTCTTGACGTTCGCGCCACCGAAGATCAGCACGGTCGCGAAGTAGTGGCGGAGGTCCCGCAGACCGAAGCCCCTCGGCAGGCCAGCAG
Organism: Pseudonocardia sp.; assembly: GCA_050701055.1. Classification (GTDB taxonomy): domain Bacteria; phylum Actinomycetota; class Actinomycetes; order Mycobacteriales; family Pseudonocardiaceae; genus Pseudonocardia. The sequence goes on along the minus strand of JBOHEO010000078.1, from coordinate 439 downwards.
CCTTCACGGCTGGGCGCCAGATGTGCGACCAGTCCGCGCGGTGGATCGGGCGACCGTCGCCGCGAGTGAAGATCAGATGCGCGAGGCGCGTCGCCGGCCGCCACGGGTCGGTTTCGTCCTCGATATCTTCCGGACGCACCGGGCAGATCTTGAGGTGGGTCCTCATCACGTCGACGACGACCGCCGGCAGCTCGTTCATACGGACGCTGGACTTGGTCTTGAGCGGCGCGAGGTACGGAGTCCGGCCGGTGATGACCGTCAACTGCTGTCGGACGTGGACCTCTCGGGCGCCGAGGTCGAGCGAGTCTCGTTCTAATCCGAAAATAGCCGGGGACGGGCGAACGGGACCACCGGCTCGGCGTCATGTCGGTGCCGAGTCGGGGACGGGCTGACCGATGTCAGGCGGCGGGCTCCAAGGTGACTTTGAAGCCGAGGGTCT
>JBOHEO010000077.1:0-22107 GCA_050701055.1 Pseudonocardia sp. | reverse complement strand
GGGCGGAACCGTCGGTGTCCGCCCTGCCCGCCGCACCCGAGCAAGATCAGCCCCGGTCCGTCCGGTGATCTTCGCGGCGCCAGCGTGCCCGCGCCGCCACGATCACCTCGCACACCCGATCGACCTGCTCGACCGTCATCGGCGGCAACTCCAGCACCGCGGCCACGATCGCCGCGCGCTGTGCCTCCGACAACCCACCCGACCCGCCCTCCCGGGCAGACCGGCCTTGCCTTCCTTGCCTTCCTTGCCTGGTGGGTCCCTTCGGGCCGCTGGCGTCGCCGCTGCCGCGCAACCGGCCACGAACCGGCACCCTCTCGACAGACCCGACCCTCAGAACCCACCACGGGCGATCCACGCCCGCTTGTGCGCACGACGCCCCGGCCGCTCCTTACCCGACCACCAGCCCGCGCAGCTTGATCATCTCGTGGCAGGCCACCACGCCCCGAACCCTCCGGGGCAGCGACACCGCCCAGCGCACCACCTCCTCCTCCACGACCGACGCGCCCGGCGCGCGCCACACGACCACGCGACCCCGCGCGCCGAGAGGCGCACCGATCACCGCGGTCGATCCACCATTCACGCAATCGGCGAACCACCGGTCAAGAAAGCAGTCGGAAAAGTTTGCAATACTGTAGTGAACGCCGAGACAGATCTCGAAGGGCCGGGCGGGTGACAGCAAACAGACGACAGCGCCCGCAGACACGGTGCGGGTCTTGCCCCGGCCCCGGGTGGTCGACTACGCGCTCTCGCTGTCGATCAGCCTGGGCGGCACGGGAGCACTCGCATGGGTCGGGACGTGCCAGGATCGGCTTGGTGGGGGCTCGTCTTAAGACGAGGGGCGAGACGCGCTCCGAGACGTTGCCGGACACGAGGGGCCACCTCCGCCGCGATCTCGATCGCAGACGGTCCTGGCGCGCCCGTCTGGCGGAATCGAGTATGCCGCGTTGCCACGAGTCTGGGATTGCAGATGATCCCCGTGATGGTCGGGTCACCAGGCATTCCTCGGCGGCCGAGGGGATCTCCACTCTAGTCGGATCCCTGAACTGCACCCCGATCTGCACCCTGAGCTGATCCCGCATCTGCACTCTGTCGATTGCCGAGTCAATCATGCGTTGCCCGGCGGCCGGAGGACGCATGGACTCACGTCATCGTGGGGCGCCTCGGGTGTCTGTGGCCTACAGGCGCCAGCGGCCAGTGGTGGGTTCCGTGGGGGTCGTCGTACCAGACGTACTGTTCGTCAGCGGTCGCTGTGATGCCAAAGCGCTCGTAGGAGGGGCGACCCTCGGCGTTCCAGAACTCGGCGGCCTGCTCGATCTGGTCCCAGACTCGCCGGTCCCCGTACTGGCGCACGCGGTAGCCCTGCGAAGTCGCCGTGGTGAGCACCTCGGCGCGGTTGCCGTCGCGGTCCATGAGGAAGACGGCGGGGCCGTCGGGGTCGGTCATGCGGCCTTGGGTGACGTCGGGCAGGTGCCATTGCGCGATGAAGCCGAACAGGCCGTGGTTGTTGACGGCCATCGGGTCGACCGAGGTCCACGACTCGGACGTAGTGCCCGCGTACCAGGTCCAGGGCTCGGTGACGGGGGTGACGTCGTGGCGCATGTCCATGAAGCCCGCCCAGCGCGAGGCGAACCGGCCGGTGGCGGTGCCGTGCTCGTCCACGGTGAGCCTGACCAGGGTCCCGCCGAGCGGGCCGTGGACGTCGGTGAGGATCACCGCCCCCGGCGCGGCCTGTCGCAGCCAGGCTGCGGGGATGGCGGGCACCGCGCAGGTGGAGATGATCCGGTCATACGGCGCCCCGTCGGGGTGTCCGCCGTCACCGTCGACCGTGGCGAGGGTCGGGGTGTGGCCGTTCGCGGCGAGCCGCTCTCCTGCGAGGTCGACGAGTTCGGGGTCGATGTCGACGGAGGTGACGTTGGCGCTGCCCAGCCGCTCACACAGCAGGGCTGCGTTGTAGCCGGTGCCGGTGCCGATCTCCAGCACCCGGTGCCCGTCGGTGACGTCGAGGTCCTCCAGCATGGACATGACCAGCGACGGCAGGGTCGAGGAGCTGACGTAGGCGGTGCCGGTCGCGGGCCGCAGGGCTCGTGACAGCGCGACGGTGACCAGCTTGGTGATCAGGGTGGTGTCGCTGTAGACGGCGTCGAGCCACCGCGCTCGCTCGCCGATGCACATCACGGGGGCGGTGTCCTTGTCCGGGTAGAAGCACGGGACGTAGGGGTGGCGCCAGGTCCGCTCGAACACCTCGCGCCACGCCGGCGTCCGCAGAGATCCCTTCTGCGCGAGTTGTTCGCCGAGATCGGCCAGTCGCCCGCGCGCGAGCGCTTGTTCGTCGGCGCTCAGGTCGGTGGGGAAGTTCGCAGGGAAGTTCACGGGGCCTGCCCGGCTTCGAGGATGTCGGCGATGGCGGCGGTGATCGGTAGCTCGAGTGCGTCCTCGAGCCATCCGTACTGCCCGAACGGGTTGCACTCGAACAGCACCCAGTCTCCGGTGTCGGTGACGGCGAAGTCGAACGCCCCGAAGGTCAGGTCGAACGTGCGCATGAACGCCCGCACCCCGTCCAGCACCGGCGCCGGGGGGTCAATGATCGAGTAGCTGAGGTTGTCGTAGTCAGTGCGGAAGTCGATGCGGGCGGCGGCGGAGTGTGCGTGGATCGCGGCGGCGAACACGCGGTCGCCGACGACGGTCATCCGCACCTCGAACGCCTTGTCGATGAACTCCTGGAACAAGTGGGCGGTGGTCTCCACACCGGACAGGTCCGCGAGATCGTCGGGCCCGAGCCGTCGGGTGTAGGCGGTGCGGACATGGCTGCCCTCGATCAACGAGGCCGCGGACAGGTTCTTGCCCGCCAGCGGGCCGTCGAGGTCGGTGGCGAACTCCCGTACCGCCTCGGCGCGGTTGGTGATCAAGGTCTGCGGGATGCGCAACCCGCAGCGGCGGGCGACATCGAGTTGGCGCGGTTTGAGCGCGTCGGCCTCGCGCGAGGGGTAGTTCATCCAGACGACGTCGAGGCTGCACAGCACCCCGGCGATGCCCACCCGGGCCTCGGCCGCCGCGAGACGCCGCTCGGGCCGTGACATTCCCCCGGCCAGGTCGAAATGCGACGGATGCCGGTACCAGACCGAGCGGATGTCGCGCAGCTTCACCTCACGGTGCGCGGTGGCCAGGGTTCCGGCCCAGCCGTCGGGCTCCAGGCGCGCGTCCAAGGTCAGGCGCTGCGGGAACGCGGCCAGGTCGGTGCGGAACACCGGCACCCCGCGGGTGGCGAGTTCTTCCACGACGCGGTCGACCTGCGGCTCGATCTCCCGGGCCAGGATCAGCACGGTCATCGGTCAGTCCGACTGGTAGTCGGGGCTGGCCATCTCCTCGGGCGGCGGGTTCTTCGGATCGCCGTCGGTCGTGCCTGAGGTGACGGGAGTCGGTCCTGGCTGGGTGTGCTTGAGCAGCGGCTCGAACGAGCCGTCGTCGGTCCTCACGAGCGACACCTGTCGCTGCGGGCAGTACCGGTAGTGGGCGCCGAGGTCGGCATCCAGGCGTGGGCCGGTCACGACGCCGCGGAGTGAGAACGGCCGGGCCCCGCCGGTGCTGGGTTCATCGGTCCATCCCTGGGCGTACCCGTCCGGGGCGCCGAGCGGGAACCGGTCGCCGGGGCTGAACAACGGGTCGCGCCACTGCGGCGTCGGCGATGAGGTCAGCTGCTCGGACATGGTGATCGATCTCCCTTGCGGTTGATGATCTGCGCGACGATTGTGCCGCACAGCTACTGCGCTCCGTGGCCGAACGACCACGGAAGCCACCTCTCGGGCTCCCCGGTCATGCACCGTCGTCGGCACTGCGGATGCGCGGCGGTGTTGGGTCCTGCGTGCTCGTGGGCGGCGGGCACGGACGTCCGGCGCGCGCTGCCGGTCCGTGGCACGGGCTGGGTCGACCCGCTCGACGAGCCTCCACGCCGCCGGTGTCGTGCGCGGGTCGACCGCCCACACCCACACCGTGAACCCGTCTCCGCACAGCACGTCCGCTATGCGGAACGCCTCGTCACGGCTCTCGGCATCGACGCAGCGCGCCTCGTCGCGCACCACCTCTGAGCCACGCCGCTCGATGATTCGACCCTGCACGTGGAACCGGCCGCTCACGAGGACCACCCGAGCCCGGCTCGGGGCGCTGGTGCGAGCGTGTCGATGCCAGAGGGCGGCACGCCACTTCCTACACTGCTCATCGATCCGTAGGTATCCACATCGATGACACTACATTCGATGAGTTGCGAGTCTAGAGCGTACGATCGGGTGATGCACGTGTTCGGTCCGTGACCGCGGGCGATCAACGGGCAGGCGCGGTCCGTGTGCAGCATGATCGATAGGACGCAACCGACCGATAGGGAGTGCGGATGGTCGCCTCATCCGTCAGCGTTACCGCGGTCAAGTGGTGGTTCGCCGCCGAGATGCGCCGCATGCGGGAGAAGCGCGGCCTCACCCGCGAGCAGGCCGCCGCCGCGGTGCGCGGCAGCGTCGCCAACATCGGCCACATCGAAACCGCGCGCGGACTACCCAAACCGCTGGAGCTGGAGCGCCTCCTGGAGCTCTACGGTGAGCCCGAGCGCATCGAGTTCTTCCAGGATCTGCGGCTGCGCGCCAAGCGCGGCCGGGACTGGTGGGTTGGCTTCCGCGAAGCCGCAGCACCCGAGAACCTGAACCTGCTGCTCGGGCTGGAGGTCAGCGCAGTGCAGATCGAAAGCTGGGACGCCCACGTCGTCCCCGGACTGTTCCAGACCCGCGCCACCGCCGACGCCATGATCCGTGTCGGCCGTCCCGACCTTGACGCCGACGGCGTTGACCGACTCGTGGATCTACGCATGTCCCGACAACGCGAAGTGATCGACCGCGACGACCCGCCGGCTCTGTGGTCGGTCATCGCCGAGTCCGCCCTGCGCTGGCCCGTCGGCGGCGATGACGTCCACCGCGCACAGCTGCAGCGACTGGTCGAGCTGGCCGCCCGCCCGTCGCTCGACATCCAGATCCTGCCCTTCAACGTCGGCGCACATCTGGGCACCGAGGGGTCCTTCCGCATCTTCTCCGCGCCGCCCGAGCTGGAGAACTACCCCGGCTGCGTCGCCGTGGAGGACCGCATCGGCGCCCGGTACTACGATGAGCCGACGCCGCTGCTGACCTACCGCAACGATCTCGCCCGGCTCCGGGTCCAGGCCCTCAACCCCGAGGAATCAGCGGCCTACCTGTACCAGTTGCTGAAGGAACCGTGATCGACATGCAGCACTCCGACGCCGTCGCCGCCCTGTCCGCCGCCACCACCTGGCGCAAGGCCAGCCACAGCGGCGGCGACAACGGCGGCTGCGTCGAGGTCGCCACCATCCCCGGCTGGATCGGCGTCCGCGACACCAAACTCGACCCCGACAGCCCCGTCCTCGCCTTCAGCCCCCGCGAGTGGGACGCCTTCACCAGAGGCGTGCGCGATGGCGAGTTCGACCTGCCAGTCCACGGCCTGTAGCGGCCTTCGGGTCACGTCCCTGGCGCTAACGCCTGCCGTGGCCCCGGCCGCTTCTTCGACCTTGTGGCGACGGCCTTAACCCCCGGGGAGCGCCGTGCACCGCGGGACCCCTCGGCGACGCGGTCGCGCAGTGGACTGCAACCGGCGACGATCAAGTGTTTTGGACGCGGCGGCGACGCGGGAACCACGTTCCGGCCAAGGCGTTGACGTGTCGCTTCGCGGCGTCGAGGAACTCCTGCTCGGCGTCTCTAAGCCCGCCCAGGTCGACCTCGTCCGGCCCGATGTTCATGCCCGGGTCATCGTCGAGGGGCGGGCCGTTCCACGCGTCGTGCATCGACGCCCCGGCGAGCGCCCGGAGTCGGTGGACCAGTTCGGTGTAGGCCGCGCCGGTGGTGGGGTCCTCGGCGAGGGTCCACGCCTGGTGGTAGGACAGCCGGGACCGCACGCGTCGCAGCTCTTCGGACAGCCGGACGCGTTCGTCGGCGGGCTGGTCGGCGCGGCGGCGGCGGATCGCGTAGGGGAACTCCTTGTAGTCCGAGTAGGCCTGGAAGGCCTCGGCGAGGCTGGCTCGGACGCGGGCACGCTCCTCCATGCGGGAGGCACGGCTCGCGAGGACGGTGTTGATGAAGCCGCTGATGACCGCTGCGATGACTGCGCCGGACAGCACGGCGGCGAGTAGCACCCCTCCCGCAGCTGCCGGTGCCTGCTGGGCGTACGGGGGCGAGCCGGTGGTCGTGGTCCACGATGCCATCGTGAGGGTGGGCGGCTGCAGGTTGCTGATCACGAGGAGATCCTTCATGCGGCCTGGTCGCCGTGCCGGGCGGGTGGCTCGTCGTGCGGCGCTTCCTCACCAGGCCACTCGCCGGTCTGGCGCCACCATGCCTCGCGGATGAGGTGGGCGCTGATGTGGCCGGCGAGGACGGCTCCCCCGTCCGTCCAGGTCCAGCGCTGCGCGGGTGGATCGTGCGGGTACCACATACAGAGGCTGCCGTCGTGGTAGCGATGGGGCGAGCCGGGGCCGGGGACGAGGACCATCGGGGTGTCGGGTACGTCGATGCCGAACTGGATGACCACGGGGTGCCGCGGCAGCCCGGTCGGAGTGAGCAGGATGCGGACAGCGAACCCCTGGCGCCGCGGGTGTCCGGGTGTGACGGTGGTGACCGGCACGCCGACCGCCTGCAGCGCGGCGATGAGCCGCAGGCGGTGGGCCGGCCGTTCGAAGAACGCAGGATGCCGATACGGCGGCCGACGGCTCACGTCGACCGGATGGCGCCGTAGGCGCGGGTGGGCTTGACCGGTGCCGTCGTGCCGGTGAGGCCGAGCGCGAGGGTGGTGACGGGAACGCGGGCCCGCAGCGCCGCGACCGTCGACGCCGTGGCGTCCTCGGCGGGCGGGTCGAGGTAGTCACGGAAGACGCGGTGCAGGGACGAGCGCACGGCGGTCTCGTCATCGTCGTGCTCGATCGTGTCGGCCATGGCGGTGGCCGCGGCCCGCAGGCGCTGCACGGCGACGTCGCGGGAGACGCCGTTGACCAACTTCAGCGGCGCCGATACCCCGGCGGGGTCGGGGGTGTTGCGGCCGGTGGCCAGGAACGGCGCCGCGCCGTCGAGGACGGCGCGCAGCGCGGCGGGCAAACCCATCCCGGCCTTCACATGTTCGAGCGCGAGCGCGGAGAGGTGGAAGGAGGAGAACGCCGGCAAGCTCCACTGCTTGTTCCACGCCTTGAGCAGCCGGATCACCCTGCGCCGGGTGCGGGCGAGTGCGACAGTGTCGCCGTTGAGCAGGGTGACGTGCGCTTCGGGGTCGGAGGCCTCCCAGCGCCGCATGGTGAGGTTGGGGATCCAGAGCCCGCTTCCGGTCCGGCGGGTCAGGGCGAGGACCAGGTCCACGGAAGGGTCCTGGCCGTCGATCGGCTTCCCGAAGGTGATCTTCGGGCCGCGTTTCGAGGTGCCGCAGCGGGCCTGGGGGTAGCTGGCGCGGATCTGCGGCCCGAGGTGGGCGCAGAGCTCGGCGACGATGTCGTTGGGGATCGTCCCGTCGCCGTCCGGGCCCAGATCCGGGTAGTGCGTGCGGTTAAGCACGAGGCCGCCGTCGCCATCGGTGACCGGGTAGTTCACCGTGTACTGGGCCAGGGATCCCGACGCGTAGGTGCGCAGCGCTCCGGGAAAGGTCATGGCGCTGTCGCGTGCCAGGGCAAGCCGGTGGCGCGCTTCGGCCAGCACGGGGTCGGCGGCGGCGATCTGGCCGCGGACGATGTCGAGGTAGTGCGCGGTGTAACCCATTAGGGTCCCTTCGACGTCGAGGAGGGCGAAGTCCCTCCACACAGGCGTGACGCCGAACCTCGGCGGTGCGTCCGGACTACTCGGTGCAGTCCCGGCAGATTCTCGACGTGGGCGAAGGGAAGCGAGCCGGAGCCAGGACGAGGGAGCAGTCCCGGCAGGTGCGCTCGGCATCGGCGGTGCACTGGCAGTGGCCGGCAGCGCAGCGGGGTGTGCTGCACGTGGCGCAAGAGCCGTCAGGGCGGAACTCCTCCTCGCAGACCTCGCACGTCCACAGCGGCGGAGGGGACCACCGTGTGTCGCTGTGCGGCAGCGCGAACTTCCGCCAGCCGGGGCGGTCCTCGACGGTGACCGTGATCAGGTAGTCCCCGGACCACGCGGCGTCGCCGTAGAGCGACATGCTGCGGCCGCCGGTCCGGTACCGCCAGTAGGTGTCATCGACCTGGGTGTCTCGGCGCCGGCCCAGCGCGGCGGCCACGAGTGGAGTGGAGGCCTGGCTGCCGCCACGAGCCGGCGGGAACACCTCGCCGTGACCGGCCGCGAAGGAGACCGTGCCTTCAGAGTCCAGCACGGCAACGACACCGGGGGTCCCGAGATTCTGGGCCATGCGCACAGCACAGGCCGCGCGCGAGGCCTGCGTGCTGTCGAACAGGGCGACAACATCGGCGGCGCACGGAGATCGACCATCGGCCCGATGCGGCACGACCGCATCCGGGATGAGCACGAAGGAGGCGAACGCGTCGCAGGCGGCGTCTTCGAACCTGACCTTGTCGCCGGGCTGCCGGCGAACGGCTAGAGCCAGCTCGGCGTTGTTCTTCTGCAGGTCGTGACCGAACTCGTGCAGAGCGGTGAACTGCTGGCGGCGCCGACTCGACGAGGTGGCGACGACCAGAGTGGGCGGGTCGGTGGAATGGACGTAGCTGCCCGCAACGGAGCAACGGCCCTGTCCACCACTGTCTCCGGCGTCGGGAACGAAGCGCAGCTGCACCTCGGGCCAGTCCCCGAGCTCTGTGAGGGCATCCTCGTGCAGTCGATCGATCGCACCGGGATGCAGGGCGGCGAGGTGCTGCACCATGAGTCGGACCTGCCGGTCGACGTCGACCCCGCTGACGATCACTTCTCGGCGTCCGGGTCGAGCTGGTGGACCTCTGCCCAGCGGCGGATCCGGTCGGGCCACGACGGCGCGCGGTCGCCGGTCTGGCGGGCCGCCATGGCGCGCACCTCGTAGGCCAGAGCGGTGCGCGCCGTCTCCTCGGTCGGCTCGTCCTGCCCGCGGCGTCCCCGCACGAGTGCGCGCCACCGCGGCTGGGACAGCTCGCTGATCAACTCAACCGGTAGCGGGGCGAGCACAGGCACCGCACCGAACACCTCCTGCAGGGTCCGGGTCTGGCCCGGTGTCGGAGCCAGCTCGCCGTCGATCAGCTCGAGCAACCGCGGCAGCGGCACCCCGACCCGGCGCGCGGCATCGTTCAGCACGTCCGGGGTCAGCGATGCAACGTCGATCCCGGCCCCACCACTGCCTTGTGCAGTGGCGTCAGTATCGACCGGCGTTGCCACCTCGACCAGCAACTCGAGGTCGTCGAGCAGCTCGGCGGCGTACTCGTCGATAGGCTCAAGGTTCTTCGTCCCGGCCGCGGCGTCCACGTCCAGCAGCGGAAACGCCGTGGTCGGGTCGACTTCATCGACGGGGCCGTCCAGGACACTAGTCGGCAACGACCGCACCAGTGTCGTCCACACGCTCACCGGAACGCCGAAGCCGGTGCCGTCGAGAATGACGACGTCGGGACGGGCGTCGGACCCGATGGTGACCGGAACGATTGTCACCGAGTCGCGCTGCACTTCGACGAGGAGCACGAGCAGTGTCACGTCGTGGCGGACGCTGCGCCAGATCTGTCCTGTCCTCGGGAACCAGCTCGACCGCGGCCCGAACCGCCGGCTCAACGCCGAGCCGGTCAGCCCCGGTACCGCGGCGCCTGCAGCGAGACGGGCCAAGCTGGTCGCCGTCACGTCACGACCAAGCAACATCGGATCGACCTCCTCACCTGCAGCATCGGGGTGCGCATCCAGGTTGACGTCGAACCTGCGTTCGTTGTCCGCGTCGGTCACGGGTTCACCACGCAAAGCCGGTACAGCTCCATCGTCACGTCCTCGCGCACCTCGTCGGCCGGGATCAGCTCGCCGAGCACGCGTCGGAGCTGAGCGGTCATCAACGAGGTCTGACTGCGTCCGAGCCCGAGGACCTCCGAACGGTCACCTATCGGCGCGTCCAGGTGAGGAAGCAGCGCCCGCTGCGACGGTGATAGCTGCTCGTACACCTCCGCCGCGCTCGCGGTCACCTCGAACGCCACATCAGGCCGATCCTCGAGCGGCACCACGGCCTGCACGAAGGTGTGCTCCTCCAGCGTGGCGTCCGCGATGTTCACCGCGGTGGGGAACCTCCGGGCCAGCACTGAGGTCAACTCCCCGATCTCGACCGATCCGGCCGCCGCCGTCAACACGCTCCGCAGGATGGCCACCAGGGACTCGTCCGATGCCAGCGGCGCTCGGCGCCTGCCCGTCCATCGGACCGCCCGTACGCCCGGCACGGCGTAGGCCGCCGCCACCAACGGAGCCAGATCCCGGCCGTGGGGTGGCACGTCCTGACCAGCAAGGTGCCAGCGACCAGCTCCGACTGCACCAGCCGGGACCCTCTCGAAGGCTGGTGACGTCGCCAGCAGGTCCTCCGCCTTCCGCCGGATCGCGCCCAGGTCGGTGTTGCGGGCCGCGTCGACCAGGAAGTGCCGGACGGCCTTACGCAGGTAGCGCCCCATTGACGCCTCGTCGACGGTCTGCGCCAGCAACGCGACCGTGACCGCTTTCCCCTTCGCCACAAAGAAGTCGTGCACCCACTCCGTGACCAGCTCATCGGTCCATCGAGCACCCGGAGCAAGGAGCACGGGAAATCGCCACAACTCCTGGCGCACGATCTCCGCCAGGAGCAGCAGCCCCTGCTGACCGAGATGACCGTGCTGTTGCGTCTCCTGGTACGCGTCGATGATGGAGCCTCCGTCCGCGTCCTGCGACCGGCTACGAAGATAGCCCCGCACGGCGACAGACCCCGCGGTGCGGTCGCCTACCGCCCCGATTCCGCCCGCACTGGGGCAATCGCGGGTCGGGGGTTGCGATGGTGCATCGTCGGCTCGAGCCGGCATCGATACGGAGCAGAGGAGAAGGACGTTCATCGCGTTACCGAGCGGGCGGGCCAGTCGAGTACGCGTAAGCACAACTAAGCCGATCGGCGGTTCGCCCAGGTGTTGCAAACAATGCGCTTGCCTGGTGCGAAGTCCACCACATCCTGGCCTGGGAGAACAACGGCGAGACTAAACTCGAGAACTGCGCCATGCTCTGCCGGGTCCACCACCGCCTGCTCCACAACACCGACTGGCAAGTCCGCATCCACAACGGGCTGCCCGAGTTCATCCCACCCGCCTGGATCGACCCCGAGCGAAGACCCCGACGAAAATCACGCCCCATCTGGTCGGTGCCGCGTGAGCCGCCTCGCGCACCACCTCCGAGCACCGCGCACACCCCTCGGCGTGTGCGGTGCCGGTCGTGCCCGGGGGCAACAGCGCCCATCAGAACAGAGCCCATCAGAACAGAGCCCCGTTGTCCTTGGCCGGCCTGGTCCTGCGGACCTCCTGTCATTCAGCCCGACCGCGACCCCCTCGACGAAGCGCGCACGGTCGAGCCCCAGCAGCCGATCGAGGACCTGCCACTGCGCGACGGGGCCGATCGTGCAGCGCATGTCACGGCCGTCCGACGGAAACCGTGGCTGAGGTCGTTGAGCAGATCGACCCAGCCCTACCCGCAGACGGTCACGTGGTCGATCGCGTGGTCGATCGCGTGGTCGATCGCGTGGTCGATCGCGTGAAGCTCGGCGATGTCGGAGTCCAGGCCAGCACGGCCCCTGGCAAGGATTCGGCTGCCGCCATCGGCCAGACCGGCACAGCTCCCGCGGCGGCAGATCTGGACGCAGCCGGCTACGTCCGGTCTCAATCTCCGGGTTTGCTCGGACTTCGACTTTCCCGCCTACCAGCTCCCCCCACAGCCATCTCGCCGGCATCCGGGATCCCGCTGCTCGTCCTGCACCGGCAACTGACCGGACAGACCGGTGCGGACGTGGACGCGCTGCTCGGCCGGGCTCCTCACTACACTCCGGTCGTGAGCTCGACACCGCCGCCCGCCGTCTCGGTCCGGGGGCTGGTGAAGCGGTACGGCCGCAGCACCGCGGTGGACGGGCTCGATCTGGAGCTGTCACCGGCAACCGTGCTGGCCCTGCTCGGCCCCAACGGCGCCGGCAAGACGACCACTGTCGAGATCTGCGAAGGATTCGTCACCCCCGACGCCGGCGAGGTGCGCGTGCTCGGCGTCGATCCCCGGGGAGCGCCCGACGCGCTGCGTGCCCGCATCGGTATCATGCCCCAGGGCGGTGGGGCCTACCCGGGCGTGCACGCCACCGAGATGCTGCGGGTCGTCGCGGCCTGTGCCGCGCATCCGCTGGACGTGAGCTGGCTCGTCGACGTGCTCGGGCTCGGCTCGTGCGCACGCACCCCGTACAAGCGGCTCTCCGGCGGCCAGCAGCAGCGGCTCGCATTGGCCTGCGCGATCGTCGGGCGTCCCGAGCTGGTGTTCCTCGACGAGCCCACCGCCGGGATGGACCCGCAGGGCCGCCGCCTGGTGTGGGAGCTGATCGCGGCGCTGCGCCGCGACGGCGTGGCGGTGCTGCTCACCACGCATCTCATGGAAGAGGCCGAGGAGCTGGCCGACCAGGTGGTGATCGTCGACGACGGCCGGGTCGTCGCGCAGGGCAGCCCCGCGGCACTGACCGCCGGCAGCGGGCATCAGGAGCTGCGGTTTCGCGCCCGGCCGGGGCTGGACGTCGGTGACCTCACCGCCGTCCTGCCCGCCGGCTACCGCGTCGCGGAGACGATCGGGGGGCGGTACCTCGTGCGGGGGCGCATCGATCCGACCGTGCTGTCCTCGATCACTTCGTGGTGCGTGGCGCAGGACGTGCTGGCCGACGACGTGCAGGTCGCCCGCCGGAGCCTGGAGGACGTGTTCCTCGAGCTCACCGGTCGGGAGCTGCGGACATGACCAACCGGTTCGCGCCCGGCACCTTCACCCCCCGCCCCGGTGCGGGTTCACGGATCGGGATGCTCGCGGCCCAGTCCGCCATCGAGCTGCGACTGGCCCTGCGCCACGGCGAGCAGGTGCTGCTCACCCTGCTGATCCCGGCCGTGCTGCTGGTCGGGTTGACCCTGCTGGACGTCGTCGCGCTGCCCGAGCCCCGGGTGCAGGCCGTCGTACCCGGGATACTCGCGCTGGCCGTCATGTCCACGGCGTTCACCGGGCAGGCCATCGCGCTGGGCTTCGACCGGCGCTACGGCGTGGTACGGCGGCTGGCCGCCACCGCGCTACCGCGCTGGTTGCTGGTGGCCGGGCGGCTGGTCGCGGTGCTCGGTGTCGTCGCGGTGCAGGTCGTGGTGCTCGGGGGGGTGGCCGTCGCACTAGGCTGGGCGCCCGCGGCCGGCGGCCTGGGTTGGGCACTGATGCTGGTACTGCTGGGCTGCGCGGCGTTCGGGTCGGTGGGGATCCTGCTCGGTGGGTCGCTGCGGGCCGAGGTGGTGCTGGCGGTGGCCAACGTCGTGTGGTTCGTCCTGCTGCTGGCCGGCGGCATCGTCATCCCGCTCGCGCAGCTCCCCGGGCCGCTCGCCGCGGTGGCCGCTGTGCTGCCGTCGGGTGGCCTGGCCGAGGGGCTGCGCGACGCCCTGATCGCCGGCCGGGGCCCAGGCTGGGTGCCGATCCTCGTACTGCTGGCCTGGATCGTCGGGGCGGCCCTGCTCGCCGTCCGCACAGTGAAGCTGCGCTGACCGCGGCCGGGGGATCCAGGAGGCCACCATCTCGCTGACTCGCCCGGTCCTGATTACCATCGGCCGATGGCCCGACCCGCTGTTCTGGACCGGATTCCGCCAACCTCGCCGCGCCTGATGCGCCGGCTCGCGATCGCCGCGATCGCCGCCCAGGCCGGCATCGCGGTCACCGGATCGGTCGTCCGGGTCACCGGTTCCGGGCTCGGCTGCCCGGAGTGGCCCGAGTGCTTCCCCGGCAGCCTGGTGCCCGTCGAACACCCGGAGGTCGCCGCACTCACCCAGTGGGTGGAGTTCGGCAACCGGCTGCTCACCTTCGTCGTGGTGCTGGTCGCCGGGGCCTGCCTGCTCGCGGCGCTGAACACCCGGCCGCGACGTACCCGGCTCACCCGGCTCGCGCTCGTCCAGCCGCTCGGCGTCGTCGCGCAGGCGCTGCTCGGCGGCGCCCTGGTCCTCACCGGGCTTGCCTGGTGGACCGTCGCCGTACATTTCATGGTCTCGATGGTGCTGGTGTGGCTGGCGGTGCAACTCGTCGACGCCGCGACCGAGGGCGCCGGGCCGCCGCGTCAAGCAGTCCCGCCCCCGGTGCGCGCTTTGCTCGCGACGAGCACCGGGGTGCTGGCGGCCCTGCTCGTGGCCGGCACACTCGTCACGGCGGCCGGGCCGCACGCGGGGGACGCCGGCACCCCACGACTGGGCGTTCCCGTCGCCGTCCTCGCGCAGGTGCACGCGAACCTGCTGTTCGCCTACCTCGGAATCCTGGTCGCCCTCGGTTTCACGTTGCGCGCGGTCGACGCACCCGCGGCGCTGCGCCGCCGGTACGCCGCACTCGTCGTGGTCGTGCTCGCGCAGGGAGCGCTGGGTGGGACGCAGTTCGCCCTCGCGGTGCCCGAGGTGCTGGTGTCGTTGCACGTGCTCGGTGCCGGCCTGGTCACGGTGGGCGCGGCGGCGGTGTGGTCGGGCACGGTGCGACGCGAACAGGTCGAGTCGACGGCGCGGGCCCGGCCGCGGATCGCCACCGCGGCCGGGGCATGATCGCGGCATGCGCGCAGTGCAGATCACCCAAGCCGGCGGACCGGAGGTGCTGACCCCCACCGAGCTCCCCGACCCGGTGGCCGGGTCCGGCGCGTTGCTCGTCGAGGTCACCGCCGCCGGCGTCAACTTCATCGACACCTACCAGCGCGAAGGCATCTATCCGATGCAGCTGCCCTACGTCGCCGGCCTCGAGGGCTCGGGCCGGGTGCTGGCACTCGGTGACGGTGTCGAGGATGTGGCCGTCGGTGACCGGGTGGCCTGGGCCGACGCGCTGGGCAGCTACGCCGAGCTGGTCTCGGTGCCGGCAGACAGGGCCGTTGCCGTTCCCGACGGTGTGTCCGACGAGGCCGCGGTCGGCGCGCTGTTGCAGGGCATGACCGCGCACTTCCTCGTCACCGACACCCACCGCGTGCGCGACGGCGAGGACGTGCTGGTACACGCCGCGGCCGGCGGCGTCGGGCTGCTGCTCACCCAGCTCACCGCCGCCCGGGGCGCCCGGGTCATCGCGACGGTGTCGACGGCGGCGAAGGAGGAGCTCGCACGTGCAGCAGGGGCCGCCGAGGTGATCCGGTACACCGAGGTGGACGACCTGGCTTCGCAGGTGCGCCGGCTCACCGGTGGCGTCGGGGTCGCGGTGGTCTACGACAGTGTCGGCGCGACGACTTTCGACGCCAGCCTCGCGAGCCTGCGGGTGCGCGGGATGCTGGTGCTCTACGGCGCGGCCAGCGGTCCGGTCCCGCCGGTCGACCCGCAGCGACTCAACGCAGCCGGATCGGTCTTCCTCACCCGACCGAAGCTGTTCGACCACGTGCACACCCGCGAGGAACTCACCTCCCGGGCCGCCGCCGTCTATAGCGCGGTCGCAGACGGCACCCTCGCCGTCCGCATCGAGCACCGGTACTCGCTGGCTGAGGCGCGGATCGCCCACGAGGATCTGCAGGGCCGCCGGACGACCGGGAAGCTCCTGCTCCTGCCGTGACGGGGCCGGCCGGCCCAGGAGGGCGCCGAACCCAACGCGGCGCATGGCTACCGGTCCGGGTAGAACCGCGCGGCCCCGTCCACCCGGACACCGACCCGCTCCCCCACACCGGGCGAGAGCGGCTCGGCGGTGCGGCACCGTACCTGCACCCCGTCGACGTCGAGCAGCACGGTGGTGTCGTGGCCATGGAACACGACCTCGAGCACCGTGGCATGCACCGGCACACCGGCCACCGCCGAGAGCCTGAGCTGCTCGGGGCGCAGCAACGCCTGTCCCGGACCGTCGGCGGCATCCGCTGCCACCGGGACCACCCCGAGCGCGGTATCCGCACAACCGCCCCGGACGGTCGCGGCGAGCACCACCGCGTCACCCACGAACACCCCCACCCCCAGGTCCACCGGTTCGCCGTAGAGCGCACGTGGCGGCGCGGCCTGCACGACCCGCCCGTCGCGCAGCACCGCGACGAGATCGGCGGCGCCGAGCGCTTCCTGCTGATCGTGGGTGACGAGCACGGCGGTGGCTCCGGCGGCCCGCAACGCGGCCCGTACCTGCTCGCGGACCTCGGTGCGCAGCCCGGCGTCCAGCGCGGTGAACGGCTCGTCGAGGAGCACCAGAGCCGGGGCCGGGGCCAGCGCCCGGGCCAGCGCCACCCGCTGCTGCTGACCGCCCGAGAGCTCGGCGGGCATCCGCCGGCCGTAGCCGCGCAGGCCCACCAGCTCCAGCATCTCCTCGACCCGCGGCCCGCGACGGGCCGCCCGGCCGAGCCCGAACCCCACGTTCGCGGCCACGCTCAGGTGCCCGAACAACGCCCCCTCCTGCGGTACCAACCCGACCCGACGGCGTTCGGGGGCAACGTCCACCCCGGCTCCGGCCACCAGCTCGCCACCGAGCCTGATCGTGCCACCGTCGAGCGGGTGGAACCCGGCGATCGCCCGCAGCAACGTGGTCTTCCCGCAACCCGATCCGCCCAGCACCGCCGCCAGTGCCCCGACCGGCACCTCGAGGTCGACGCCGTGCAGGACCGGCACGCCCGGGTAGCCGGCGTGCACCCTGGACACCGACAGCGCGCTGGCCGCCCTTCGCCGCCGCCCCCGGTCGGAGCATACGGTCGACGGCTCGCTCGCCAGGTCGCTCACGCGCCGCTCCGGCGCAGCACCCGGTCCAGAAGCAGGGTCGGAATCGCGGCGACGAGGATCAGCACGACGGCGTAGGGGGCGGCGGCCGCGAACGCACCCGCGCCGGTGTGGCTCCACAGCTGGACCGCGAGCGTGTCCGCGCCGGTGGGCCGTAACATGAGCGTGATCGGCAACTCCTTGGCGCAGGTGAGGAACACCAGCGCCGCCCCCGCCGCAACACCCGGCGCGGCCAGCGGCAGCGTCACCCGGGCGAAGGTCGCGGCCGGCCCGTGCCCGAGTGACCGCGAGACCTCCTCCAACACCGGTGGCGCGGCGGCCACCGCCGTGCGCACCGCGCCGATCGCCAGCGGCAGGAACAGCACCGCATAGCCGACGACCAGCAGCGGATTCTCCTGGTAGAGGTCGGGGAGCAGCCGGATACCGACGAACACCAGCGCCAGTCCGACCGTGACGCCCGGCAGCGCATGTCCGGCGTACGCGGCGGTCTCGATGCCGGCGGTGAGCCGGCCACGATGCCGTGCGGCGAGCACCCCGACCGGGATCGCGAGCACGGTGGTGACCAGCGCCCCGAGCCCCGCCACCTGCACGGTGACCAGCGCCGCGGAGCCGAGCGAGCCCCACTGCACGCCGGCCGAGGACCCGACGAGCATCCAGTGGGCGAGGCTGTACACCGGAATCCCCAAGGAGATGGCAGTGACGGCCCCGACGAACCCGAGCCCGGCGAACCGCCGGCGTCCGAGCCGCACCGGCAGCGCCGGCCGGGCGACCCCACGACCGACCCGGGTGGCGGCCCGGCCACGGGCTCGGGACTCACCCCAGGTCAGCACGGCGGCGAGCCCGACCAGCACGCACCCGAGGACGGCGGCCGGGGTGCGGTCGAACGTGGCGCGGTAGCTGGTGTAGATGCCGAGGGTGAACGCGTCGTAGCGCATCAGCGAGACCGCGCCGAAGTCGCTGAGCACGTACAGGGCCACGAGCAGCCCGCCCGCGGTGGCCGATGGCCATACCCGCCGCAGGGTGACCCCGAGCAGGACCCGGACCGGCCGATGCCCCAACGACCTGGCGACCTCCTCCAGCCCGCCGTCCCCACCACGCAGCGCGGCGGCCACCGGGAGCAGCACGTACGGGAAGCTCACCGCGGTGAGCACCCCGAACGCCCCCGGGAAGCCGGCCAGGCCGGGCCACTCCGAGATCCAGGTGAACCCGGCGACGTAGGACGGCACGGCGAGCGGCAGCACCAGCAACACCGACCAGAGCCGCCGGCCGGGCAGGTCGGTGCGCACCACCAGCCAGGCACCGATCGTGCCGATCACCACGCAGGCCGCGGTGACCGACCCGGTCAGCGCGACGCTGCGCACGAGCAGCTCGCCGGTGCGCGGGCGCATGACGGTCTCGATGAACGTGCCCGGACCCGACTCGAGCGCGCGGATGCCCAGGTACACCAGCGGCGTGACCGCGAGCAGCCCGGCCACCGCCGCACCCGCGACGAGCAGCGGCGATGCGCCCAGCCGTCGCCTGCGGGCCCGTACCGGGGGCGACTCGGCCGGCAGCGGCGGCACCGGTCGGGCCCGCACAGTGGTCATCAGCTCAGACCGGCCTCCTGTAGCAGCGCCTGGGTCTGCTGCAACGTGGACAGATCCGACAGGTCGATGTCCGGCGGCTGCAGCGAACTCAGCTCGGGCAGGTCGTGGACGGTGGAGGTGATGCCGGCGCGCACCGGGTACTCGGCGGTGACGTCCGCGAAGTACTGCTGGGCGGTGTCCGAGACGAGGAACTCCACGGCGCGCCGCGCCAGCTCCGGCTGGTCGGTGGACGCCAGCACGCCGGCGCCGGCGACGTTGACCAGCCCCAACGGATCGCCCCCGGGGACGTAGAATACCTTGGCGTTGACCTTGTCCGCGCCGAGCTCGACGACCCGCTCGTACCAGTAGTAGTGGTTGGACAGGCCCAGCGCGATCTGCCCGGTGTCCACCCCGTCCAGGGTCTGGATGTTGTTGCCGAAGCGCACCGGCTCATTGGCGGCGAACGCCGCGAGCCACTGCCGCGCCCCCTCCTCGCCGCGCAGCACCCGAATCCCGGTGACGAACGCCTGCCAGGAGGGATTGGTGGGCGGATAGCCGATGCGGCCCTTCCACTTCGGGTCGAGCAGCTCGTCCAGGGTGTCGGGCACCTCGGCCTCGGGCACCTGGCGCGGGTCGTAGAACAGCACCCGGGACCGCGCGGAGGTGGCCACCCACGTGCCGTCGTCGGCCCGGTACTGCGCCGGCACCGCGTCGAGCACCGGTGCGGGCAGCGGCTGGAGTCGGCCGGCCTGGTCCAGGGCGCCGAGGGCTCCAGCGTCCTGGGAGAAGAACAGATCGGCCTCGGTGCCGTCGCCCTCCTCGAGCAGTTGTGCGGCCAGCTCGGCGGTGTCGCCGTAGCGGATCTCGACCGTGCCGCCGATCCGTTCCTCCATCTGGGTGAGCAGCCCACCAACGAGCTGCTCGTTGCGGCCGGAGTAGATCGTGAGATCAGCGGACTGCCCGCTGCACGCGGTGAGTGCCACCGTCAGCAGCGCCACGACCCCCGTGACAAGCGGACGAACGGACGAACGGGTGCTGAACAATGCGTCTCCTGCATCTTCACCGATCCTTGGCGGAGGTGAGCATAACCTCTTCCCTGCCGATCCTGGCCCCGTCCACCGGGCGACCACCGCGATGTACCAGGGGTGGCGGGGGAGTCACGCCTCCATGGCCTTCGCTGAGGAGTCACACCGCGGCGCGATCCCCGGCCAGCGCGACGACGATCTCCGGCACGTTGTTGACACACAGCGCGTCCACCCCGGCGACCAGCAGCTGCCGGGCGAACTCCAGGCTCGGACACCAGGCGAGGAACTCCCGGCCGCTGGCGTGCACCATCTCCACCACGTACGCCAGCGGCCGTTGCAGGGATTCGGGTTCGACGTGGTTGGGCCGCAGGGATCCCCAGTGCGGGGCGAGTACCTGCACGTCGAGATGCCCGGCCGCGGCGACCGCCAGCCCGATCGGGAAGTCCAACCAGGTCAGCAGCGCGCGGGCCACGCCGGGAACGAGCTCCCGGGCGATGTCCAGGGCCGCCGGGTCGAACGAGCTGACGAGCACGTCTCGCCGCCGCGCCTCGTGCCGGGCGACGGCGGCAAGCCTGCCCATGGTGGTCAGCGCCCGATCGCGGGTCGCGTCCTCCATCGCGGTCTTGACATCGAGCTGGGCCCCCACTCCTACGGGCAGGCAGTCGAGCAGCTCATCCAGGCGCGTCGCGCCGCGGGCGGCGGCCTCGACGCCGGTGATGTCGGCGTAGAAGACGCCGTCGGCATCGGCCGGGTTGTGCGCGACGACCAGCTGGTCGTCGCGGGTCCGCCGGACGTCCACCTCGATCCAGTCGATACCCAGCGCCGCGGCGGCGAGGAACGAGGCGAGGGTGTTCTCCCGGTGTCCGTCGACCGTTCCGCACCCACACCCACGATGGCCCACCAGCAGGGGCCGGGGACCGAACACACCGCTGCCGCTCATAACGCGCCGGAACCCCACCGCACCCGGCCCCGACGGACCGGGCCGTGCGGCGGGGGTGACCGCCGTGCTCACCTCCAATCATTGCCCTCGTTCCCATTGGCCGGTCGGCAGCATTGTCGAGCGGCGCCTCGATGAGCTCCAGTCCCAGCGATACGTTACCGCTGGCCGGTGCAAGGATCAGGTGCATGACCCACCCGATCCGGATCGGACTCCAGCTCCAACCCCAACACGCCGACTATGCCGAGATCCGTCGCACCGTCGCCGAGGCCGAGCAGGCCGGTGCCGACATCGTGTTCAACTGGGACCATTTCTTCCCGCTCTCCGGCGAGCCCGACGGGAAGCACTTCGAGTGCTGGACGATGCTGGGCGCCTGGGCCGAGGCCACCACCCGGGTGGAGATCGGCGCCCTCGTCACGTGCAACGGCTACCGCAACCCGGAGCTGTTGGCCGACATGGCACGCACCGTCGACCAGATCAGTGGCGGGCGACTCATCCTCGGCATCGGTGCGGGCTGGTTCGAGCGCGACTACGACGAGTACGGCTACGACTTCGGCACCCCCGGCTCCCGGCTGGCCGACCTTGCCCGGTCGTTACCGCGGATCCGCGCCCGCTGGGCGAAGCTCAACCCGCCACCGACCCGCGACATCCCGATCCTGGTCGGCGGCGGCGGCGAGCGGAAGACCCTGCGCTACACCGCCGAGCACGCCGACATCTGGCACGGGTTCGCCGACGCGGCGACGTTCGCCCACAAGAACGCGGTGCTCGACGGGCACTGCGCCGACGTCGGGCGCGACCCGGCGACGATCCAGCGGTCGACCGCGGTGTCGCTGCCCCCGGGAGAGATCGCCGACGGCCTCGTGGCTGCCGGGGCCACCCTGTTCACCGTGGGCGTCGGCGGGCCGCGCTACGACCTGGACCTGCTGAGGGCGTGGATCGACTGGCGCGACGCGCAGTCGGGCTGAGTCCCGTGGTGCTGAGCGCGGGGATCCTGCTGTTCCGGCCGGTCGCCGGCGATCTCGAGGTGCTGCTCGGACACATGGGCGGGCCGTTCTGGGCCCGCCGCGACGACGGGGCCTGGTCGATGCCCAAGGGCGAGCACGGCCCGGACGAGGACCCGCGGGACGCCGCGGCCCGCGAGTTCGCCGAGGAGCTGGGTTCGCCGGTGCCGTCGGGGCCGCTGGTGGAGCTGGGCACCGTCCGTCAGCCCAGCGGCAAGCGACTCACCGCGTTCGCGGTGGCGGCGGACTTCGACGCCGGCGACATCCACAGCAACACCTTCGAGCTGGAATGGCCGCGCGGATCCGGGCGGATCCGGTCCTTTCCCGAGATCGATCGGGCGGCCTGGTTCGATACCGCGACGGCGCGGCACAAGCTGGTCCGCGGCCAGGTGGAGTTCGTCGACCGGTTGCTCGCCCGCGCTTCCGGGTAGGTCAGGACATG
This sequence comes from Pseudonocardia sp., assembly GCA_050701055.1. Taxonomy (GTDB): domain Bacteria; phylum Actinomycetota; class Actinomycetes; order Mycobacteriales; family Pseudonocardiaceae; genus Pseudonocardia. The sequence goes on along the minus strand of JBOHEO010000077.1, from coordinate 309 downwards.
ACGATCCTGATGAGCAGCCTGCTTCGCGCTATCGCACTCGGTGCGGCGTCGGGGTCGCGCTCGTCGGCCGGGGTCGCTGCCGTGGCGCTGACCTCGGCGCGCGGTGATCGCGGCCGGCTCGCGTCGGGGTTCGGGAGCCGCGCGGGCAGGGCCGTGACCGCCCTGATGGCGGCCGGTGAGCTGGTGGTCGACAAGCTGCCGGCGACGCCGAGCCGCCTCGCGCCGCCCGGTCTGGTCCCGCGCGTGCTGTTCGGTGCGACCTCGGCGGGCGCGGTCGCCCGGCGTGACGGAGTCGCCCCCGTGCTGCCC
>JBOHEO010000076.1:0-22338 GCA_050701055.1 Pseudonocardia sp. | reverse complement strand
CTTGTCGCGCGCACGCCGTACTCCGACCTGTGGAACCTGACCTTCGACAACCAGGAACCCTAGGCAGGGCACGGCGTGCACCCTAAACGATCATGACAAGCGGCCCACGGGAACGACACAAGAGCCCTCGGTGAGTCACCGGACACGGTGCGGCACTACGAAGCCATCCAGCGGGCAGCGCTCGACGTGACGGATTACGTCTTCGTCTCCACCCGCCACGAAGCCGGTTTGGTGCGCAAAGCCGGTATCGACAACGCGCGCACGGCCATGCTGCCCAACGGAGCTGACCCCGACCAGCACACCTGTTGGGGACCGGAACTCAACACGGCCACTCTCGTGTTCGTGGGTAACCTCTACTATGAACCGAATGCGCGAGCGGTCGAGGTGATCCGCACAACCATTCTGCCGTCACTGCGCGCGCAAGGGCTCGACGCCCATGTGCGCGTCATTGGCCGAGGACCGACGGAGCTGACCACGCCTGCCGAAGGACTGGAGTTCACCGGCCGCGTGGACTCGATCAATGGCGCGCTTCGTGGCGCGACATTGGCGTTGGCACCACTGACGGCAGGATCGGGCGCGAAGATGAAAGTCCTTGACTACTTGGCTGCGGGTCTTCCGGTACTGGGCACCAGCGAGGCAGTCACGGGCCTGTCCACCAATCATCCGGGTGTCGTAGTCGAGGACGACCTGAGCGTGTGGCCGTCCATGCTTGCGGCGCTGCTTCGGGACCGGATAGCGCTGCGAGAGATCGGCACGGACGGCCGCCTGTCCGTCGAGCGGGAACTTTCCTGGCAGCACATCGGTTCCAACCTGCTACGGCATATCCATATATGGCTGGCCACGCCAGCTCCCGAGCTGAGCCGCAAAGCCGCGACGGGCGCACTCAGCGTGCCGCGCTGGCTGGTCGAGCACACCGGCCACAACGCCCTGGGAAGCCCGGAGATCACCCGTCCAGGACAGCCGCACTGGCTTCGCCGTGCGGACGCATACGCCAGCGATGCGCAACCAGGAGACGTGAGAGCCGATGGACAGCCGACTTTATGACCTGGTGACGTGTACCTGCTCCATCAGCGCGGATGAACCTGTCCACACGAGGATGGCTCACTACCTGAACGCCTTCCTTGTGCCCGAGCCGACCGACATTGACGTAGAGCTGGCCTTGAATCACGACCCCGCCGCCGTCACATCGGTAGTGCGAACGTTGGCCGATTCACCTCCGGCTGAGGTCCGCAGCAGCCACCCTGACCAGCGGTATCAGATGTGGACCGCCGAAGACCATCGAATATTGGTACCAGAGCGCGGACAAGATCACGTGATCGCAGTCAGGGGAAACCACATCTCGGTCATCGCTGATCAGGAACACGTAGCGGCGACCATAGGTGTTCGAGTCGTCCGGCAGCTCATCATGCGTGCAGGTGAAGCCTGCGGCGGGCGAGCCATTCACGCGGGCGCGGTCGCGCTCAACGGCCACGGTGTCCTGGTGGGCGGGCATCCCGGCGCGGGTAAGACCAGCATCCTGACGCGGTTGGTCGAAGATCACGGTGCAACGGCGGTGTCCAACGATCGAACCGTGCTTGTCCCAGCCGGCGGCGACACCTGGCGTGCGGTCGGAGTCCCGTTGGCGTGGCGCTTCACCCCGGAAGGGATCGCGGGTTCGCCACGGCTCGCCGACGCCCTGGCGAACCGGACTCCCAGTCGTGGCAGCAGCCTCACGGATGGCAAGGTGGAACTGACCTCCTTGGAGATCAGCCAGATACTCCACAACCCAGTGGCACCCGAGGTCCAGATCACGCGTTCGGTGGTCCTGCTGTGGTTGCCGGGCGTGCGACCGTCGCGGCCGGACGCCCAGTTCCTCCGGCGTCATCTGGACTTCGGCGCGGCCGACTTCTTCGCCGACGACTGGCTGGGCATCCGGCCCCAGCTCCCGAAGAGCGCGGGGTTGTCGCAGATGGACACGCAAGTCTGGTGGACCAGGCTCGCAGCCCTGCCCGTACAAGCGATTTCGTGGACTGAACCAGCCGAGCTGGCGCGGGTTGCGGCGGCAGTGGCGGAAGGGCAGCCGTGAGAGGGTGTCTGCTCGCCGGAGTGTGGGGCGCCGGGAAGACCACGGTCTATCAGCGCTGCATCGCGCGGCTGATCGCCGATGGCTGTCAGTCGCTGATCGCCCTGCCCCAAGCCGCGACGCTGACTACGCACACCTACACGTCTGGCAGCAGCATTGATCACATGGCGGGCATCCGATCCTGGCTCGACAACCTAACCTCGTTCCTCGAAGACCTCGACCAGCGCTTTCAGGCAAGCACCTTGCCAAGCCACAGGTTCGCACCTGCGTGGACCCCCACCTGTCTGCTGGAAGGGTTCGGATTCGACGTACCCGTGTACGGGCTGCCGCTCGGCCGCCACCCCCTGCTGGCTATCGAACACCGGCTTGCCGCGATCGGTCTCCACCTGGTCGTTCTCCGCGTTCCGACCCACCGGATACGGGAACAGTGCATCGAGTCGACCCGCGCACAGCGAGGCCCACGATGGAACACCTACCTCGACGAATTCGGCCCCGACGACAGCGCACGAACCGAACACGTCGAACGCGCGCAAGATCGCCTCATGCACTGGGCGCATAGCTCGCCTGTGCCGTTGCACATCATCGATGTGACCGGCGACGGTTGGGACGACCACGCCAACGAGATCGCCAACCTGATCACATCACCGCAGAAGGCCACACATGATCGACACCATCCGAACGCACCCACGCCCGCAGCCGCCGCACGTAGTCATCGCGCATCGAATGATCATTAACGCGTTTCCAGTAGTCCACGCCAGTCAACAGCTCCAAACCGCTCACGACGGCAAGGCGCTCCGACCACCGTTGCGGCAGCTCTCCCGCCGACCGGTAGCCGCCGATGAATGCCTCCGCCCACCGAGGGTGCTTGTCGAACATCCACATGGCGGGCTTCACGAAATCCATTACCGGATCGACCCAGCGCAAGTGCTCAAGGTCCAGCAGCGCGCGAAAGTCCCCCTCACCGTCGACCAGGATGTTCGGCAAGTACACATCCAGATGGGCAACCGCGGGGCGCACGACCGGCGACACAGCGTCCGCGAGCTGGCCCAGCAGCAACAGCCCAGCGGCAACAAGATCCGCATCGCCACCGTCCCCCGCGCCCGCTCGGTCGCGGTACGCCCGCACCATCAACTCGATGCGGGACGCGACGGCGACACTCCACGAATCCGAACCCACCCCCAGCCCGGTGACGGCATCGCCGAACACCGTTACCGGTACCCGATGCAACCGCGCCAGCGCCGCGCCGGTCTCGACCATCACACGCTCCATCGAACCTGGTCGCTGCGAGCGCAACGCGTCCTCGGCGTCGTGGCCCGGTAGGTACTCAGACACGATCAGAAGCCGACCGACCAGGAGGTCGCTGGAGGCTGTGAAGTCCAACAGCCGGGGCACCGGTACGCCGTGCTCCCACACTCGACGATGCTCGACCAACCTGCGCACGATGGCGTTGGTGTGACTGGTCAGCGCGACTTTGCCGACCAACACGCCACGAGCAGAGTCGAACACCCACGATGCGTGGCTGCGTCCCTTCCGCAACGCTGCACGGGGCCGGACAGGAGCGGCATCCGGCACCAGCCGCTCAACCGCGGCGGTCACCTGGTCGACCCTGGGATCGTCAACGTTCACAACCTGCAACACTAGAAGATCTATCTACCTACACGGAAGGCAAGTACATGGGCGCGGCAGCCACGGAGATCATCACACGGGCCATCATCCGACGGGACGGCCAACTTCTCCTTGCCAAGCAGCGGACGAAATCGTGGTCATTCCTGCCGGGCGGTCACGTCGAACCGGGCGAACGCGTCGAGGTGGCGCTGGTCCGCGAGATCGCCGAAGAACTCGATACCGAAGCGAAGATCGCCGGATTCGTCGGCGTGGTCGAGCACGGTTACGTCGAAGACGGCGCCATCCATCACGAACTCAATCTCGTCTTCGAGGTCACCATCGCTAGTCCCGACCCCGCGAGCCAGGAAGACCACCTAGAATTCCACTGGCTCCCGATCGACCAACTCGCTGACACCGATGTCCGACCCAGCGCGCTCAAGAACGCCCTACTGGCCGCCGGCGACGGCACCACACCGTTCTGGCACGCCTGGAACGGCTGAACCCATACAGAAGGTTCTAACCAACCGAAAGCCACCTACGACCGCGAACCCGACCAGATCAAGACCCTGCTCACGGCAACCATCTTCGGCAAAATCTACCTGCACGCCGACCCTGACGGTGTGGTCACTGTCGCAGACACCACCCCAGCCGAGCCGTTCGCCGACGTCCTCAACGCCCACACCCTCACCCAAACACCAGACCCGACGGACATTCGACAAGTGGTAGTGGTGGCCTCAGCGCCCGCTACGCGCCCTGGCAACCCCCACGCCGCGCTGAGGGCGACAGTCTCCCGTGGGAGACCATCGCCCTCAGCGACCAGACACCTAACAGGGCCAACGGTTCCAATAAGCCCTGCCTGGTCGGGGTGGCGGGATTTGAACCCACGGCCCCTCGCTCCCAAAGCGAGTGCGCTTCCAAGCTGCGCCACACCCCGTCAGAGCGAGTGTAGGCGGTCGGGTTTCGGCGACGGCGAGGTGGTGGCGGCCTGGCATGTGCATGGCCTCGAGCTCGGGTGTGCGGCTATCTCGTTGATCTTGCAATGCAGGGCGACCGATCGGTGCCGGAACCGCGTGGGACGTCCGCTAGGCTGATGACGTCCGGTGCGCCGGTCGTTGCGGGCGTAGCTCAATGGTAGAGTCCCAGTCTTCCAAACTGGCTACGCGGGTTCGATTCCCGTCGCCCGCTCCACCAAGTTTTTGCAGGTCAGCGGCGGTATCACCGGATCATGGTGACGCCGCCGTTGACCCTATCGTGTAATTAGCGTGCGATCTGCCGGTCTCGCTCGTCTGACGCGTGCTGGTAGATCAGCGCCGCACGCATCGGCCCGTGGCCCATCCGGTGCATCAACTCGCGTGTCCTCGCCCCGGCAGCGGCGGCGGTGGAAGTTGCCTCGCCGAAGCGGCCCACCCCGGTCGCCGACGAACAGCAGGTCCTCGTTGCCTGCCTCGGCGTACGTGTCGAGGTGCTTCCGGAGTTCGTCCGACGAGCGCGGCCGGAAGCGCGACCGCGCGAGCCCCGGCAACGGACGTCGACGAGATGGCGCGGGTTGGACCGCTGACGATGGGTCAGCTGGTGGCAACCGGAGTGCAGCAGGCGGATTCGCCGGCAGCAGCCTGCGTGTCGGTGGGCTCCTCGCGCATAGGCGAGCCGCATTCGCAACTGCCAGCAGCGGTCGGAGAGATGCCCACGGGGTGGATGCTGGTGGCGTCGGGCGCGTCGGCCTTCACGGTGTAGACCTCCCATGGTTCCGCGCCCGGGCCGTGCACCCACACCTTGTCCTGTAGCGCGTAGCAGCAGGTGGTGTCGTCCTCGACCTGCGTAAACAGCCCGAGCTCCGACAGTCGGGCCGTCGCGCTGTTGACCTCGTCGGTGGTCTCGACCTCGACCCCCAGGTGATCCATCACCGTGGGCTGATTGGCCGCGCCCTCGATCAGCACCAGCTTGAGAGGCGGCTCGGTGACGGCGAAGTTGGCGTACCCGGGGCGGTGCTTGGCCGGCTCAACCCCGAACAGCGACCGGTAGAACGCGATCGACGCCTCCAGGTCCGACACCCGCAGCGCCAGCTGAACACGAGACATGAACATCACTCCTTGTTTCGATAACGGTCAACACAGATGTTGCACCTTAGTTCGACACCTGTCAAGGTAGGAATATGTCGAATCAAGAGCGGATGCTCGCCGAGCTGTCGTCCGCGGTGGGGTGCTGCTCGCCGCTGGCGCGGGAGCCGTTGTCGCCCGGTCAGGCGGTCGAGCTGTCGAAGCTGTTCAAGGCGATGGGCGACCCGGTGCGGCTGCGGCTGGCGTCGTTGATCGCCTCCCACGAGGGCGGCGAGGCGTGCGTCTGCGACCTGACCGGCGCATTCGCCCTGAGCGGCCCGACGATCTCCCACCACCTCAAGGTGCTGCGCGAGGCCGGGCTGATCTCCGGGGAGCGACGCGGGACGTGGGTGTACTACCGGATCCAGCCCGACGCGCTGCGCCGCCTCTCCGCGGTCTTGGTCCTTGACGACGTACCGGCGGTGTCGGCGTGAGCACCGAGAACCGCACACCCGGCTCCACAACCGACGACGCAGCCCGGGGCGACGCCGGGGTCGTCGCGAAGCTCTCCACGCTGGACCGCTTCCTTCCGGCGTGGATCATCGCCGCGATGCTCGTCGGGCTGCTGGCCGGGCGGCTGATCCCGGACCTGGGTACTGCGCTGGACATGATCTCGGTGGACGGCGTCTCGCTCCCGATCGCACTCGGGTTGTTGATCATGATGTACCCGGTGCTGGTGAAGGTCCGCTACGACCGCCTCGACACCGTCACCGGCGACCGCCGCCTGCTCGTGTCGTCGCTGGTCCTGAACTGGGTGCTGGGCCCGGCGCTGATGTTCGCACTCGCGTGGCTACTGCTCCCGGATCTGCCCGAGTACCGCACCGGGCTGATCATCGTCGGGCTGGCCCGCTGTATCGCCATGGTGATCATCTGGAACGACCTGGCCGGTGGAGACCGTGAGGCCGCCGCCGTGCTCGTGGCGCTGAACTCGGTGTTCCAGGTGATCGCGTTCGCCGCGCTGGGCTGGTTCTACCTCGACGTGCTCCCCGGGTGGCTGGGATTGCCCCAGACCGACCTGAACGTCTCACCCTGGCAGATCGCCGTCTCCGTGCTGATCTTCCTCGGCGTCCCGCTGGTGGCCGGCTACCTGTCGCGCCGGTTAGGGGAACAGGCCAAGGGCCGCGAGTGGTACGAGGCGAAGTTCTTACCGAAGATCGGGCCGTTCGCGCTCTACGGGCTGCTGTTCACCATCGTCATCCTCTTTGCGTTGCAGGGCGACGCGATCACCAGCCGGCCGCTGGACGTCGCGCGGATCGCGCTGCCGCTACTGGCCTACTTCGCGATCATGTGGACCGGGTCCTACGCCTTCGGCAAAGCGATCGGCCTGAGCTACGAGCGCACCGCCACGCTCGCGTTCACCGCGGCGGGTAACAACTTCGAGCTCGCCATCGCCGTCGCCATCGCCACCTTCGGCGTCACCTCCGGACAGGCCCTCGCCGGGGTCGTCGGCCCGCTGATCGAAGTCCCCGTCCTCGTCGCGTTGGTCTACGTGTCCCTCGCGGCCCGTCGCCGCTGGACGACCCGCACCGCCACCACCCGACCCTGACCGACCCCCCTCATCGAGCGGAGCACGCCATGACCACCACTCCTGCCGAACCGCATGCCCTGCTGTCGGACACCGCCGTACTGGAACGTACCGCTACGCAACGTGCGGACCGGTTCGCCGGGGTGTTCTCATCCGCGACCGTCTATCGCTACGTCTTGAGTCCTGCACCGCACTCCGGTGCACCGCGAAGATCAAGACGTGGTCGGTTCCCCTGACCACCCGCTTCGCCACCGACCGCCTCACCGCCCTCGCCCAAGCAGGAGCCATCGTGAAGACCGCCCCCGAGGTGCTGTTCGTGTGCGTCCACAACGCCGGCCGCTCCCAGATGGCCGCAGCCTTCCTTCACCACCAGTGGAACAGCGGAGTGATGCATGTACAGCGCAGTGACGTCTCAGCCGGGGCAACGGGTCGCTGTGGGCCACTGGTCCTCGGCCAGGCCATCGCCGAGCTCAGCCCAGACCCGCCAGGTCTGCTCAAGCGCATCCAACCTGGCGCTGTAGACGTCGTCCATGATCCGGCTGTGCCACATCGCACGCACAAGATCACTGCGAAACGCAGCCTTCCGCGCCTGATGCGTGCCAGATTGGGATGCTGACCGCGTTCGCCGTGCCCCGGCTCGAGGTCCTGCCCACCCGCCGGGGCAGGGGAATCAGCACCGGGAGAGAGACAGGTAGGTAGTGTTCGCGCCATGCACGGAGATCGCCTGCTCCTCGGTCCCGGCCCGTCCGTCCCGTACCCGGAGGCCGTCGAGGCGTTGACCCGGCCGGTGCTCGGGCACCTCGATCCCGAGTACCTCGGGGTGATCGCCGGGATCGGCGACCGGTTGCGGGCGGTGTTCCGCACCGAGAACGCCCTGACGCTGCCGGTCAGCGGCACCGGTTCGGCCGGGATGGAGGCGTGCCTGACGTCCCTGCTCGAACCCGACGAGACGATCATCGTCGGGGTCAACGGGTACTTCGGCGAGCGGCTCTGCGAGGTCGCCCGTCGCGGCGGCGCCCATGTCGTGCGCGTCGAGGCTCCATGGGGCACCGCGCTGGACCCGGCCGATCTCCTCGCCGCGCAGCGGGCCGACCCGCGGGCCGCGGTGGTCGCCGTGGTGGCCGCGGAGACCTCCACCGGCGTTCGCAACGACGTCGCCCCGCTGGGCCCGGAGCTCGCGCAGACCGACTCGCTGCTGCTCGTCGACGCCGTCACCGCGCTCGGTGGCACCCGCCTGGAGGTCGACGCCTGGCAGATCGACGCCTGCTACTCGGCGTCGCAGAAGTGCCTCGGTGCACCTCCCGGACTGGCGCCGGTCACGCTGTCGCCGCGGGCCGTGGAGCGGATGCGGGCGCGCACCACGCCGATCCGCTCGTTCTATCTCGATATGGGCCTGCTGCAGGACTACTTCCTGGCCAGCCCGCCGACCTACCACCACACGGCGTCGTCCACGCTGGCCTACTCGCTGCACGCCGGGCTCGGACGGTTGCTCGAGGAGGGGGTGGAGCAGGTCTGGGAGCGGCACGCCCGGATCGGCGCGATGCTGCAGTCCCGGTTGCCTGAGCTGGGTTTCGAGCTGGTGGCCGCCGACGGGGCGCGGTTACCGCAGCTCACCGCGGCACTGCTGCCGAACGGGTTGGAGGACGGTCCAGGGCGAAGGCGGCTGCTCGCCGAGTTCGGCATCGAGGTCGGCGGCGGGTTGGGCGCGTTCGCCGGGCGGGCGTGGCGGATCGGGCTGATGGGGCACGCGGCCACCGAGCGGTCGGTCGTCACGTTGCTCGGTGCGGTGCGGGAGCTGCTGAAGGCCTGATCTTGTCGCTTTGACAGCGGGACCTTCGTGCCGGCGACGCCCGATCAGCGGGCGAGGAGCTCACCCACCCGGATCGCCAGGCCGGGCAGCTGTGGGCTGGTAAGCTCCCCGGTCGCATCCAGGTCGTCGACGACGACGAACTCACCCGGCGTCGTCGCCTCGGCCGGCGGGCGGAGGATTAGCGCGGCCGGGCCCTCCGGGTCGATCAGCCACAGCTCGCCCACGCCGACCCGCGCGTAGTCGGCGCGCTTGCGCACCACGTCGAAGGCCCGGGTGCTGGGGGAAAGCACCTCGATCGCAAGGTCGGGTGCGCCCTCCGGCCGGTGGTCTGGACCCGCGGCCACGCAGCGCTCCTCCCGGTACCAGGCGACATCGGGTCGGTAGCCACGATCGTGGGTGATCCGCACCGGGGGGTCGGGGCTGACCTCGCCGCGGCCCTGGCCGGCCCGGGTCCAGATGCGGATCTCGGTGAGCAGCGCCGTCACGATGCGCTGATGCAGCCAACTCGGGGCGTTCACGATCACCTGTCCGTCGATGAGCTCGGCGTGCTTGTACTCCGGCTCATCCGGGAGCTCGAGAAACTGCTCCCAGGTGAGTCCCGTGGGGATCACCGCGGCACTGGTCATGGGAGCATCGTACGGCTGGCGACCGACAGAAACGGGCCATGGCGCGTTTGCGCCAGGACTGTCGGTGCGGGTGGCTAACCTCGTCCTGTGAGTCCCGAACCAGCCCCCGACATCGCTGAGCGGCACGCCCGGCTTGCCGCCGAGATCGCCGACCATCAGTTCCGCTACTACGTGCTCGACTCCCCGGCCATCTCCGACGGGCAGTTCGACGAGCTGTGGCGCGAGCTGTTGGCGCTGGAGGCCGCGCACCCCGAGCTGGTCACGCCGGATTCGCCCACGCAGCGGGTGAGCGGCCGGTTCGCCACCGAGTTCACCGCACATGACCACCTCGAACGCATGCTCAGCCTCGACAACGCCTTCGACGCCGACGAGCTGAGCGCCTGGGCCGAGCGGGTGGCCCGGGCGGTCGGCGCCGAGGATATCCACTACCTGTGCGAGCTCAAGATCGACGGCCTCGCGGTCAACCTCCTCTATCAGGACGGCCGGCTCACCCGCGCGCTCACCCGCGGCGACGGGCGCACCGGCGAGGACATCACGCTCAACATGCGCACCCTGGCCGAGGTGCCCGGCCGGCTCTCCGGCACGCCCGAGTTCCCGGTTCCGGCGCTGGTCGAGGTGCGCGGTGAGGTGTACTTCCGGCTGGCCGACTTCCAGGCGCTCAACGCGTCGCTGGTGGAGGCCGGCAAGCCCCCGTTCGCCAACCCGCGCAACACCGCCGCCGGGTCCCTGCGCCAGAAGGATCCGCGGGTCACGGCGTCGCGGCACCTGCGGTTGGTCTGCCATGGTCTCGGCAAGAGGGCGGGGTTCGCGCCGCAACGCCAGTCGGAGGCGTACGCGGCGCTGCGCGCGTGGGGGCTGCCGGTCTCGGAGCACACCGTGGTCCTCGGGCGCGTCGACGAGGTGATCGCGCACGTCGAGCGCTGGGGGGAGCGCCGCCACGACATCGACCACGAGATCGACGGGGTTGTGATCAAGATCGATGAGGTGGCGCTGCAACGCCGCCTGGGCTCCACCTCGCGCGCGCCTCGGTGGGCCATCGCCTTCAAGTACCCGCCCGAGGAGGCCACCACCCGGCTGCTCGACATCCGGGTCAACGTCGGGCGCACCGGCCGGGTCACCCCGTTCGCGTTCATGGAGCCCGTCGTCGTCGCCGGCTCCACCGTGTCGCTGGCTACCCTGCACAACGCACAGGAGGTGCGCCGCAAGGGCGTCCTGATCGGCGACCGCGTGGTCATCCGCAAGGCCGGCGACGTCATCCCCGAGGTGCTCGGCCCGGTCGTCGATCTCCGCGACGGCTCCGAGCGTGCATTCGTCATGCCCACGCACTGCCCCGAGTGCGGCACCGAGCTTGCGCAGCAGAAGGCCGGCGACGCCGACCTGCGCTGCCCCAACGCCCGATCCTGTGCGGCCCAGCTGCGGGAGCGACTCTTCCACGTGGCCGGGCGGGGCGCGTTCGACATCGAGGGCCTGGGTTACGAGGCCGCCACCGCGCTGCTCATCTCGGGTGTGCTCACCGACGAGGGCGACGTCTTCTCGTTGCGCGAGCCGGACCTGCTGCGCGTCGAGCTGTTCACCACCAAGGCCGGCGAGCTCTCGGCCAACGGGCGCAAGCTGCTGGCCAACCTCGAGGCGGCCAAGGACCGGCCGCTGTGGCGGGTGCTGGTGGGTCTGTCCATCCGGCACGTCGGGCCCACGGCCGCGCAGGCGCTGGCCCGCGAGTTCGGCTCGATGGATGTGCTGGAGGAGGCCGCCGAGCGGGCCGCGCACGACACCGCAGCGGTCGGGGTCGCGATCGTCTCGGACGGGGGAGCGGCCGAGGAGCCGCTCGCGGGTCCGAGTGTCGGTGCGGACGGGTCGGTTGCGGGCTCGAGCGTCGACATTGAGGAGCCGCTCGCGGGTCCGGCCGCCGGCACCGAGGAGCCGCCTGCGGGCTCGACCGTCGATTCCGACGAGCCCGCTCGGCACCTCATCGCCGCCGAGAAGGCCGCCCGCGATATCACCCGCGCCCAGGCGAAGGCACTCGCCGCCGCGCTGGCGCCGATCGCGGGAGTTGAGGGTGTTGGTCCCACCATCGCCGCGGCGGTGCGCGACTGGTTCACCGTCGACTGGCATCGTGAGGTCGTCGCCAAGTGGCGAGCCGCCGGTATGCGCATGATCGACGAGGTCGACGCCACGGTGCCCCGCACGCTGGAGGGTCTCGCGATCGTGATCACCGGCTCGATGGAAGCCTTCTCTCGAGATGAGGCGAAGGAGGCCGTCACCGCACGTGGCGGTCGCGCGGCGGGCTCGGTATCGAAGAAGACGGCGTTCGTCGTGGCCGGCGAGGCTCCGGGCTCGAAGTACGACAAGGCGCTCGAGATCGGGGTGCCGGTACTCGACGAGGCCGGCTTCCGGGTGCTGCTGGACAGCGGCCCGGACGCCGCGCGCGAAGTGGCCACGTTGGGCGGCTGATGTCTCCCCGATCGAAGGAGCCGCGGGTGTGGAATCGATGGCTAGGCTGCCAGGGATGAGGGTGTCGTGGTGCTGCAGGCGGCTCTGAACGGTTCGCGTCCAGAGGACGCCCACCCCTTACTCCCGGTGACGGCACGCCACCTCGCCCGAGACGCGCGGGCGGTCGCGCGTCTGGGCATCTCGTCGGTGCACGTCCACCCGCGCGCGCCCGACACCCAGGAGACGCTCGAGCCGGTGCATATCGGTGACGCGGTTGCCGCGATCCGGGCCGAGGTGTCCGACATGGAGATCGGGGTCGTCGCCGGTCGATGGATTCAGCCCGAGCCGCGCAGGCGCATCGAGGCCGTGATCGCGTGGGGCCACCTCGGTGGCGGCAAGCCCGATGTCTGCTCGGTCAACGTGCACGACAAGGGCTGGAAGGAGGTCTGCGCGGCGGCTGCATCGGTCGGCATCGGCGTCGAGTTGGGCGTCTGGACCAGCGGCGACGCGGTCGATCTGCGCACCAACGGGGTGCCATCGGGCACGGAGCGGGTGCTGGTCGAGTGCACGGTCACCGACCCTGAGACCGCTGTCGCCGAGTCCGTCCGGATCATGCGGGCACTAGGCTCGATGCCGGTTCCGATCCTGTTGCACGGTGAGGAGAGCGGGGCCTGGCCGGTGTTCGAGTACGCGCTGCGCATGGGCATCCACAGGCGGATCGGTTTCGAGGACGTGCTCGTCCGTCCCGATGGCTGGCTCGCCACGGGCAATGACGACCTGGTGAGAGCGGCGCTCGCCATCCGCGTCTGAACCTGGGATGGGGCCAGGTAGCCGGCAGGGTCTGCCAGTCGCCCAGAACACAACGAACGGCACTGTCGCGCACACCTAACGGACGAAAGTGCCGTTCGTTGCGACGCTGGGATCCGGACGCGATCGAGGAACCCCGGACCGGAGTCAGGGGCCGCTCGCGGCTCAGTTGGCCAGGACGGTTGTCACGATCCCGGCCAGGTGGGCCAGTCGGGCGAGCTCGGACGGCCGGAACACCGGTCCCCCCGGTCGGCCTACGACCAGAGCCGCCGCGCGCGGCCCGAACGGCGCGGCAGCGAGCTCGGTGTCGAGGTTGCTCCACGGCTCCGGCACCCGGTGCATGTCGGGATCCAGCACGATCGCCCGGGTGAGCGGCAGCCAGGGCAGGTCACCGGCCCGGGTCTCGGGCGCGGCCGCGCTCTCCGCAAGCCGGAAGGAATGCCCGTTCTCGCGTACCGCGACCAGAGCCCACCCGGCCCGGAAGATCCGCGGTACCCCTTCGGCGAGCAACCGGAGCCCGTCCACGGGGTTGCTGGTGATCTCTTCGATGAGCGCCAGCTCCCGATGGGTTTCCAACCGCCCGGAGTGGTGTCGTACCGACTCCACCTCCACACCGGGCACCGACTCGGCCGCGGTGATGAGCACGTCCTCGGGTCGGCCCGCGGGCAGCTCGACGGCCAGGTCGTCGACGGCTATACCGTGACCACGTTGGACGACGTCGACACCGAGGATGTCGGCTCCGGCGTTGCCGAGGGCGGTTGCGACGGCCCCGAGACTCCCCGGTTTGTCCGGGAGCACTATCCGGAGCAGGAACGACACGCGGCACGCCTCCTCTGGCCTGGAAACCTCTGGCCTGGAAAATGAAGTAGCCGCGCGACGACCGGGCTGCCTCGCGGGCCGGTGCGGCACGGAACGTGGATTGTGTCAGGCCCTGGTCACCTGCGGGAGACGTCCGCGTGACGGGCGCACCGCGGCTCATGCCCGCGGGATCGGGTGCCGGACCCGGGCCTACACTCGGACATCACAGGTCGACGTCCTCAGCTGGCACCGGCGCCGCATCGCAGTGTCGCGGTGTGCCGCCCGCTTTCCCGCCACGTCGCTCGGATCCGCTCATCCATCGGGAGGGACATGTCCGCCGAACCCCCGGACGTCAGCATCGCCATCACGCGCACCGAGGTCGCACACCTTGCTCGGTTGGCCCGATTGGCCGTCACTGACTCCGAACTCGATGTCTTCGCCGGCCAGCTCGACGTGATCCTCGGCGCGGTCGCCCGGGTCGGCGAGGTCGCCGCCGACGACATCCCGCCGACGTCGCACGCGGTGCCGCTGCGCAACGTGTTCCGTCCCGACGAGCGCCGCCCGGGTCTGGCCCAGGAGCAGGCGCTCTCCGGCGCGCCCGCCACTGAGGACGGGCGTTTCCGGGTGCCACGGATCCTGGGGGAAGAGGCGTGACCGACCTCATCCGCCTCACCGCCGCCGAGCTGGCACAGAGGATCCATTCGCGCGAGGTGTCCGCCGTCGAGGTCGCGCAGGCGCATCTCGACCGGATCGCTACGGTCGACGGCGCAGGCGGCGGCCTGGACAACGGAGTGCACGCCTTCTTGCACGTCGCCACCGACGCCGCGCTGGCCTCGGCCTCGCTCGTCGACGCGGCGCTGGACGCCGGCACCCCGCCCGCGTCCCCCCTGGCCGGGGTTCCGCTGGCGCTCAAGGATGTCTTCACCACCGTCGACATGCCGACAACGGCGGGATCGCGGATCCTCGAGGGCTGGCGTCCGCCCTACGACGCCACGGTCACCAGCCGGCTGCGCGCCGCCGGGATCACGATCCTCGGCAAGACCAACATGGATGAGTTCGCGATGGGTTCCTCCACCGAGTACTCGGCGTACGGGCCCACCCGCAACCCGTGGGACACCGCACGAATCCCGGGGGGCTCCGGTGGCGGTTCCGCGGCCTCGCTGGCGGCGTTCGAGGCGCCGCTGGCGATCGGCACCGACACCGGCGGCTCCATCCGACAACCGGCGGCGATGACCGGCACCGTCGGGGTCAAGCCGACCTACGGCGGGGTCTCCCGCTACGGGCTGATCGCGTGCGCGTCGTCGCTGGACCAGGCCGGCCCGTGCGCGCGCACGGTGGGAGACGCGGCGCTGCTGCACGAGGTGATCGGCGGGTACGACCCGTTGGACTCCACCTCGATCGACGCGCCCGTCCCGGCCGTGGTCGAGGCCGCCCGGCTCGGTGCGACCGGTGATCTCTCCGGGCTGCGGGTCGGAGTGGTGCGCGAGCTCGGCGGCGAGGGTTACCAGGCCGGCGTGCAGAGCTCCTACGACGCGGCGCTGCGGCAGCTGGACAAGCTCGGCGCGGAGCTGGTGGAGGTGAGCTGCCCGCACTTCCCGTACGCGCTCGCCGCCTACTACCTGATCCTGCCGAGCGAGGTGTCCTCCAACCTGGCCCGGTTCGACGCGATGCGCTACGGGCTGCGGGTGGAGAGCGCGAGCACTGTGTCCGCGGAGGAGGTCATGGCCGCCACGCGTGAGGCCGGATTCGGGCCCGAGGCCAAGCGCCGGATCATCCTCGGCACCTACGCGCTGTCGTCGGGGTACTACGACGCCTACTACGGCCAGGCGCAGAAGGTGCGTACCCTGATCTCGCGCGACTTCGAGGCCGCATTCGCCCAGGTCGACGTGCTGGTCTCGCCGACGGCCCCCACCACCGCGTTCCCGATCGGCGACAAGGTGGACGACCCGCTGGCCATGTACCTCAACGACCTGGCCACGATCCCGACGAACCTCGCCGGCACCGCGGGGATGTCGGTCCCCTGCGGGCTCGCCGACGGCCTCCCGGTCGGGCTGCAGGTGATGGCGCCCGCGCTCGGCGAGGCCGTGATGTACCGGGTAGCCGCCGCGTACGAGGCCGCACGTGACGCCGAGGACGGCGGCGCGCTGATCCATCGTGTTCCGGAGGTGCGAGCATGACCACAGCGTTGATCGACTACGACGGGGCCGTCGAGCGCTTCGACCCGATGCTCGGGCTCGAGGTGCACGTCGAGCTCAACACGGACACGAAGATGTTCTGCGGCTGTCCCACCGAGTTCGGCGCCGAGCCCAACACCCAGGTGTGCCCGACCTGCCTGGGCCTGCCGGGCTCGCTGCCCGTCGTCAACCGGGCGGCCGTCGAGTCGGCGATGCGGATCGGGCTCGCCCTGAACTGCTCGATCGCGCCGTGGGGCCGGTTCGCCCGGAAGAACTACTTCTACCCCGACATGCCGAAGAACTTCCAGACCTCGCAGTACGACGAGCCGATCGCCGTCGACGGGTACCTCGACGTCGAGCTGGACGACGGGTCGACGTTCCGCGTGGAGATCGAGCGTGCGCACATGGAGGAGGACACCGGCAAGTCGCTGCACGTCGGCGGCGCGACCGGGCGGATCCATGGCGCGGAGTACTCGCTGCTGGACTACAACCGGGCCGGCGTGCCGCTGGTCGAGATCGTCACCAAGATGATCCCCGGGACGCGCGAGCGGGCCCCGGAGGTGGCGCGGGCGTACGTCACGGCGCTGCGTGACCTGCTGCGTGCGCTGGGTGTCTCCGACGTCCGGATGGACCAGGGGTCGATGCGCTGCGACGTGAACCTGTCGCTGTCCCAGCGCGACTCGGGCGCTCTCGGCACCCGGTCGGAGACCAAGAACGTCAACTCGCTGCGATCGGTCGAGCGGGCCGTGCGGTACGAGATGACCCGGCAGGCCGGCGTGCTGCTGGCCGGCGAGCCGGTCGTGCAGGAGACCCGGCACTTCGAGGAGGTGTCCGGCACCACCCGCGCCGGCCGCCGCAAGGAGACCTCGGAGGACTACCGCTACTTCCCCGAGCCCGACCTGGTGCCGATCGCCCCGTCGGACGAGTGGGTGGAGGAGCTGCGGGGCACCTTGCCCGAGCTGCCGTGGCAGCGGCGGCGCCGGATCCAGGCCGAGTGGTCGCTCACCGATGAGGAGTTACGCGACCTGGTCAACGCCGGGGCGCTGGAGCTCATCGCGGCCACCGTCGACGCCGGGGCACCCGCCGGTGAGGCCAGGTCGTGGTGGGTGGCGTACCTGACCCAGCTGGCCAACAGCCGTGGTGTCGAGCTCGACGCACTGGCGATCACCCCGGTGCAGGTGGCCCGGGTGATCGCGATGGTCGCGGGCGGGGAGCTGAGCAACAAGCTCGCCCGCCAGGTCGTCGACGGGGTGCTGGCCGGGGAGGGTGAGCCGGACGAGGTCGTGGCCGCCCGCGGGCTGGCGGTCGTCTCCGATGACGGCGCCCTGATCGCGGCGGTGGACGCGGCGCTCGCGGCACAGCTCGATGTGGCGGAGAAGATCCGCTCCGGGAAGGTCCAGGCCGCGGGGGCGATCGTCGGCGCGGTGATGAAGGCGACCGGTGGGAAGGCGGACGCGAAACGCGTCCGCGAGCTGATTATCGAGCGGTGCACGCGCTGACGGCCGCCGGCGTCGATCGGTTGATCGGTCGGGGCGGGAGCCGACGGCGTTGCCGGGTGAGACGGCCATGGCCAGAACGACCCTCAAGAGGGGTGGTGGCGGCAGATCTCGGGGTCGACGCATCCGGATCGGCAGCTGCGTGATCTTGTGTGGTCAAGCCCCGATGTGGGGGATCGGTGCGGGTTTTCCCCGATGTTGCCGGCTGGATAATGCTCGATCCTACTTTCTATTCGCAGACGCGAATCACGCCTGATACGAGGTCAGCGTGAAGGAAATGGAGAATCACCATGGGGCACATTTTGCTCTACGAAGGCAACGGGGCAAGTCAGAACGTCGTTACGACGTTCAACGATCAGTCCGGACAGAACCGTCGAGTGCCGAACGACGAGGCGCGTTCTGCCAAATTCGTGCACGTTCGAGTGGGTGCCGTCGTCAGTGTCTACGACGATAAGAATGGCAGCGAAAAAGATGACTTCTGCGTGATTCGGGTCAAGAGGAGCTCGCCAGACTACACGGTTAGCACGTTTGAGCGATCCTACGAGGATGATTTTGTTCAGGTGTCCTACAGGCGCAAGAACGGTCTGGATGGCAAAGTCTCTCGCATCCGCGTTGACTAGTTGTTGCGGAGGCCGGAGGCCTGCCACCTGACGGGCGATCGGAGCTTGGCGTGGTTCCGAATGCGGGGCCCCGGGCCGGATCAACTCGTTCCCGCTGCCCGTGAGCGGCACTGCGATCGGGCGAGTGCGCATCACGACCCGACCGGGTCTTCGACGTCATCGAGTTGCTCGGGCTCTGCATGCCGGGAACGGGGTGGCGTCGAACCGGTCGACCCAGCCGCGCACGTCGTCGAAGGTCACGTTCCCGCCGCACACCACCAGCCCCAGCCGCACGTCTGGCCCGACCCGGTCCAGCACCCGGTGGGCGGCCGGTACGAGGCAACCGGTCGCCGGCTCCGCCCACACCTTCGCCTCCTCGGCGAGGGTGAGCATCCCGCGCACGGCGTCGGCATCCGGGACGACGATCACGTCCTCGACCAGCGCGGTGACGTGATCGTAGGTGAGCCGCGAGACGTTCGGTGCGCTCAGCGTGCTGGCGATCGACGACAGCTCGACCGGCACCGGCCCCCCGGCGGCCAGGGCTCGGGACATCGCGTCGGCGCCCGCTGTCTCCACACCCCAGATCCGCACCCCGGGAAGCGCGGCGCGCAACGCCGTCGCGACGCCCGCGATCAGCCCGCCACCGCCGATGCTCACCAGCACGTCGGTGAGGTCCGGGGCGTCGGCGGCGAGCTCGAGCCCGACCGTGCCCTGCCCGGCGATCACCACCGGGTCGTCGAACGGGTGCACGAGGGTCGACCCGTCCTCGACGAGGGCCGCGGTGAGTGCGAACGCCCCCGCCATGTCCGGGGTGAGCCGAAGATCGGCGCCGGAAGCCCGGACCGCGGCGATCGAACGGGTCGGCGCGGACTCCGGCATGACGACCGTGGCTGCGATGCCCAGCGCCCCGGCCACGGCGGCCAGTGCGGTGCCGTGGTTGCCACCACTCATCGCGACCACCCTGGCGTCGCGCTCTGTTGCCGTCAACGACAGCAGCTTGTGCGCCACGCCCCGGGGCTTGAACGAGCCGGTGTGCTGGAGCAGTTCGAGCTTGAGCGTGACCGGCACGCCGAGGTGCGCCGACAGACCTGGGCTGGGCACGATCGGTGTGCGCAGCACGTGCCCTGCGATCCGTTTCGCCGCCGCGGTGACGTCGTCGACACAGATCAGCTCACCCACCCCTGCACGCTAGCCGTGCATCTCGCGCATGAGGGTGTTCGGGTTCGGCGAGTCGCCTTGATCACGTTAGCGCGGGATGTCATACCGGGATGTGCGAGGGCAGCGGGCGGCATGGGGCCGTCGAGTGCGGACAGGGCATGGGGTGCGTTGCCAGGAAACCACCGAGCAGCTCACCGCCGTCCTGGCCCGATTCGACGCCACGCGCGTAGAACGGCGCGCCCGTCGCCGCGGACGCGGGAGCACCGACGCCCCGATGCCGGAGCGGGTCCAGTTGCGCCGGACGAGGGGTTAGCGCAAACCACGTCCCGGACGGACCCCGAGCTGGCCGCGCCAGACGCGACGGGAACTCGCCGGCGCCGATCTGGCGTGCTGGTGCCCGCCGGGCGCCCCGTGCTACGCCGACCTGCTGATCGAGATCGCGAAACAGCCGGCCCGGGCACGGGTGGAGGCACGCAGGCGGCGTCTCGGCGCCCGACAGCGACACCCGTCCATGGCCCATGCTCACCAAGATCAGCCGTGTCGCCGTCGCCCAGTTCTGTTGCGTACCCGATTTGTTGCGTATCCGCAACCGCACGCGCGCTCGCAATGGTTGCGTGGTATACGTGGTTGGTGTCGCGAGAACCGGACCCCAAGGGTCCTGCGCGGCTCGCTGTGGCCGGATGAGCACAGAAGGTTGGCTCCGAGGAGGGGGCGTGAGTGCGCGGGGTCGGGGGATCGATCTCCGCCGAACACCACCGAGAGGAAGCGACCGGAGAATGACCGTGGAGACTGTCGGGCATGACCGGAGTCGGAGCATGCGGGGCGCGGCGCGCTCATCCTGGCACTGTTTGCGCTGCTCTGGGCGGTCGTGGCGGCCTCCGGGTTGCCCTCTGGGGCGGCCTGTGCCGTCCGGATCGCGGCGGTGGTGATCAGTGCCGGCACCATCCTGCTCGCGTTCCGGCCCGGCGACGCAGGCGCACCGGAACGGTCGCGACGGCAGCCGGAGGGGTGGTACGGGCAGGTAGGCCTGGTTAACCTGGCGCAGTTTGTCGCGATCGCCATGGTCGTGCTGGTCTTCATCACCGTGGGAGCACCGGCGCTGGTCCCACCTTTCGTCAGCTTGATCGTCGGCTTGCACTTTTTCCCACTGGCCCGGCTATTCGACCAACCGCAGTACAGCTGGACCGCCGCCGGGCTGTGCGTCGCCGCGTTCGTCGGCCTGGTCATCCTGGCCGTCGGGGCCGGTCCCGAGGCGTCGCGCGTCGGGATCGGCGTACTGGTCACCGGCACGCTGTGGGGCACGGCATTGCGTCTCGCCCTGCATGGGTGAGACCACAGTTCAACGATGCGGAGGCTGCACCCGTGTGATCTCCGCAAAAACCGGCCTGGTCGCCATCGTCACGTTGATCAAGCTGCTGCTGGGGCACCTGCTGCCCAGAGAGGAGCCCTCATGAAGCTCACCCGACCGCCGCGTACCCGGACGCACCGCGCCGTGGCCCGCGCCCCGATCTGGCTCTACCGGCTGGGGCTCGGTGGGCTGCTCGGGCACCGGTTCGTGCTCCTCACCCACACCGGCCGCACAACCGGCCGCCCCCGCCAGGTGATCCTGGAGGTGGTCGGCCGTGAGGAGGAGTCCGGCGGCTACCTCATCGCATCGGGCTACGGGACCCGCTCCCAGTGGCTGCGCAACATCCTCGCTGACCCCGCGGTCGGCTTCCAGGTCGGGCGCCGCCGCTACACCGGGCGCGCCCGGCCCCTGCCTCCTGCGGAGTCCGGGCGTCGGCTCGCCCATTACGCCAAGCACCACCCCCGCACTGCCGCAGCCCTGATGCGAGCGATCGGTCAACACGTCGACGGATCGGCCGCCGACTACATACGCGTGGGGTCCGACCCAGCCCACGGTGTACCCATCGTCTTACTCGCACCGGAGGTGCCCACGTCAAGGCGCTGACCTGGACGCGTGGTCACGTCAACCGGTTCCCTCGGCAATCGTCCACGTCGCGCCGGCCGCGTCAAGGGAGCCAGCCCGATTCCGAGACGCTGCTCGGAATCGGTGGCCCCTGGTGGGGCAGCTGATGGGAACCTGCAGCGATGGGCGGCGGGTTCAGCGAGTGGTACGGCGATCTCCTCTACGGCAGCTATGACTGCGTGGACCGGATCGTGCTCAACGCCTACTATCCGCTGGGTCACAACCCGGGCGGGTTCCGCACCTGGTGGCGACGCCTGAACGGCGATGATGAGCAGCTGGACAACGCGCATCTGATGCGGATGGCCGGGCGGTTTGCCCGCCGGGTCCGTGCTTCGGCGAACGCGCACGGGATCCCAGTGATCGACTGTAAGCGCGGGGAACGCAAACACGAGATCGCCGAGGAGTACCTGGCCACCCACGAGGTCGAGCGTGGGGTGTTCCTGATCCTGGTCGCCCGCGCGATCGCCCCGGTCTGGGAGGTCACCCGCACGATTGGCGGGAAGATCGCGAACCTGGCCAAGAAACGGGCCTTCGTCAACCACTACTCCTTCCACATCATGGACCCCGACTGGGGGCACATGACGATCAAGATGTCCGGGCATCCGCCGTTCGGGGCGCAGGTCATCCTCGGGCGGCCACGAGTACGTCGCCGCCGCGGCCCGGGCGGCCGGCATCGGATACGCGAAGGAGGGCAACTGTGTCACCCGGATCGCTGACCCCGCCGCCCTGGCCCAGGTCGCAGACACCTTGTCGTAGCCCGCGACGATAGGGCGCCTGGCCCAGGTGATCGACCGGTGGATCTACACCGCGTGCTTGTGCTTCGGTCTCGATGTCGACGAGCAGGCCCGTTCCGGGTTCGGCTATGGCTACTCGGTCTATCAGGCCGAGTACAGCCGCAACCTGATGTTCACCGTGGGCGCGCAGATGGATCGGGTGTTCGACCGGGTGGTGGACCGCACCCGGTCGAGGCTGGACGTGCCGATCCTGCGGACCCTGTTCGGTGCCAAACAACGGCCCGGCCGCAACGGCACCGGTGACCTGTCACTTCGGCTGGCAGCCGTGATCGAGACACCTCGGTACGACCTGACTCTGTTCAAGATTCACTTCGGGAACTTGACGTTGAAGGCCGACACCAAAGGCGAACACGTGCTGCGCTTCGAGGCGATCGTGCACAACACCCGGG